>CAZIXF010000001.1:0-303751 GCA_964543195.1 uncultured Roseivirgaceae bacterium
ATTGCGCTTAATCGGCCCTTCGGGCGAAAAATTTATGAATTTTTCGGGTTAAAATCTCAAACTATCCTCAGTCGGATTCAAAAATTCCAAACCCTTCAGAACGGAGGTTAAGAAATTCTGAGCCTCTTAGAAAGGGATTCAGAAATTCCTGACCTTTCGGTACGGTTTAAAAAATTAAAGCTTAAAAAATTGAATATTAATTGATCATTGATCCATTGAAAATTGGTGATTAATATTCCAAAACTCACACGGTTATTTAATATTTCTAACTATCATGTGCTGAACTTTTTAATTTTTTTAACGCGGGCTTGCAACCCTGTAATTTTTTACCTGTCTTTAGGATGAAATTCATTTAAAAACCAATATTGGAACTGACGGATCAAAATGATTTGGTAAAAGGCTGTATTGAAGGCGACAGATCGGCTCAATATGCCTTTTATAAAAAGTATTCAAGGGCCATGTATAATATATGTTATCGAATAACCAATGATCCGGATGATGCGGAAGATGTACTCCAGGAGGCTTTTCTGAGTGCCTTCAGGCATATGCATGCCTTTAAGGGTAGATCGACCCTGGGCGCCTGGCTTAAACGGATTGTGGTGAATGCTTCCATCAATCATATCCGGAAGCAGAAGAGGATACATGAATCCCTGAATGAACAGGAACAAGAGGTTGAGGATCCGGTATCTGAAGAAGAATATGACCTTGAACTGGAGCGGGTGAAGGAAGCGATCCGGCATCTTCCGGATGGATTCAGGACTGTATTAACACTATACCTACTCGAAGGGTATGATCACCGGGAGATTGCTGAAATACTGGGTATTACGGAATCTACTTCCAAGTCCCAATACAACCGGGCCAAAAAGAAACTGAAAGAAATATTAAAAGAAAGAGCCTTTATCAATGGATAAGCTTGAAAAATATATAAGAGATCACCAGCCGGAATTCGATGACCGGATTCCACCGGACAAGGTCTGGAACAGGATTAATGATGATCTTGACCGGGATAAAAAACAGGTATTTTTAAACCGGCACATCTGGAAAGCCGCTGCCGTGATATTAATGGCAGCAGTGGTGTGGTTACTGGTCGATCGCCGGGATCATAACACCCAAACCGTGCTCAGGGAAATTGAGGCTACTGAAGGAATTGCCTTCAAGCAGGTGGAAGAGTATTATTTCCATTTGATTGAAGACAAGAAACAGGAAATCCGGCAATATGTGATAAACCATCCGGAAATTGACAGTCAGTTGCTGGTGGATATCGGAAAGCTCGACTCCTCATATCAGGAGCTTAGGAAGAAACTGGTTACCGGGCCCGATGACAGAATAATCGATGCCATGGTAGTTAATCTTCAAACAAGGATCGAGATTTTGAATCAGCAACTTGAAGTATTACAGCGAATTAAAAATCTAAAAGATAAAGAAAATGAAACAAGGGATATTTAAATACTGTACCGGCTGGGTATTGGTATTTGTTTTGGCTTTCTCAGCCGCACTTGCGCATACGCATGATGAAAAACGCAGGACCATTAAAAAATCCTATAAGGTAAGCAGTAAGACCGAAGTTCATCTGTCCAATTCCTTCGGTAAAGTGCATATAAATACCTGGGATAAGAATCAGGTGGATGTGGCAATAAATATCATTGTCAATGCAAGCAGTGAATCGCGAGCCCAGGATTTTCTCGACCGGATAAATATTGATATTGACGATGATGATCCGGAAAGTGAACTGTCGTTCAGCACCTCGATCAACGGGAAAAATACCGGAAGGAATACCTCTTTTGAGGTGAACTACGATATCAACATGCCAAAAACAAACAGTCTTGAGCTGAAAAACAGCTTTGGCGATGTGTATGTGGCCGATCTTGCAGGCCAGATTGAACTCGATGTGCAATATGGGAATCTTAATGCCGGCAGGTTAACCGGTAACGCAGAGGTAAGACTCGCCTTTGGCAATGGCTTCAGTGAAATAGTAGAACTGAAAATGGGTGAACTGCGCTTGAGCTATTCAAAACTTGCTATTGAACGGATGGGTAATGCAGAGGTGAACAGCCAGTTTTCCACCATGAAAATAGAATCGGCGGACAAAATTGAATTAACCGGGAAATATGGTGAAATAGAGATTGGAGAGATCGAAGAGCTGGAAGCAGATATCAATTTTTCCGGTTTTGAACTCGGTATGATCGGACGGATACTCGATCTTGACATTGACTACGGAGGTAATATTGAGATTAATATGTCGGAAAAGATCCGGCATGTGGAAATTGAAAACAGTTTCGGACCGCTGAAACTCAGGGTACCTGCCGGTTTGAATGCGGATATTGAATTAAACCTGAGTTTTTCTGACCTGAAATATGACGATTCGCTCGTTAAATTCAATAAAATTGAAAAAGACCATACATCAAGCGAGTATGAGGGCGTAATTGGAAGAGGGGGCGATGCTGAAATTACCATTAAAAGTAAGTACGGTAATGTCAGGATAGAGTAGGGACCTTATATGCAATGATCAGTAAAAAATGCTCTTAAGCTCAAATTCCTCAATATTCGAATCGAAGATCCGGCCACCCTCGCATTTCAGTATCCGTTCAGGGTGGTTTTTTATGAGACTATAATCATGGGTAGCCATAAAGATGGCTGTCCCGCTTTTATTTATTTCAAGAAAAAGCCTGAAGATCCCTTCGGATACTTCGGGGTCAAGGTTCCCGGTCGGCTCATCGGCCATCAGTATCAAAGGTTCGTTAATGAGGGCCCGTGCAATAACCACCCGCTGTTGTTCTCCCCCCGACAATTGATGGGGCATTTTATTGCCCACGGATCCGAGTCCAACCCGCATCAATACATGGGCCATCCTGACCTTCATTTTAGACCGGTCTTTCCAGCCGGTAGCTTTCATGACAAAAAACAGGTTTTCCGCCACCGTCCGGTCTCCAAAAAGCTGAAAATCCTGGAAAATGATCCCGAGTTTTCTTCTGAGACAGGGCACCTCGTTTCGCTTGATCCCACGTATATTATAGCCCACCACTTCAGCTTCACCCAGCCTGAGTGGCAGATCGGCATATAAAGTTTTCAGGAGGGATGATTTTCCCGACCCCGTGCGACCTACCAGGAAAACGAGTTCACCTTTATCTATATCAAAATTAACATCGGCCAGGATCGTTTTATTTTCCTGGAAGATGGAGGCATTCCGGATCCTGATGATCGGATCAGTTGAAAAATTCATAGTTTATATCTCGAGTTTCTGTAATTTACCAAACGGCAGTTTCTTCACCAATTCCTCCAGTTCTTTTTCCTTTCCTTCGAGTCCGAACTTGTCGAGCCTGGTAAAAGGCCGGTCAGGTCTGTAGCTAAAATAACCTATTAATACAAAATTATCATCCCGGATCTGTATATAATCAGGAATTTTCTTTTTTCCTTTTACTTTAATGATATACATAATCTTCTGGTTTTGTCTTATAACAAATTCCCGGCCTGTTGGTTTTATCCATTTAGTTTTTTATGATCGCTGAGAAACTTTTCCAGTCCCTTGTCAGTCAAAGGATGGTATAGCAGCCCCATAATTACCTTGTACGGACAGGTGGCTACATCGGCGCCGAGTTCTGCACATGTGATCAGGTGATTGACATGACGGATGGAAGCGGCCAGTATTTCGGTCTCGAAATCATAATTCCGATAGATGCGTGCGATCGACGCGATCAGCTCGAGCCCTTCGTGGCCTGTGTCATCGATTCTGCCCAGAAAGGGTGATACATACGTAGCGCCGGCCTTTGCCGCCAGGATGGCCTGACCCGCAGAGAATACCAGGGTGCAGTTAATCCGGATCCCTTCACTTCTGAGTTTTTTTATGGCCTTAACACCTTCCCTGATCATTGGAATTTTAACCACAATCTTATCGTCGATCCCGGCCAGTTCACGGCCTTCCCTGACCATTCCATCATAATCGACGGCGATCACCTCGGCACTAACCCGGTCTTCCACTATGTCGCAAATGGTTTTATAATGATGGATAATATTCTGTTCTCCTTTTATGCCTTCCTTAGCCATCAGGGATGGGTTGGTGGTTACACCATCAAGAACACCCAGTGCGTTGGCTTCCCGTATCTCGTCAAGGTTGGCCGTATCGATGAAAAACTTCATGCTTTTTAATTTTGAAATGGTTTGCGATAAACTTTATTGAGAGATACAAAAATCGGAAAAAGAAAGGATAAATAAAAAATGGCAAATCGGATATCGCACCGCTACAACCGTCTACCCTTGCTTCCTTCCGGACCTGGGGGAGTTCGACAGGAGCTGGTCGTATCGATTTGCCATTGCAAAGATAATCAAATTCAGCGCTAATTCAAAGCCAGTTATAACCCATTAATTGTTTGATAGAGACAGGATGGTCCGCTAAAATGGTTGACTTCGGAAGGTTCCCGACGTTGATCAGAATTCCCCAATGGCAATAGCCCAATCGGACACATAAGGTGCTTTCCAGATCTGATTTTCCGGCACAAGTTCACCAAGTTCAATTTCCTGATAGGTTTTTTTTGAATCGATGGCAATAGCAGGCATGATCCCGTTCATTGCGCGTAGATCCATCTTAACTCTCGCCGTATTTTCTGAGTAAAATATATAATATTTGTTCTCCCTATCGCGCAGACAGGTGCTGATATAATCTCCACCTGCGGGCTCCATTATTTCAGTTCCGAGTTGATTACCGGCCAGGGCATTGTCTCGTATATATTCTGCTTCATGATTCCACCGGTTTTTTCCAAACCAGAACCTGGAATATGTTTTTATCTGTTGTTTGATATCAACTTTGAATTGTACTCCCTGGATCCCGCCTTCTGCTTGATTGTCATAAGGTTGAGAGCCTTTATTATTATCATTATGAGGGAGAAGGTTCCCCCATATATTTGCCACACCCCCGGCCATCGTGGAATGCCATAATCCGCGGCGGGTCATTTCGGGGGTATAATCTTTCTGGTACCATCGGGAATGCTCACGAATGCGAAAACGGTCTTCCTGGAAATGTGGTATACCGTACTCTTTCAGCGTTTTCACATACCAGAGGTAAGGAACACGGTAATCATAATATCCTGCATAGTCGCCTGTCCAGTATACCTGGCTGAAAGGATTTCTTTTTACTTTTTCATTTACAAATCCTTCCACATTATCCGCCCGGGCACCCAGAATATGTTCCCAGCCATCAAGCTGCTCCTTCATAAAATCGTGCCAGGCCTGAAGCTCATCAGCCTGAATCCAGTCATGAAGATCGAATCCATAACCTATCGACCAGCCGGGAAGAGGACCCAATCGCGCTGACAAGTAACGTAAAATCCGTTTATCCGCAGGGCTCATTGGTCCGCCAATTCCCCCGGGTCCGGTATGGGGATGATTATAACCATCAGAGCCCCACATCCAGAAATGTACCATGCCGCCTTTTATATAGTTATGGACAAGAAATTTTTCGAATACCTCAAAAGTTCTCGGATCCGGATTGACTTCCCCAATCGGCTTTCCATCCTCATCGGTGGTTTTTTTATCATGGATGTTAAACCACCACCCCCCTCCGCCAGGAAAATGAAATCCGGTGAAACCGGTCTCCACTATAAATTCTTCTATATCATCTTTTATCTTTCCAGAATCTGCCTGATCCGACGACCAGTAGGTTTCAGGAGGGTGAGCCATCACCAACTGCGGGATCATTGCCTTGTTTGTCCCGGTCCAGATCCAGTTTTTACCATCTGATCCCAGAAAACCATTTCTTTTAACCTGGTTTTCTTTGATGATAACTTCGCCGGTGTAGCCTTCCAATCCCTCCGGACCCTCAGTATTAATGGTCCACCTTCCCGTTTTTGTCCCGGTAAACCTAAATTTCCAGATATCGGAATCTCCACTGTAAAACATCAACGAATGTATTTCCGCCCCCATTTCATGTTTAAAGATGGCCCGGGCAATCACATCATATTTATTCCCCGTAACTCCAGGATTTTTTATTTCCCATTCAAGGTAAGGTTCATTAAGGTAGCCTTCTTTTTCCGGCAACCGGTTTGAGGTGGTCACAGAGCATGAAAATATCAGCAATGACCATCCAATCAGAAAAAAATTGTAACGCATGTTTTATTGGGGTTTCCTTTGTTGAAAAGAAACATAATAATTAATCGCGAGATTTCAAACCGGAAAATTAAATAAGATCTTAATACCTAATTTCTTTCAAATATAAATTGAATTCCAGGGGACTGCAGGTCTTGAAATCATCATATTCCAGATCATTGTAGATATGCTCATCGAACGCTCTCCGGGTACGGATGATCTCTTTGTCAGAGGTAACCACCAATTCCAATCCCTCCAGCGTATGCGGATTAATACGGACTAAAATTAAATGATCATCTATTTCCTTTTTGTAATATTGATGAATGACGTTCTTCAAAAGACCGGATTATTCATCCCATTTCATGTCATCTTCAAAATCGTCATCGAAATTGAAGTCATCCAGATTCTCAGGGTCATCAACATCATCTATCCAGTCAGGAAGATTATCGAAATTTTCCTGATCATAGGTCATTTCATCCCAATTATCCTTTTCATTATCCCAATCCTCGTTGAAATCCTCCTCGAAATTGGGGTCGTCGAACAATTCTTCTCTCATGGTTGATAGTCTGTTAGCGTAACTATTAAAATTAAGATAGCAGTTATAACGAAAATGTATTTCAAAGGTTGATAAATATTTTAAAAATGCAAGATATATTTTTTAATATTTTTTACCCTACAGGGATTAGTGGCTTGTTACCGCTGCGGAAAATTCATTTATTAAGTATAAGATACTCATAATCAGGGGATTCAGAATGTTTTTATATCTTTTATTTTTAGTGTATATTGTAACCTGAAACGGAGAAAATATTTAATTCCGGATCAGACAAAACATATGTAAAAATGGGAAAAGGAGACCGTAAAACAAGACGGGGCAAAATAATTAAAGGGAAACATGGCGTATCGCGGCCCAAAAAACTGAGAAACCGTGAAGCAAGCCATCAGAACCCCGGTGAAAATAAAAAAGCCAAAAAGAAATAAGCGGGTAATGATACAGGGATCCATTCATGCCCTGCCATTCAGGTGACCGCGGGATTGTTATCACCCCGCTGGGCCATCCTGACTTATTACACGGAATTATAAAAAAAACGAAGTGAACCCGAACAGTCCGATCCGGGTTGACCCCTTTATGACCCGGTTTCATAAAATGGTTACTCAACCATCGCGGCCCTGGCCCGGTTGAGTTTATCAATCCACGAATCACAGGCATGTTCAAGATCAATGAACTGTTGACCGTATGCCGGATTATCCGATAGATCATTTATTTCCAGACTGTCTTCCTTCAGTTTGTATAATTCCTCATATCCCGGATGATCAATATACCTGAAAAATTTCCATTCTTTTGTACGGATCCCTTCGCTTTTCGGTATGTAATCATGATCGAAAAGATGCTCGATAAAAAATTCGGTCCGCCATCCGGAATAATCTTGCTTGACCACCGGTACCAGGCTTTTACCTTGCATGTGATCCGGAATTTTTATGCCGGCATATTCGAGTATGGTGGGGGCAATATCAATATTCAAAGCAAGTTCCTCGCGGTGTGAAGGTGGCATGGCATTTACCGGATCGTAAAGGATCAGGGGAACGCGGATTGAATTTTCGTACATCAACCACTTCCCGGCAAGATTCCTTTCATTCAGGAAATAGCCGTTATCGCTTGTGAAAATGATAATGGTTTCGTCTTCAATACCTTTTCTTTTCAGGGTCTGGCGTATTGTGCCCAATACCTCATCCACCGCGGTGATCATCCGGTAATACCCTTTGACCATGCGCTGATATTTTTCCCGGGTATCGAAGCGCCAGTACCAGCGGATGCGGTTAAGACCTTCCCTGACGAATTGAGGCTGGGCCTTGAAATATTTTTCATCCGATAAAGGCGGGTCAGGAATGGTGTGGTTTTCATAGAGGCTGGCCAGATTATCGGGATAAATATACTGATCGGGCGAGCGGTCCTCAGCATGGGGGGCATTGAACGATATGTTGAGACAAAAAGGCTTTCCTGCAGGAGCCCTTTCGATAAAATCACTGGCCTTTTCACCTGTCAGGTAGGTGAGGTAGGAATGTTTACCCCATGCCTTACCCGTAAGCCTGTAATAAAAGTTGGGCATATAGGCATCATATACATTAAAAAGTGCTGTATCAGCCTTTTCTTCAAACTGCATTCCGAATTTTCCGATAAAACCGGTATGATAGCCTGCATCTTTCAAGAGTTTATAATAGGATATATCTACCAATTTCCGGTCGAGAGGAGGGGTGTCGAATGTAAACCGGTGGGTGCGTTCATAAAGGCCGGTGGCGATACTTGCCCGGGATGCTGCGCAGATAGGTGTAGTGACAAAGGCATTTTCAAAATAGATGCCTTCACGGGCAAGCTGGTCCATGTTCGGAGTATGGATAATGGGATTTCCGGCATATCCAAGTGCATCACTGCGCTGATCATCCGTCAGGATAAATATGATATTCGGGGAAGTTTTATTGTCCTGCCCCGATGAAACCACCGGAAAAATCAGAAAAGAATAAACGGCAAATAAAGAAAAAATAAGGTTTTTCATTTTCATGACTACAGTTCTAATTTCGTTTTAAATATAGCATGGAATTTCGCAATACGTTATCAAAAATTCATTTATTGGATAAGATATTGGATTAATTGCATTTCTTATTATGTATAATCCCAATTTATCACTGGAAGAAGATAGTTTATTATGAACATTTTTAAAAAATATCAATTAATTTATAACAGTATTAAATATTAAATTCAAGATAAATACAGCGGAGCCCCATGACTTTAGTGAAAAAAGATACCGGAAAGCGTTCAGAAAATTCCGGTATGCGTTCTTTTTTGGAACGGATCATCCAACGGAATCCAAACGAAAAAGAATTTATACAGGCAGTCCGGGAGGTTGCCGGAGTGCTTATCCCTTTTATCAATGATCATGAAAAATACAGGGAAGCCAAAGTGCTGGAGCGCATCTGTGAACCGGAAAGGGTGTTGAGTTTTCGTGTTCCCTGGTTTCGCGACAACGGTGAATACATGATCAACCGGGGTTACCGGATCCAGATGAACAGCGCCATTGGTCCGTATAAAGGAGGCTTACGGTTTCATCCCTCCGTAAATTACAGCATATTAAAATTCCTGGCATTCGAACAGACTTTCAAGAACAGCCTGACTACCCTGAACCTTGGAGCGGCCAAGGGGGGATCGGATTTCGATCCAAAGAACAAATCGGATCGGGAGATCATGGGATTTTGCCAGAGTTTTATCACTGCTCTATTTTCACAGATAGGCCCCGAGATGGATATTCCAGCAGGTGATATCGGAGTTGGTTCCAGGGAGATCGGTTATTTGTTTGGTCAGTATAAACGATTGCAGCGGCGTTTCAACGGGGTGATTACAGGAAAAGGAGCTTCATATGGAGGAAGTCTGATGAGACCGGAATCTACCGGATATGGTACCGTATATTTTGCCGAGGAGATGATGAACCACAGGGGGGAAAGCCTGAAAGGGAAACGGTGCGTATTGTCTGGGTCAGGAAATGTGAGCTTATATGCTGCGGAAAAACTCCATGAAATAGGAGCGGTAGTGGTCTCTTTATCCGATTCGGATGGTACCGTATATATGAAGCACGGACTTACTCATGAGATGCTTGATTATGTGAAAGATCTTAAATTCGGGCGAAGGGGGCGGCTTTATGAGTTTGCCGAGGCGTTTAATGGTGAGTACAGGGAAAATGAGAAACCCTGGTCGATAAAATGTGATGCGGCCTTTCCCTGTGCCACCCAGAATGAGATCGAAGCAAAGGATGCAGATCTCCTTATTAAAAATGGCTGCAGGCTTGTTTGCGAGGGGGCCAATATGCCCTGCACCTCTGAAGCTAGTAGCCTGTTTCGGTCATCCGATCTTATTTATGGAGTCGGTAAAGCCGCCAATGCAGGTGGCGTGACGGTATCGGGGCTTGAGATGGCTCAGAATGCGACCGGTTATCACTGGACCAAGGATGAGGTGGATAAGCGTCTTCATGAGGTGATGAAAAGCATTCATCAGCAATGCCGGATCTACGGTGAGGATAAGGATAAGATAGATTACCTGAAAGGAGCGAATATCGCAGGTTTTGTAAGGGTTGCCGAGGCCATGCTGGCGCAGGGGCATGTATAGTTATTTGGTGATTGGGTGATTGGGTGATTGGGTGATGGGTATGAGGAAAAGTGGAGTTGTGGAGGTGTGGAGGTGTGGAGTTGGGGAGAAATGCAATTAGTCCTGAGTGGCCTGACGAAGGAAGGCAACTCAGGACTGGTCTTGTTTCCTTATGTCCCTCATAGTCCTCACTCCTCTACCCCCACTCTCAACCCTCATTCCTGACCGTAATAGGCGTCCTTACCATGCTTGCGTTCATAATGTTTCCTGACCAGTGTGGGCTTGAGCCGGGGAGCCTGGGGATTGATTTGAAGGGAATGGTAAGCCATCTCGGCCAGTTTTTCCAGCACCACACTGTTGTATAGTGCCTTTTCAGGTGTTTTGCCCCAGGTAAAAGGCCCGTGGCAGGCCACCAGGATCATTTCCACCTCAGTGGGAGATAGCTTCCGGTCATTCATGCATTGGATGATCTGGTTGCCGGTCTCGTGCTCATAATCGCCTTCGATCATCCGGTCGTCCATAACAGGTGCGCAGGGGATATCTTCGGTGAGATGGTCGGCGTGTGTGGTGCCCAAAATGGGGATATCCTTCTGTGCCTGGGCCCAGGCTACCGCATAGGTGGAATGGGTGTGTACGATCCCTCCGATCTCCGGCCAGTTTTTATACAATAATGCATGGGTTTTGGTATCCGATGAGGGTCTCAGCTTTCCTTCCACCACCTGACTGTCAAAGTCGACGACCACCATATCCTCCTTCCGCAGTTCTTCATAGGCTATACCGCTGGGTTTAATGGCGAACACCTTCTTTTCCCGGTCTGCGGCGCTTACATTCCCGAAGGTATGGATCACCAGGCCGGAATCGGGCAGCGCCATGTTGGCCCGGTAGCAGGATTCCTTGATCGGGTCGTATTTACTCATTTTCTGCTGTTTCGTTTTCGATGAATTCACCAAACCGGCTGTATTGTTCATACAGTTTCCCGTATTTGACCGCATTTTCGGCGACCGGTTCGTATTCCTGTTCATAACCGCTTCCCATGGCCTGCTGGGCCTGTTCTGCCGATTCGTATATGCCTGCCACGGTAGCGCCCAGCATGGCCGAACCCAGGGCGGGAGTCTGTTCGGAACGGGCCACCTTGATCGGCATATTCAATACATCGGCCATTACCTGCATAACAAAGGGGGATTTTTTGGCCACGCCTCCCAGGGCCATCACACTTTTAATCTCGATACCTTCTTCCATGAAACGGTCCACGATTTTTTTGGAGCCGAAACAGGTGGCTTCCACCAGGGCGCGGAAAATACGGGGCGCATCACTGCCCAGGTTAAGTCCCATGATAGCCCCTTTCAGTGCCTGGTTGGCATCGGGAGTCCTTCTTCCGTTCAGCCAGTCCAAAGCTACGATGCCCGATTCGCCGATGGGGATCTTAACTGCCTCTTGCGACAATCTTTCAATGATCATGTTATCGAGTGAATCTCTTATTTTCCGTGCCTGGTCTTCACTCATTTCCGGGAGGTCAACAAGAAGTTCTTCTACGGGCCACATGACCAGTTTTTTAAACCAGGCATAGATATCGCCGAAGGCCGATTGCCCGGCTTCCAGGCCAAGCTGGCCGGGTATGATAGAGCCATCGACCTGCCCGCATATGCCACTGACCAGCTTATCGCCGAACTCTTCCATGGGTGCCACCAGCATGTCACAGGTGGAGGTGCCCATAACTTTGGTGAGGGTATATTCTTTTACTTCCCCGCCCAACGCACCGCTATGAGCATCGAAGGTGCCTACCGTGATCTTGACTCCCGTGTGAAGACCCAGTCGCCCGGCCCATTCTTCCGATAGATTTCCTGCAGGAGTGTCGGAAGTATAGGTTTTCTCATATAACCTTTCCTTAAGCCCTTTCAGTTTGGGTTCGAGATGGACAAGGAACTTTTCTTCCGGCAGCCCGTCCCAGGATTCATGCCACATGGCTTTATGTCCGGCCGCACAACGGCTTCTTTTCATGTGCAGCGGATCGGTATTTCCAGTGATCAGGGCCGGTATCCAGTCGCAATGCTCCACCCAGGAGAAGGCATTCCGGTAAATGTTTTCATTGTTCCGGATCACATGCATGATCTTGGCCCAGAACCATTCCGAGGAATATACGCCACCTTCGAATTTAGTATAGTCTATGCCGCCCCAGTTTTTTGCTTTTTTATTGATCTCACCGGCTTCTTCGAGGGCTGTATGGTCTTTCCAGAGGATGAACATGGCATCGGGATCGTCACCGAATCCGGCTTTTAACGAAAGGGGCGTGCCCTCCTCATCGACCGGCACAGGAGTAGAGCCGGTGGTATCGATACCAATGCCTTTGATCCGTGCCGGATCTACTGCCGACTCCCGGACCACATTACGCACGGTCGTCTCGAGGCCCTCGATATAATCGGAAGGATGCTGGCGGAACTGGTTCTTTGCCGGCTCGCAGTATAATCCTTTTTTCCAGCGGGGAAATTCAAATACATCGCTGGCCAGTTCTTCGCCATTGCCGGCATCTACGAGGATCGTACGAACCGAATCGGTACCGTAGTCAATTCCGAGTACAAGATTGTTTGTGCTCATAACCGTAAAAAAATATTATATTAAATGTCATTTTGACATTTTATTAAAATTAGGAATGTTATCCCGGATTTCAAACTAAACAGCCACAATTCCTCAACCCCACAACTGCACAAATCAACAGTCTTTAACTCAACCCTTTTCCCTTCTCATTCCCGACAGCTCAAATCTCAAAATTCAACCCCTGCCTGAGCAGATCACGATACCTGGTTTTGTTGAACTTATAGAGATAGGCACCTTTTTTCGATGTGGATTTATCCTTGGCATCAAGTTTTTCAAGTAAATTCATTTCCAGGATCTTTCTGCTGAAATTCCGTTTGTCCAGACAACAATCGTAAATGGCTTCATAGAGCCTTCTTAACTGGGGCAACGTGAAGCGCTTGGGAAGCAGCTCAAAGCCGATCGGCTGATGCCTGGCCATGGCTCTGAGTTTGGCATGAGCCGCCTTCACCATCTCATCGTGATCGAAGATCAATGGCGGGTGATTTTTTAACGGTACCCATTGCGATCCGTATTCGGGCGATAATTTCAGGTTATTGCCGGCCTTGATCAGGGCATAATAGGCCACAGAAATTGTTCTTTCCACGGGATCCCGGTTTACTCCGCTAAAGGTTTTTACCTCTTCCATATAGATATTTTTCAATCCGGTGAGCTGGGTCAGGATCCTCTGGGCTGCTTCGTCCAGGCTTTCATCCCGGTCCACGAACCCTCCGATAAGTGAAAATTCCCCTTTTTCCGGTTCAAATGACCTTCTGGTGATCAACAGTTTCAGTTCATCTTCATCGAATCCAAAAATTATACAATCTACAGCAACAAGGATCCTGGTTTTATGGGGGTAGCGGTCAAGCATAAAAAATTAACGATCAGAACTCTATCATACATTGCAATATAGGAAAAAAGATTGGAAAACATATCCTGCCCGGGGGATTATCCGTAATTTATTATATTTGTTTTTGAAAGATAAGGGATGAGATACCTGATAAACATATTGGTAGTGGTTATGCTGTTGTTATCCCTGTGGGGTTGCTTCGATGATGCGCAGGAGCCCCAGCCAAAACCCAAGTCACCGCCGCCTACCCAGCAGGTGGGCTATGAGGATCTGAGTGACTGATAAGCTCATTTTCTGTATTTTTTACCCAGAAAATTGGACCCAAGTGCCAGAAGCCATAAAACCAATGCGGCCACCGCATATTGGACAGAAAACCGGTCGGTGCGAAGGCTGATATATAAGGCAAACAGTGAGAGAATGATCATTACCCAGGTGATCACTTTGAGACTGGTCCGGATGGCTTTGTTTTTATCCTCCATTATTGTATCCTTTAATTCTATGGTATGCCTAAATTAACTAAAAACTACCTATCCCTTGAATTACTGAATAAAATACCTGGTAAAAATCCGGTATCTTGGTGGTTTCTGGTCAAAAAGAACATACTACTTAAGGGCACTTCGTGCCCTCGTGCCTCCGTGGCCAAAATAAATAATACTTGGTGTCTCTTTGCGCCTCCGTGGCTAAAATAAATAATACTTGGTGATCCCTCGCGCCCTTGCGCCTCCGTGGCCAACCAAACCGTAACACTGACATGATGTCAGATTCTGGCAGATTCAGGTCTTTGGAACGACTTTTGTAAAATAGGCATTGAAAAACAAAAAAACCGGAAAATACAATGCAGGAAAAAGGCACAATTTCAATACATACTGAGAATATATTTCCGATCATAAAAAAATTCCTTTATTCAGACCATGAAATATTTCTCAGGGAGCTGGTATCGAATGGAATAGATGCTACCCAGAAACTTCAGCGACTGGTATCGATAGGTGAGTATCAGGGAGAACTGGGAGAGCTAAAGGTTAACATATCGGTGAACAAGAAGCTCAAGACCATCACCGTAAGCGATAACGGTATTGGTATGACTGGAGAAGAGATCAAAAAATACATTAACCAGATCGCATTCTCCGGCGCTTCGGAGTTCATAGAAAAATATAAGGAAAAAGGCGATGCCAACCAGATTATCGGCTTTTTTGGCCTTGGATTCTATTCTACTTTTATGGTGGCTGATAAAGTGGAGATCATCACCAGATCTTATCAGGAGGGAGCCGAACCGGCACACTGGACCTGCAGCGGTTCGACCGAATTCGAGATCGCACCCGCCGCTAAAAAGGAACGGGGAACGGATGTGATATTGCATATCAACAAGGAAAATGAGGAATTCCTTGAAGAACACCGTTTACAGCAGATACTCGATAAATATTGTAAATTCCTGCCGATCCCGGTAGTTTTCGGGGAAAAAGAAGAGACTGTAAAAGACGATGAGGGTAAGGAAAAGAAGGTGAAAAAGGAAAATGTGGTCAACAATACTGAGCCCTTATGGACCAAATCACCTACCGAACTCAAGGATGAGGATTACCTCAACTTCTACAGGGAACTGTATCCTTTTGCCGAAGATCCGTTGTTCTGGATCCACCTCAATGTGGATTATCCGTTCAATCTTACCGGGGTGCTTTATTTCCCGAGGATCAAGAATGACTTCGAGATACAGAAGAACAAGATACAGCTATATTCCCGGCAGGTATTTATCACCGATGAAGTAAAGGATATCGTTCCGGAATTCCTCATGCTGCTTCATGGTGTGATCGATTCCCCGGACATACCGCTTAATGTCTCCAGGAGTTTTCTCCAGTCGGACAGCAATGTGAAAAAGATCAACGCCCACATTACCAAGAAAGTGGCGGATAAACTGGGTGAATTGTTCAAGAAGGACAGGGAAAGCTATGAAAAGAAATGGGATGATCTGGGCATATTTGTGAAGTACGGTATGATCACTGAGGAGAAATTCTATGAAAAGGCCAAGGATTTTGCCCTGCTAAAGAATACGGAAGGTAAATATTTCACTTTTGATGAATACCGCGAGCATATCAAGGCTAACCAGACCGATAAGGACAAGCGGGTGGTGCATATCTATACCAACGATCCGGCCAAGCAGGACGGTTATATCCAGTCGGTGAAAGCCAATACCTATGATGTGCTGGTGATGGATGGCATCCTCGACAGCCATTTTATCAACAACCTGGAAATGAAGCAGGAGAACGCGGCCTGGAAACGGGTCGATTCCGAAACCATCGACAAGCTGGTCGACAAGGATGAGAAGAAGGAAAGCGTACTGAACGATGAACAGAAGAAAGAACTTAAGGAAGTGTTTGAAAAGGCCATCGACAATAAGAACGTAACCTTCCAGGTAGAATCGTTGACTCCTGAAGACCTGCCCCTGGTGATCACCCTTCCCGAGTTCATGAGGAGGATGAAGGACATGTCGGCCACCGGAGGCGGAATGGGTATGATGAATATGCCGGATCAATTACAGGCATCCATCAACGGAAATCATCCGATGATCGGTAAGATCCTGGAGGCAAAAAGAAAGGATAAAAAAGAAAAACTTGCCCGTCAGGTATACGATCTGGGTCTGCTGGCACAGAATATGCTTACAGGCAGCAGCCTGACCAACTTCATAAAAAGGAGCGTGGAACTGATTTCCAAATAAATATACACCCTTTTATCAGGTACCAGATAACCCGGGAGTTATTTACCCGGGTTTTTATTTTTTAATGGCACGAATTGTATTGATGCCACGAATGCACGAATATTTATTTTTTATGGATGGCACGAATTTTAGATTGGAATGCCACGAATGCACGAATATTTATGTTTTATGGATGGCACGAATTTTTTTGGGGCCACGAATGCACGAATATAAATAGTTTTGGATGGCACGACTGAACGGCTGAACCAATGAACGACTGAACGGCTGAACCAATGAACGACTGAAATTAGCGATAATAGATTGATATACCTAATTCCCTGATAATCACCCGTGATTACTGATACATATGCCGGCAGGGATCGGGTTTATCGTTGGTTTTAGATGATCCTATATTTCCGGTATTCCTTGCAAATGAAGGGATGAGAATGGCCGGGGAAGGTGGTTTTTAAATGATCTTATAATTCCGGTATTCTCCCGGCAGGTACCCCAGGTATTTTTCCGAGAGCTTTTTAAGCCGATTCTTTATGGTAAGCCGGTTGAAGGAAAGGTCCCGGTCAAATTCCCAGTTCTTTTCTGAGATCCGCTTTTGCATAACCGCCGGATGCGATCCGTGGAATCGCCCCAGTTCATCGATGATGGAATAATCGAATGCATCGGCTTTGTAAAAACGTTTGTCGGCCCATTCCCCTTCATGATACAGCCTGTGAAAGGATTGATGTTTTTTAAGCTGTTTTGCGGGATGCTTTACCCAACCATAATGATAGATGAATGCATCAACCGGCTTGACCCTGAGCTTATGGTTATTGTCTTTTCTGAATCCCTGGGCATCTTTGTAGGAATAGATCGATTTATTGTTGCGGATCACCCGGATCTCTTTCTTATACCAGTTGGGTGCCGTGGCAATGTAATCATAGGAGCCGAAGAAATGCAGGTAATTAAAAAGCAGTCCGTCCACTTCTT
Source organism: uncultured Roseivirgaceae bacterium (assembly GCA_964543195.1). GTDB lineage: Bacteria > Bacteroidota > Bacteroidia > Cytophagales > Cyclobacteriaceae > JAGTVG01. The sequence goes on from CAZIXF010000001.1 coordinate 17,290, forward strand.
CATGATCTTTCCATTGTACCATGCTTTCCCTGATGGTATCGAGGTATTTTTCATGCACCACCTCATCGGCCTGAATGTAAAAACACCAGTCTGCATCACCGGGAACCGCCCGGAGAGCCTTATTGGTTTCAGCCGCCAGTACGCGCCCTCGCTTCATCGAATCGTCCCAGGTGGTTTCCAGGATAGTCACTTTCGGATGGATGTTGCTGACCAGTTCCAGGGTGGTGTCGTCCGATTTACCTACGGCCAGATAAAAATCATCGCAGAGCGGCAGTACTGACCGTATGGCCTCGACTACCGGGTAATCATATTTAATGGCATTCCTTATAAAGGAAAATCCGCTTACTTTCATAGTCGTAAAATTAATGCTAAATGTACTTATGCCTGAATAAACCGATCGGTTTCTCTTGCCTTTTCTTCCTCAACAGTAGATTTTTTTCCGGCGGGCTTTTAACAGGTACAACCCTTGTTAACCGGGTTTGTGACCGCGTAAAAAGAGGCTGTCTCTTTCACCAAAGATCCTGTAAATCACGGTATTATTCCTCTTCCTGATCGCGGAGAAGAAGGTAATCTTCTTTCAGCAGCGACATGACCACTTCATTGTGGAATTTCCCATTTTTGATTATGGATTTCCTGAAAACGGCTTCTTTTTTAAAACCCGCTTTATTCAGTACTCTTTGGGAGGCATGGTTTTCCTCGAAAGTGGAGGCATAAATACGCATGACATCATAGTTTTCGAATGCATATTTCACCATTTCCTTTACAGCCAGGGAAGCCACTCCTTTCCCCCAGTATTCCTGGGCAAGCCAGTAACCGATCTCGGCGTTTTTACGGTAAATATCCTCTTTCAGCATAATACCGACCGCTCCCACGGCCTTTCCATCCACCTCGATGGCCATATTGAGCGCCGGTTGCAGATCCTTGTTCATCCGGATCCACACCCGGGCATCTTTTTCCGTATAGGGATGGGGGAAAGAATCGCGAAGATTCCGTACTACGTTTTCATTATTGGCGAATTTTACCAGGTAATGCTCGTCACCCGGTTGCCACGGACGGACCAGGACGTTCATAATGCAAAGATAACCGGAAATCAAGAAGATAATGAAAAATAAACGAGGGGAAAGAAAATCGAGTCTATAGTTAATCGAGTCTATGGCTAAATGCAGGATTTCGATTTTTATGGTATACATCTTTCCCCATAGTAAAAGGGTATAAAAATTGCAAAATTGGCCTTTTAATTGGCTATACGATCCTTTTCAGAATAGAAAAAAACAAAAATCGGTCCGGTTGTTTGTTTAATTTAAAAAAATCTTGCATTTATTTATTGTATATTTTTTTACTCATTTGAAATAAGAATTTCGATGGAAATCGATCAGAAATATCCTTACCATAGCATAAGCGCTGAAGAATGCCTTGAGATGTTATCCACCGGGAAGCAAGGCCTTTCCTCCGGGGAGGTTCACGAACGGCAGCAAAAGTATGGAAAAAACATACTCCCCGAAAAAGGAGGGACCAACCCGGTCATGTTGTTCCTGAAGCAATTTAAAGATTTCCTGATCCTGATCTTATTTATTGCTGCCGGAATTGCCTGGTGGGCTGACCAGATGGCGGATGTGTATATCATTCTGGCGGTGATCCTGTTTAATGCAGTTATGGGTTTTATACAGGAGTTCAGGGCTGAAAAAGCTATTCAATCCATAAAAAGTATGGTAAGGAAAAAGGCCTATGTTGTGCGGGATAACAAGGAAATGGAAATGACCCCTGAAGGAATTGTGCCCGGCGATATAATAGTTTTAAAAGAAGGTTCTACCATTCCGGCTGATGGGCGGCTTTTGAAAAAAAAGGATCTCCGCACCACGGAGGATTCACTTACGGGCGAATCCATGCCCATAGAAAAAGATACAGGGAAATTGGAAGAAGACCTCCCCGTGGCAGACAGGGTTAACATGGTATGGAAAGGGACCAATGTGGCAAGAGGCAGTGGGAAGGCGGTGGTGACGGCGACCGGGAAGCAGACTGAAATTGGAAAAATTGCTGCTTCCATGGAAGAAATGAAAATCCAGGATTCCAATTTCAAAAAGAAAACCGCCACGCTGGGTAAGCAAATGGCCGCGATAGCGATAACAACAGCCACGATCGTTTTTGTACTTGGCTATTGGTACCGCGATTTTGAGGTGCAGGAAATCCTGCTGGTCACAATTGCCACACTGGTGTCGTCCATTCCGGAAGGGCTACCCGTTGTCATTTCCATTGTGCTGGCTATCGGTGCTAATCGCATGGCCAGGCAGAAGGCCATTATCCGGGAATTTACGGCAACGGAGATGATGGGATCGGTATCTACCATCTTATCCGACAAAACAGGGACTATTACCCAGGGGATCCTGACCGTTAAAAAAATATTAACAGGCGGCGAAGAGGAAATAGACGTTACCGGAACCGGCCATGAGTTGGAAGGCGAATTCAGGATTAAAGATGAAAACATAGATATATTTGATCATTCCGTGATCAGCAAACTTGTGGTGATCGCCGGATTCTGCAACAATGCCTCTTTGAAAGAAGATGGAAAAAATGAAAAATCCGGAAAGGATAATACAGGTGAACCTGTAATTACCGGGGATCCTACCGAAGCCGCCATGTTTGTATTGGCCCGGAAAGCAAAAATAAAAGAGCAATCACCTTTTAATGATTATAAAATACTTGACGATTTGCCATTTAATTCCGAGCAAAAATTCCGGGCAACCCTCATGAAGACAGATGATGACAACGAAATATTTTCCATCGGGGCACCGGAAAGGATACTTGAACTCAGCAGCCAATGGCTGAGCGAAGATGGCCCTATGAAACTGACCGGTGAAAAAAGAGAAGAGATCCGCAATAAGACCGATCAGTTGACAGGAAAAGCGATGCGTGTATTGAGCCTGGGATATAAAGAAGCCGGGGATAAGAATAGTGTGGAAGCCGGTGATGTACAAGATCTTGTATGGGTGGGGATAACGGGTGTTATCGATCCACCCCGGGAAGGAGTGAAAGAATCGATCGGCGAATGTAATTCAGCCGGCATACGGGTAATGATGGTCACGGGCGACCACCAGAGAACAGCCTCGGCCATTGCCGAGCAGGTGGGCATCGTTGAAAAAAAGGAGAAAAATGAACAAAGCGACTATCCGGTATCTCTCACCTCAAAAGATCTTGATGTCAGTGATGAGCAATTTGATGACTATATCCGGCATGTTTCTATATATGCCAGGGTCGATCCACAAACCAAGTTACGCATTGCAGAAAGACTGCAGGAACGTGATACCTTGATAGCCATGACCGGAGACGGGGTAAATGACGCTCCTGCCCTCAAAAGGGCCGATGTAGGTATAGCCATGGGTCAGAGAGGTACCGACGTGGCCAAGGATGCTGCTGAGATCGTGTTGCAGGATGATAATTTCAGCAGCATAGTAAATGCGGTGCGGGAAGGCCGGATTGTTTTTGAAAATGTAAAGAAAACCAGTTATTTCCTGCTTACCACCAATTTTGCCGGTACTTCCGTGCTTATTGCAGGTCTGCTACTGGGTTTTCCGATACCGCTCACCGCGGTGATGATCTTATTTGTGAACCTTGTAACCGATGGGGTTATGGACATTGCCCTGGCCACTGAACCCGGACACGGTGACATCATGCGTCAGCCTCCCGTAAAGAAGCGGGCCAATATCCTGCATTGGGACATTGTGCCTTTTCTGCTGCTGATGGCCGCCATCATGGTTACGCTATCGATGCTGGTTTTTGATTATTATCTTCCCCGGGGGACCGATGCCGCCAGGACAGGGGCTTTTCTTGTGGTAGCGATGACCCAGGTATTTAATGTATTCAATATGCGGCATTTGAAAAAATCTGTTTTTGACATAGGCCTCTTGACCAATAAATGGATCAATTATGCTTTTATCGCATCCATCATCCTGCAGGTAATTGTAATAAAAACCCCGTTTCTCAGGGAAATGTTCGGATTTGCCGATTTCTCATTAATCGATTTTGCCGTAATCTTTTTCATTTCATCCCTTGTACTCTGGGGAGGGGAATTATTTAAATTTCTCAAATTCCGAAAAAAACTCTTATAGAATTAAAGGGTATAGAGTATTCGTTAGATGCGGGGAGGAACAGCAGGGTATGGATCACAAATGCTCCCGAGGTGGAATGCCCGCAGATCGTTCTGAAATTTGTGGTTCTGTATTTCCCGTCGATATACGGGATAAGATCCTCAGCGAGGAAGCGGGTGAAAATTTCGGCCAGGCCTGTATATATCTGATTTTACACCGGGATGGGCTTCATTTCCATGATACCGTTGAACAGTTGCCGCCAGGTGCGGATGTCGTCAGATAACCCATGCTGGATCTCCCTGATCTCACGCTTCAGATCCTCGACCAGCTTTTCCGGCTTCCCGGACTTCCTGAATTCATGGTATTGATCACGGAGCTGCTTGATCTCTGCCATTTTCGAGGAAATGGATTCGAAGGTATCCGAGATCTTCTGCTCGAGCTGGTCTTTTTTGATATAGGATAATTGCCTGAGACGGTCGATCAGCAGGTTTTTATCATTCTTGAGGACCTGTTTTTTTATCCGGAACTCATCGAATCGCCTCAGGTTGGTGGCCAGCCCGGCTTTATTCAAAGTCCAGATCAGCCATTTCCCTGGATCGAAATGATACCATTTCACGCCGTTCCGGTAATCGGAAGCAAAATAATGGTGGTAATTATGATAACCTTCACCGAATGTGAGCAGTGAGATAAGGTAATTGTCTACCGCCGAAAGTTCTTTATAATAACTCTTCGAACCCCAGGTATGGGCCAGTGAATTGATGAACCAGGTAAAATGGTGAACGAGAAACAACCTTACCCACCAGGCCATGAAAAAAGCGCCTATAAAATCATTCAGCCACCAGCCGATAGCCAGCGAAACGAGGATATTGCTTCCAAAGAATAAAATCCCATAATATTTGTCCTGGAACATAAGCAGTCTGTTTTTCATCAGGTCCGACACCTGATCTTTCCTGATGGGCTCGGGTTTTTCGAAAAGCCAGAGGATATGGGCATGCCAGAAGCCTTTTTTGATCGAATAGGGATCACGGTCGGTGTCCACGTGCTTATGATGCAACCTGTGGTCGTTGGCCCACCGGATGATGCTTCCCTGGCCGGCCAGTGTGCCCAGGAAGATCAGGGGGATCTCCACCCAACGGTTGGTCTTATAAGCCCGGTGGGCATATAGCCGGTGATAGCCCGCCGTGATGCTGAGCCCCGTAAGCCCGATCAATAGTACCGTTGTCAGCACCATTGTCCATGAGGGAGGTGTATAGTATAAATAAAAGGGAAGTCCGGCCAGCACACCGATCTGGTAGATGGTGATGAAAAGAAACACCGGCCAGTGGATACGTTTATAATCGATCATTATTATTATACTTGGTTAATAGTTAAACCAACAAATATAAGCAATCCCAGGCTAAATCTTATGGGAAAGGAGCCATAGATATACTTTTTGTCAACTATTTCATGGCATAAAATGTTTGAAAAGATCAACGGCATGCTCCGGTATAAAATGCGAACCGGTTCTTATCATTAAGGATTAAACCTCATGGTGCCCGGTAATTAAACCGGTTTTATTATTTCTTTCGTTTGATTAAATGCAGAATTCCCAAGAAATCCCCCTTTTCTATCCTGTTTTTATTATATTTCAATGACCGAACCAAAAAATTATTTTTTTGATATTTTTAATTTAACCGATCAAACCGATGACGAATTTGCTAAACTCAATATCTGACAGGAATATCCATAATGGTGAAAAAATGAACAGGCCCCGGAAAACCGGGCATTGGAAGGCCACTCTTCTCAGGTATTTCATTCCCGTTTTTACCCTGTATTTCTTCTCAGTATTTTTTACACCTGCCATTTCCCAGCCGATTGCCGAGGTGTACCGTTACCTGCATAGCCTGAGTAACGGATCGTATATGTTCGGACAGATGGCCACCTGGGTTCATGATGAAAACCCCGATATGGATCATGATAGTAACTGGCTTCATAAAGTGTACGAACATACGGGCGTGATGCCGAAATACGCCACTATTACCTATGACTTTAACGACGACCCCTTTTCGGACATGGAATGGAACCAGGGGGTAAAGGAAATGTGGGACCGCGGCCTGCTGGTGGGTGTATACAATTTTTATGCTAATCCTGCCGGCGGCAACTGGAACGACCCCATCGATATCGACCTGATCTTTGCCAAAGGGGATAATTCCACCAAGGCCAATTTTTACCGGCAGATGGACCGGATGGCAGCCAATTTGAAATGGCTTGAAGAGCGAGGAGTGCCGGTGATCTATACACCCTTTGTAGAAAGCGACGACAGGAATAAATGGCATGCCAAGAACGGAAGCGCCAACGCGATCAGGCTTTACCGGCTGGTGCATGATTATTTCAACAATGAAAAGAATGTACACAATATTATCTGGGCTTATCATACTACCCAGAACGAAGGCCGTGCGCAGGAATATTACCCGGGCGATTCCTATGTGGATATCATCGGGAAGTCGGCTTATGGCACCGGCCTGATCTTCAATGAGTACGAATGGGCGGTGGAAAAGAAGAAAAACGACGGCAAGCTGATCTGGTGGGCAGAGCTTGGCATTCGTGGGCGTGATGACGAACCCAGGGATTGCCTGGATGTGGTGGAGAAACTGGAAAACAGTTTCCCGGAGCTGTTCGGATTCTGCTTCTGGAGCGATTCGCCTTTTTATAATGTGGTCGGTAACCTGAACGGAGAAGAACTGATGAAGCATCCGAAGATCGAAACGAGGGAGGAGTGATCCTGCCCCCCTTTGCGGAACACTCAGGGCGGAGGATTGAGGATGGAGGATGGAAGATGGAGGATGGAGGATGGAGGATGATCATGAGGAAACAAGACCAGTCCTGGGTTGCCTGACGAAGGAAGGCAGATTCGCCTTCAACGCTTAACGGCGGATCAAAAAAATTCTTAACCCCGATTATTCATAAACCATTCTCAAAATAAACCGTTTTTACTATTTAAAGTATTTATTATCAGGTAGTTACAAAAAGGGATTAACCCCTGATAAGCGCAATTCAGTAGCCTATTTCTGGGCTATTTGATTAAGTATAAGAATTTCAAAACCCTATATAATTCTTTGATTATCAAGAAATTGCGCTTAATCGGCCCTTCGGGCGAAAAATTTATGAATTTTTCGGGTTAAAAAGCAGCCCCCTGGCATTTACCGTTGTTCGCCGGTCGCTTCTTTCAGAAACCGGACAGCCCGTTCGGGATTATAAATGCCACACGGACAGAACCGGGTTAAGGTGGCGGCTGCTTCTTCGGGAGTCCGCCTGCCTTCCCTGACCATATCAAGCATCTTTTTTGCCAGGTTGAACGAGACCATTCCATGCCCGCACATGGTGGAAAGCCCAAGCACCTCGGAATTGGGAAGATGATCATGGGGATCATAGGTTTTTAAGGAGTATTCCACGCTATGCCTGCGAATGCCGCAACCCTGTGCCACATTTCTGGCATTTTCCACCGCAGTGCTCATATTGACCGATAGGCCGAAATCGGCCTCGACCACTTCTTTAAAACAGGCTTTGGCATCTTCCTCTGAAGCAAAAACGGCCGAAGCCGTTCCTGGTTTTTCTACTCCTTCGATCACTTTATCCCATTCGGGCGTATAATCCCTGTTCCAGTGGGCGGCGGGATTCAGGCCCTTGTCCGGAGTGAGGCTTCCGCGGTTGCCATTGCCCATATTCACGGGGTTATGCCGGGTACATATCCTGAGGAATTCTTTAAGCTTAAGGATGCTGTCTTCGTCATTTTTTCCTTTGGAAGGAATGGCAAAAATGATATAATCGTCGCGGAAGCTTTCAGCATCGCCGTATCTATGTAATGTATTGGTCATCGGTTTGAATTTTCTGTTTTTTCCATCTCAATTTTATTGGTCACCCGGCCAAGACCCATGTTGGTTTTGGCCCGGTAGAAGGTATACCCCAGATCTTCCAGGCGCGGCGCAAGAATGTTGTCCTCCCCATCCGCTTCACACCGCGTGGAAATACCCACTGCGGTTACGGTATCGATACGGTCATTCACGTTATGAACGAGATGAAGCACATCATCCACTTCATCGATCGTGGTTTTTATCTCCACAATGGCGGAAAGTATCTTTTCATTCAATATATCTTCTCTGAGGTCGCCGGTTTTTTTGTCGGTCATCAGGTGGGTAACCGGGTTATTTTTTTCAAATGTTACCCCCTTCTTTGCCAGGGCTCTTGTCATCTCCTGGATATCGGAAAAACGCACGCCTACACCCGGTCTGCCGAATTCGATGGTGTATCCCACTTCACCGGTATCCACACGGGGGTTTACATCGTTGGTTTTTACCTCCTCGGTGCCTCTTCCCTTGATACCTGTGGAGGTATGCTCGATTACCGGGTCTGAGAAGATCTGGCGGATCAGCCGGGGCATCTCCAGCTCATTCATTTCAAAGGAGGTAGTGGGGCAGACATCCGGCTCGGGTTCGAAACGGAACCTGAAGACTTTGGCAATCTTCCGGATGGTACGGATCAGTACGGGATTCAGGTTTTCCGTACTCATGCCCCTGTAGCAGGTACCGCATTCCACGCAGGCATCGTCGTTGATCGTAGCACGGTTAATGTTCTTATCGATATATATGGCGCCCATCGGGCATACGGGTATGCAATTGCCGCAGGCTACGCATTTTTTCGGATTTATTCTCATAGGCTCTTAATCTCTTTAAAAAACTACCGGATGGGGAAATCCAATGACAAATGTAGAATTTTTATAGATAATCGTCAAAAACTGTGCAGGTTCACTTACTGTCCACTCAAATGTAGCAGGTTCAATTTTATAACCAATGATCAATGACTCAATGCTCAATTAATATTCAATTTTTTTAATGTCGAATTGCCAAAACCATTCTGAAAGGTTTGGGATTTCAGGAATCGTTATGAAATTAATTGGATATTGGCCTATTGAGATTTGAATATTAATAACCAATGATCAATGAGCATGTGCCTGCACCTGCTCTGCTATAATTTCTGAAATATGTAACACCCACCCCAGCGGTTTGGCCGTTCGTATTTTTTTAATTATTTTGTCCATGGCAGATAGATTTTTTTATATGGGATCAGATGTGACAAACTTTATCTGCAGAAAAACCAATTTACCTGACTATGACAAAAAATATTGGAATAATCGGACTTGGCCGGACCGGGTTGCCGGCAGCCAGAGCATTTTTAAAAGCCGGATTCGACGTTTATGGTTTCGATAAAAACAAGGAGATGTTGCCGGATTTTGAAAAGGCAGGCGGAAAAAGCCTCGCTAATTCAAAAGAAGTAGCTGCCCGTTCTGACGTCGTGCTGATCATGGTGCTGAACGATGCCCAGGTGCTGGAGGTGATCCGTGGTGAAAAGGGTGTCCTTGGAGGAGCGGATAAAAAAACAACCGTGATCTGTATGAGTACTATCAACCGGGTCAACCTCGAATCGATGGCCGACTTATGTGAAGAAAAGGGGATCGACTTCATAGACTGCCCTTTTACAGGAGGGCCCGCCAGGATCCCTGATGGAAGCCTGACCTTGATTGCGGCAGCCCCCGCCCAAATTCTGCAGAAGGTCAAACCCGTTCTTGATATCATAGGGAATATCGTGAATGCAGGGGACAGGCCCGGTATGGGACAGGCGGTAAAACATTGCAACCAACTGCTGGTCGGAGTGACCCATGCCGCCACCATGGAGGTGATCACCATGGCCCGGAAGATGGATCTCGATCCCGAACTTGTCACTGAAGTGGTGGGCAGCGGAATTGCCGGCAGTGATTATTTCAAATTGTTGTCAGAAAGTGTGCTGACTAAAAAACCATCTCCCGGTGGCCTGGGGCAGATGTGCAAGGATGTGTCCATCGTAGCCAATACAGCCCGGGAAGTTAAAATGCCGGCCCTGGTAGCCACCGCCGCATCCCAGTATTTTCTTTCGGCAGAAGCCCTCGAAATGCAGGACAGGGAAGGAGCGGATCTGATAGAAGTTGTGGAAAGGATGACCGGAAAATAAGATGGAGATATATGATAATTTTTTTATGAGCACAATTGCCATAGAAAAGGGATTTTTATGATCAAAACAAAAGGAATTATGGCTGATAAAGTAATGATAAAAGGGGCTTTCCTCTGGGACGGGAAAAACCGCGAAATATTACCCGAAGGGGCCGTGCTGGTGGAGGGAGAATACATCAAAGCAGCAGGAACCGTCTCAGAGATCCGGGGCATGAATCCCGACAGGTTGATCGACTGGACAGGGACCACCTTAATGCCGGGAATGATCGACAGTCATACTCATTTATCGATGGATGCCACCCTGGATAACTACCTTGATCACATGACAGATAGCGTGGCTGAGCTTACTCTTCGTGCTACGGCCATGATGCGTAAAGACCTATTATCGGGTGTGACGACGTGTCGATGTCTTGGGGATAGGGAATTTCTTGACATTGCCTGCCGGGAGGCTGTAAAAAACGGCCTGGTTACCGGACCTGAACTGCTTGTGGCTACCCGGGGCATACGCGCTCCCAACGGACATGGTTTTGTGGGATATCCATTTGATGGAGAAGATCAGATCAGGCAGGCAATAAGGGAAAATGCCGAAATGGGGGCGAATCTGATCAAGATCTATATATCGGGAACCCTGAAAGGTGATGGCAGGCTTCCCAGTTTCCTTTCGTATGAAGAGATCAGGGCGGCTATCGATGAAGCCCACCAACAGGGTTTGAAAATTGCATCGCATTGTGTGGGGGGAGAGGGTCTTGACTGGGCCCTGGAACTTGGTCTGGATACTCTGGAACATGCCTATCATATTTCCGATGGGCAGATTGAAAAGTTGAAAGGATCGGATACCTGGCTGGTGCTCACCCCTAGTCCCATGCTTACGAAGGAACGGATCGAGAACCTTCCGGAAAGGCTCATTCCCGGTCATCTGAAAGAAGGGGATGAAGTGGCGGGTCGAATGGCAGCCATGATACAGGCAGGCATCCCTTTTGCCCTTGGAACGGATGGTATGCACGGCGAACTGGCACAGGAGGCTGTCTATGTTAAGGAACTGGGTGCCTCAAATTATGATGCCCTGCGGGGGGTAACCAATAACGGGGCCGTGGTTTGTGAAATAGCCGGTAAGACCGGGAGTCTGGAAGCCGGGAAATACGCGGATATCATAGCATTGGATGGTAACCCGTTAAAGGACATAAATGCACTGAAAAGAATAGCCGCGGTAATGAAACACGGGGTGATCCATTCGGGATATCATACCCATGACCTGCAGCGGACCGAACAAAGGTGAATTATCTATTGAATTAAATAAATGGAACGACAAAGATTTATACTGCATTTTATCAACTTCTTATTTTTATCCGGCATCCTTCTCTTCTCAGGGTGTTCGGGTGGCGACACTTCGGGGAAACTGAAGCCAAAGATTTCCCTGGTCAATGCTCCGGATGATATTGTTACGCAGGGGGCCAATTTTATTGCAGAGGAATTAAAAACCAGAAGTAAGGGTGAAATTGAGCCCAAAGTATACCATTCCGGCGTACTTTCCGGCGGGAAAGGTAATGCCGAGATCGAAATGTGTCAGCAGGGGAGCATCGAAATGCATGTGACCACCACGGCATATCTTGCCAACATGGTTCCCAAGACTTCCGTGTTCAGCTTGCCCTTCATGTTCCGCGATATCGACCAGGTGGTGGGTCTGGCAAAAAGCAAAAGTGATGTACTCAGGACCATCAATGAAGAGTTGGCCGAAAAAGACCTGCATGTCATTGCCTGGTGGCCCCGTGGTTTCAGGCAGTTGACCAACAGCAGGCGAATGGTCAAAACACTTGAGGATATCCGGGGGCTTAAATTAAGGGTAATGAACAACCCGCTGTTTGTCGATAATATGAATGCGATGGGAGCCAATCCCGTGCCCATGGCCTGGGGCGAAGTGTATAATGCGCTCCAGCTCAAGACCATCGACGGACAGGAAAATGCCGAGGATGTGATCTACAGTTCGCGACTCTATGAAGTTCAGGATTATATGACCGTCTGGGACTATTCCACAGATCTTGAAATCGTGCTGGTAAACCTGGACTGGTGGAACGGCCTTGGTGAAGAGCAACAACAAATGATCCGCGATGTGGCCGATGCCTCCGTGGATTATCAGGTGGATCTCCTTAAAAAAAATACGGAAGAGTTGCGTAAAAAGATCGACGACGAGGGCGTGGGAATATTTTACATGCCGGATGGAAATAAGATTGCCTTTAAAAAAGCGGTCGAACCGGTATGGGATAAATATGAAAAAGTCTTCACCAAATCCTTTCTCGATGCATTCCTGGAAGAAATGAAAAAGCATTGAAAGTGCGAAGCTGAATAAAAAGGGGGACTGCTGATAAAAGGTATATTGATATTATAATTCCCTTTAATTGGTAGCCCGTTTTGTGTTTCGATTAAAAATCAAATGAAAATAAAAAACACCAGCAATATTAGTCCTTTATATTATTTTTTTATTTTAGCCAGAACTGAAAAGATGTTCAAAAAGTTAGTGCATGGCTGATAAATACTTTCGACCGTTAGGAAAGGTCCTCGGATATGTTGCGGAACATACCGAAATCTTTTTGCTGGTGATCTTCTCCCTGATGCTGGTGGTTGATGTTTTGCTGGGGATCTTAGCCCGGTTTGTACGTTTCGAAGTTGTCTTTGCTACAGAACTGGGGAAATACCTCTTTATATGGCTTTGTGCGGTAGGAATTTCCGCCGCCGCAAAGGACAACCAGCATGTCCGTATCAATTTTATCGTATCGGCCCTACCTGTCGGTCGCCGTGTTACCTGGGTCATCAGCCAGGTATTGTTCCTGATCTTCTCGTTATTTTTTTTATACCTGGGAACGCGATTGACATGGATGCATATCGAAATGAATAAATCCGCCATGGGATTTAATTTTCCAATGTACGTATTTACGGCGGCAATCCCGGTAGGATTTGCCCTTACATCATGGCGGCTGGCAAGAGACATTGTGTGGTGTTTCAGTAAGGCACCTGATTATCAACCCTGGCAGGAACAGGAACCCCAGGGCATTCCCGGCACACAACTGAAAAGTGAAACGATGCAAGAGACGAAAGATAATAAGGAACAATGACAGCCACATACCTTACGATCATCTTGTTTTTTATATTCATGATGATGGGTGTGCCCATTTCGGTAAGCCTGATGCTTGGGCTGGCTGCTTCCCTTGTGGTCTTCGATGTGTATCCTTTGATGAGTGTGGTTACGCTTTTTTACAATTCGCTCGACAGTTATCTGCTGGTGGCCATTCCACTGTTCATGCTGGCCGGTATAGCCATGTCGCATGGTGGAGTAGCGCGGCGAATATTCGATTTTTCGGAATCGGTATTGAGTTTTCTGCCCGGTTCGCTGGGAGCTGTAAATATATCGGCCAGCATGATCTTTGGGGGTTTGAGCGGTTCTTCGGTGGCCGATGTGGCCGGTCTGGGATCCGTAGAGATCAAAGAAATGGTCAATCGGAAATACTCATTAAAATATGCTACTGCCGTTACCGTGGCTTCTTCCACGATGGCGGTAATTATTCCACCCAGTATATTATTGATCATTTACGCCACCATTGCCAATGCTTCGGTGGGTGCCATGCTGGCAGCAGGGTTGATACCCGGCCTGTTTATTACCTTGTTGCTGATTATCGTCAATACTGTATTCGCGGTAAAGCATAAATGGTCGAAACCGGAACCTTTGTCGTTGAAAAGGATTGGCAGGACCAGCATCTATGGATTGCCTGCTTTATTGGCACCGGCCTTAATTCTGGGCGGAATATTCCTGGGCACATTCACACCCACGGAAGCTTCTGCCATCGCTTTTGTGTATAGCCTGGGTATCGGGGCGTTTTTTTACCGTGAACTGAACTCCAGGAATTTTTTCAGGATCATGTATGAAGGGGGTCGTACTACCGGAATCGTGGCCCTGGAACTGGCTGCCGGATTGATCTTTTCCAACCTCATTACGATCGAAGGGATCCCCGAAATACTTACAGCGTCCATTACCGGGTTTACGGAAAATCCCCTGGTGATCATGCTGCTCATCAATATTATTCTATTGGTGGCCGGCATGTTCCTGAACCCGGGTTTTTCGATCATCGTCTTTACGCCACTCCTGCTGCCTATTGCCCAGACTATTGGATATGATGCCCTTCATTTCGGCGTGATCATGGTGACCAACCTGGCCCTGGGACTGATTACGCCTCCCGTAGGAGCCTGTCTCTATATTGGTTCGGTGGTTTCGGGACTGAAGGTAGAAAGCATGATCAGGGATCTGTTACCTTTTTATGTGGTCATTGCCATCGCCCTTGTGGTGATCATCTTCATGCCCCAGATCAGCCAGGGTTTTGCAGAAATGATCTATAAATAGGTGGCCTATTCCTACCATTCCTGCTCCCACCTCACATCCTTGCGATTAAAGATCCTGGGATCGCTGTAAAGCTCCAGGATCTTTTTCCGGGTGTTATTTCTTTCCAGGAAACCGGCCCAGCACATGAACCAGGTCCAGTAAGGTTGACGATCCAGAATTTCTATTGATGGCAACTCCCCACATTCCCCGATAGCCAGTGGTTTTCCTCCGGCCAGTTCGAGCAGCTTGGCCTGGTTCACCGGATCATAATTGCCACCATAAAAGTCCGTAGCCAGCACGTCCACCACATCGAGGCCCGGGAAATAATGATAATAATCCCCGATATTGGGATTGACCAGGGCGTTGGCATTCCAGACCCAGATCAAGTTATTCAGCTTGTGATGATTGACAAAGTGATCGTACATATTCCACCACAAGGCCTGAAAACCCTCTTCCCCTTTTTTATCTCCCCACCAGAACCATTTCCCGTTCATTTCATGGTAAGGACGCCATAAAACCGGGATATTTTCATCGCGAAGGATCTTCAGATAGCCAGCCACCACATCCAGTTGCCCGATCCACCGGTTGTACAGGTCCGTCCCCGGAGTTACCAGCTCTTTCCATTCTTCGTCAGTCAGGTCATTCTGTACACTTTCCTTCCATCCGGAGGGTTCATCATCAACAGGCCGGACTGCATGCCACATCAGTGTAATGATAAAACCCTGTTCATGGCGTTCGATGGCTTCTTTGATGATATCATCCCGGTTATCAATACCATCCTGTCCGGTAGCTGTAAAGCCGAAATCCTGCCCCCAGACCACCGGGAATTCACCGGTAAGGGCAAAGGCTTCATCCGTGTAACGGGAAATCGTACCCGGGTAATTATGCTGACCGGACAGGGTATGCCTGCCCTGGATAGAATACAGGTATTTTAGAAGCTGTCTGGCCTCCGGACTCGCATCCGGATTAACCGGCCTGGGAACGGTCGTTATGGATTGAGGGTCTGTCCTCCTGACCTCAAGCAGCCAGTCCTGTAGTATCGGGGCATGAGGTATGGTCCAATGGCGTGTTCCGGTTATCAATTCTTTGATGGGATAATTCTTGCCGGTTAGCGGATCGATAAAAGCGGCCTGATAGGAGGACTGGCTGTTCAACCCTTTTACTGTGTATGGCTGGCCCCAGGGCATAACCCCTTTCGGAAAATAAAAAAGGCGGATCGAATCCCCGGTTCCGGCCGCATAGGCATCCTGCACATCATTTTCATCTGCCGAAGGATCGATCCATTCATCATTGAATTCAAAATCCTGCCAGTTGTATCTTTGAAGGATCTTACGGCCCAGTCCCACAAAAAACGATCCCTTCCATTTATGGGCCTGTTCCCAGGGCGTGTTTCCCCATGTATATCCACCCGGAGAGGCTCCGAATAATTCTTCTTCCGTATTGAACTGCCAGATCCCGTCCACACCATAACAGTGTCCGGCAGCCCCTGACATCATATTGGTCCAGAAGAGCACCCGTTGCAGCTTGGCGTCGCTGCCTCCTCCCATCATGCCCTCAAAACATACTTCGCCCTGCATCACGGGCCTTTCGGGGAACAGGGTACGGGCCTTGTTCAGGTGATCCAGTGAATTGGGCAGGGTTTCCCATCCCCTGTGGCCGGGCTGCACCATGATTATATCGAGGTTGGACATATCGGTGATCGGCTGGAAATTGCCTGAGGAGGGACCGGGATGAGCCGTGATAAGCCGGTTAAAAGGGTCCGTTTCTTTGATATAAGCAGCAATTTCGGCCCATCCTTCCCGTTGAAACTGTTTTATCTCTTCCCGTTGGCTTTCGTCCGTAAGATAATAGACCAGGGTAGTTTCACCGGCAAGGGTCCATGTAACCGGATAAGCCCCGTAACGGGCAACCAGGTATCTCCAGTAGCGTTTCATGTGATCGATGCCGAACCAGGGAAGGTAATATCCCCAGGTACCCAGTATATTGGGAAAGAGGTCGTTATCAATAAGATGCTGTATACGGCGGTCGGCCAGTTTGAAATAATCGGGATTGATGGCCGAATAATCGCGGGATGTGGGAAAACCGGCTTCATTGGCGCCCCGGCTGTCAAATTCCCGGATATCGCAGGGATAACCCAGGGCAAACTGGATCACCGAAAAGCCTTTTTCCCTGCGGTCGCGGGTAAGGATCTGAAACTCATCCGGCCATTTGAAGCGGGCGGTCATGCCATGCCACCAGGAATCGGCAAGCCAGAGAAACGAAGTGCCGTCCTGGTGAACAATGCGCCGGTCCGGGCTGATCTTTAAGGGACCATGACCGAGAAGCCGGCTGTTGCCGGTATACTCAAGTACCGCCAAGTTTCCCTTCTGATTATGCAGCCCCTGGTTTTTCCTGTCAGAACAGGCTGTCCGGTAAGAATAACCACCGGTTACCGGAGAACTGAACCGGACCTTCCACACCCGGTCACCATCCCAGAAGGCAGGAATCCTGACCTGTTTTCCATCTTTGCCGGTAAAGATCACATCCAATTCTATTTCCGTAAAGGGATCTGAATAATCTTTGCTGGAAAGGAAGGAAATTTCAGCCACTTCATTCTGCTGCGTAGTGATTGGCTGGGCGAAGGAGGCAACGCCCCAGGTGAGGATGAAAAATAAAATAAAAATTTTTGAAAGTGTGGTGCGTATCATTATCTTAAAAATTACGGTAGAATCATTGCGGCCATATCGCTGTAAAAATATTATTTGCAGAGCATATATTAAAAGAGCATATATTAAAAACATAAGATTATTATTTAAAATACAAAAATTAACGGCATCAGGTTAGTGTTAATAGGATACCTGCTATTTATAATGCAAAAAACCAATTTCTATTCTTAATATTTTTTATATTACTATAGTATTTTTTCATATATGAAACACATGTACAAAAAGATCTTCTATAATTTCATTTTCTGTTTTTTTTCGGGTGCAATTCTTTTTTTAGGAGGGTGCAGTGAGGATAAAAAGCAGGAAGAGGTGGTCCAACCCAATATCATTCTAATCTTTGTTGATGACCTTGGTTACGGTGATCTTGGTTGTTATGGCAACACGGATATTCCTACTCCCCATATTGATCAACTTGCCCGTGAAGGGATACGGTTTACCGATTTTCATGTGACCAGCTCCGTTTGTGGACCGAGCAGGGTAAGTCTTTTGACGGGGATGTACCAGCAGCGACTGGGTGTTTTCTGGAATCCGGATCTCTGGCCCTCCAATGGCTGGGAAATTCAGGATACGTTGAATTTAATGCCCAATCTTATGGATAAAGCGGGTTATGTAACCTGTCATATCGGCAAATGGAACCTTGACAAGATAGCCCAACCATATTTTGATGAAGCCTATGATGTAATGGTGTGGAAAGGGGCCTATTATCCTGAAGAGGACGGTATTTATATGGGTGTGAATTCTCCGGATTTCAAACTTGAACCCCATGGATGGGGTCCTCCCCGGCCCGGAGCAGAGTACCTTACCGACCGCCTCACACGGCAAGCGATCGGATTTATTGAGCGGCACAGGGCTCAACCATTCTTCCTTTACCTGGCCTACAATGCTGTACACACTCCTCTGCAGGCGGATGAAAATTATAAGGAAATTTTTAAGGAGCTTGAAAACGAGCCTAACCGATTATATGCCGGTATGGTAGCCTCACTCGATCAGAATGTGGGCAGGATCCGGGATCTTTTAAACGAACTTGGACTTGAGGAAAATACGATCGTGGTCTTTACCAGCGATAATGGTCCGGCAATGATCAGGGAAGGATTCCCCGGCTGGCGTGATGACTGGCCCGAAACCCTTTTGGGTTCGGCCGGACCCCTGCGTGGACACAAAGCCCAGCGTTATGAGGGAGGGCACAGGGTCCCCTTTATCATTCGCTGGCCGGGTAAACTGGGTATAAATAAAGTTTATACAAAAACAGCCAGCACACTGGATCTGTTACCTACGTTCTGTGAAGCTGCCGGATATAGCCTCCCGGGTGAAAAGATCGTGGATGGGGTAGATCTTATTCCATATATTACCGGCGAAAACCTTGCCCCACCTCATGACACCCTGTTCTGGATGACCTATGATCAGGGGGCAGTCAGGTTGGAAGACTGGAAATTGATCATTAACCGGGATACCTCCCTGGAGTTGTATAATCTTCAGGAGGACCTGGGTGAAAAGAACGATCTTTCAGAGGCGAATCCGGATACCGTTAAAAAACTTCTACAGGCCTGGAAGGAATGGAATGATCCCTTTCCAGACCCAATTAGTGATAGAAAACAATTTAATGTCGAATAATTTTACCTGTGATCATTATGAAAAATATTTTTTTTTACATCGTACTTACCGGTTTTATTTTTGGTTGTAAGACAACTAAAGAGCCGGAAACCATTCAGCTTTTTAATGGTAAGGATCTGAGTGGCTGGCATGTGGATGTGCCCGCCATGGATGAGGATCCGGACGCCAGGGATCCGTTTATTGTCCGGGATGGGATGCTGGTGAGTCTTGGCGACCCCCGGGGACACCTGATCACCGATTCGGTATTTCAGGATTACCGGCTTGTGGTGGAATACCGGTTTGCCGGGGAGCCAGGAAATTGTGGTATACTCGTTCATGCCTCTACTCCGCGGTTTTTGTATGATATGTTTCCGAAATCGCTGGAAATACAGATGATGCATGAAAATGCGGGAGATTTCTGGTGTATCGGAGAGGATATCACCGTACCGGATATGGAAGAAAGAAGAGGCCCGCCGGAAGAATGGGGTGTGACGGAAGGTAAAAACCGGCGCATTCTGAATCTTACCGATGGCTCGGAGAATCCTGTCGGTGAATGGAATACCATGGTCATCGAATGCCTGAATGATGAGATCAAGGTATGGGTAAATGACGACCTGGTTAATTATGGATATGATTGTACGGCCACAAAAGGTCAAATTGCGGTACAGGCAGAAGGATCGGAAGTGGAATTCCGGAAACTGGAACTCACGCCGATTACGGTGCTGACGGAGGATGAGGAATAAAGCACAGGCAGGCGCCTGCGTCACTATAACAGTAAATAGTGTAGGCACAGGAATAAGGCACATGCTTGCGCCAGATCAGAAATAAACGTAAAGGCACAATCGGATGCTGGCGCCAGATCACAAGCAAATGCTGGTGCCAAATGTCCCTTAAAACAACTTCGGGAGGTATTCCGGTGCGTTGTCGTAAGGTTTGAGCTTGCCGGTAGCCAGATCATAAATGGCTTCATGGCTTTTTATGGCAGCAGTACATAAGGGCTCATAAGGTTTATTACACACATCGAGGAATCCTATATTATAATTTTCACCGTCAAATCTTCCAAGGGCCGACTGGTCATATAGGTGGAACCAGTGGGTACCTATGCAATAGGGATTGGCGGCCGCATCCTCAATATAGACCCTGTATGCCCTGCCCCGGTCTTCCTGGGTGGGGACATGTCCGATGCCGGATGAAGGCAGTCCCACATCCAATGCACCGAAATGCCATTCCCCGATGATCACCGGCATCTTAAGCATATTATGTATCGCTTCGGTTTCCTCAAAAGGAACCTTCTCGCGGTAATTATTCATGCTGAATACATCGAAGGTGCGCATGCCTTTCACCGCCCATACCGGAGGCACACCCGCGTACCGTATCCCCAGGTTAAGATGATTGGGATCCACTTTTCTGCATGCTTCGGCCAAAGTGGTGAAGTACCTTTCAACCATTATCTGACTGAACGCTTCCATGTCCTTCAAAGCCTCTTCCGTGAAGCGTTGTTCCCATTTTCCTTCCCGAATATTTTCTATACTGACTTTCATATCCCAGGCTGCCGATAGATTTCCGTCGTCCTGATATTTATTTTTCAGAAATCTGGCCAGCTCAACCCTGGTGTTACAGCTCGGTGTATTGTAAAGCATGCCCACTGCAGGAAGTTCGGAAGAAAAAGCCCAGGTGGGCTCATTCATCATAAAATAACCGATCAATGCCGGATCATCCCGTGTATCTTTCAGCACCTGGGCGTAGCCGAGGGCATCTTTTTCGAAATCCTCATGGTATACATCGGGGAAATCACGGTAGATCTCAGCCACCCTTTCAGGGTTAAAACTCATCGGGCGGACATATGGGAAACGTGCTTCCCGGGCATATTCCCATTCAGACCAGTTGCCTACCGTATTGATCCTTAATCTCTTTAGTTCATCGAGGGCTACCCTGGCCCACTTATCGCGCCAACCTTCACTTCCAAAGGTCCGGATATAATTGGCAGCCAGGTAGTTAATAAACTCCATACCATCGCGTTCACTGTAGATGTCCGAAAATTCCCCTTCCCGGTCAGGTAAAAAGGAAAGCGCATCTTCCAGCAGATGAAAATTGGCCGTGGTGTCGACCCGGAAGCAGTCCATTCCCGCCGACCAGAAATAATATCCGGCCGGATCGATCAGCCACCAGCGGCTTCCATCATAGTGGGTGCGGAAAAAGCCGGAACCTTCATCCAGCCGCCCGGCTTTCCAACCACCCCATTCAGACATCGTATCCGGCCATTCATGATCGGAATTATCAAAGCGTTGCCGCAGAGACTGTTTCATTTCTTCCACATCCCGGGTCTTTCCGGGCCATTCATGTATGGTGCTCTGACCGATATCATCGATCAGTTTGCCTTTAGGCAGGACCGGATTTTTAACAACAGGTACATCTCCGGGAGCATATACCATGGGAGTAAGGCAGAAAATAGCAGGTTGTGGGCTTTTTCTGAGTATGATCAACCGCATCCGGTCAACCTTGTTCAGGTCTACCCGGTCGCCGCTGCAACGGGGTTTTAAAAAGGCCCCTTCCCGGTCGATACCCCAGCGGTTCTGATCGACAAGACTCAAGGGAAAACGTATCCTGAGCGCACATTGATTGAGCACCCCGAATTGAAAACCGAATTCCGGGCCGGATTCTCCCTCCTGAAGGATTATCTGGAATTTGATCATGTGGTTGCCGTCGGCCAGCATATCTGCGGCAATATAGGAGGCTTTGGACAGGGTACCGGGTTCAAACCTGAAGCTAATCCCGTCACCTGCATTTTCTCCTGCATACCAGACCGAATCGGGTATTAAGGAAGGACCATCATGCACTTTCAATCCGCCAAGCAACTGTTCCTGTTCAAGAAAAACACCTTGGATTACGGGATAATCAGACGTCTCGCTGCAGCCGGAATATATCAAAAGGGAGGTGCCCAGAAGCATACTTTGTTTTAAAAATTTTCTTCGATCCGGATTAATTACAGAGTTTTGTGCCGATGAAAATTGTGGTTTCACGATAAATGAATTATGGTTAAAAAAATCTTTATAAACCGATAATACCGAGTATTAGTACCCCGGGGGAACGGTCTGCAAAATAATATGGAATTAACTCAGTTGAAAATTTTTTCACGAGATATATGATAAAGGATCCCCCTTTTTTATTATTTGTTGGTGTTATTTCTATGGCATGCATATACCGCCCAGCTAATTAAAAAGCGCTCAGGTAATCCTGGACTTCCGGATTACCGGAATATCGATATACCGGATTTGATTCTTGAACGGGGGTATTGAAAATTACCTTCGAAATCGTATATTTAGTACTTCGACTTTTCGATTTAAAATTTAAACCTATGAATTTTTATATTCATTGACCAGGGGTTATTCACTGGTGAAAGCCGAAAAGGATTTTGGCAGCGTTTATGGATTGATTCGCTTCAATAAAGAAAACAGGGAGATCACTTATGAATGCCGGCCCAGATATTTCGACCTGGAGGAAGGAAATAAAGCCCAGTACAAGGGATGGCCGTTTACATTCAGAATGGAAGAAAAAAATGGCCGTAAGGTTACGGATTATCTTCCCGGGATGAGGTTTGAACTGGCCAGGCGATAGTCATGGGTCAGATATTAGACAAAAATGGAACAGGTCAGGCGATAGTCAGGCCGGAATTAACAAATAACAATTAAACAATCATGAAAGACAATCAAATCAGTCGACGGAAGTTTATTAAAAAATCAGCAGGCGCGGGCCTGGCGGCGGGTCTTGGCTCCATGATACCTTTCAGCGCCAGTTCCTATTCAAGAATATGGGGTGCCAACGAAAGGGTTAATATGGGCGTTATCGGTTGCGGAGGTATGGGGAATGCCCATATCAATGCACTCCTGAACATGAAGACCACAGATAATATATCGATCAACTCAGTCTGTGATGTCTATGATAACCGGCTGAATGCCGCAGGTGAAAAGACAAAGGCTAAAAAGATAAAAGATTATAAAGCCATTCTCGACGATGACGAAGCAGACAGTGTATTGATCGCTACACCCGAGCATTGGCATCACCAGATGGTAATGGATGCCATCGATGCGGGCAAGCATGTCTATGTGGAGAAGCCTATGACCCATTATATTTGGCAGGCTAAGGAGATCGTGGAGAAAATGAAAAATTCGAAGGTCAAGGTGCAGGTTGGTGTTCAGGGGATGTCGGATGATTCCTATGAAACAGCCCAGGAATATATCAAACAGGGTGCCCTGGGAGATGTAGTCATGGCGCATATCGATTATTCACGGAATTATGCCGGTGATGATTTCTGGGCCTACGAGGTAGATCCGGCCGCCAAACCCGGCGTCAATCTTGACTGGGAAGCCTGGCTCGGACCCGCCCCGAAGGTGCCCTGGGATCCTTTGCGCTATTTCCAGTGGAGGAAGTACTGGGATTATTCGGGAGGCATAGCCACGGACCTTTTTATACACCGTATATCCAGGATCATTCGATCTGTCGGCCTTACCTTTCCTGACAAAGTGGTGGCCAGTGGTGGCATCTGGCATTATGAAAATACGAAAGGGGATATCCCGGATACTTTCAATATGCTGATTGATTATCCGGAAGGGATAACCACACTGGTGGTGTCTTCGCTGGCCAATGACACACCTATACGGCATCTTATCCGGGGCAACCGGGGTACCCTGGAATTTACCAGGGAAGGATTTACCATTACTCCCCAGGAGGCGACCACCAAATCCGTAATTACCGGCACCGGGGAAGAGATCAGTGAGGAGAATGTGATCAAACACAAAAAAACGGGAGCCGAGGATATTACCCTTCATCATCAGAATCTTCTGCGGGCGATCCGTGAAAATGAACCCTTGAAGTGCGACCATAATTTTGCATTTTATGGCGTGGTAGTCTGTATGATGGGGGTACAGTCGTTCCGGGACAGGACCTATCTGGAGTGGGATCCGGGGAAACAGGAAGTGGTGAAAGCGTAGGCCATCTATCTTTAAATATTGCTTTAATTTAGCCTGTTCTTCAGGTGGGGCTGTCTGAAAAAAGTCGTTAATTTTACAGGTTGACTGTATATTAACTGACCAGAACGACACCTGTTATGAAGAATATAATCAAACTCGAGGAGGCTGCCATGTTCGCCTTGTCCATCTATCTGTTCAGCCTGACCGATTTTGCCTGGTGGTGGTTTTTAGTGCTTATACTGGCACCGGATATCGGGATGCTGGGCTACCTGGCCGGCAACAGGGTGGGTGCAACCACTTATAATCTCTTTCACCATAAAGCCATTGCCCTGGTGGTGCTGGTCGCCGGGTGGTATTTATCGGCGCCCTGGGTGCTTCTGGCCGGTATAATTCTTTTCGGCCACTCCAGCATGGACAGGATCTTCGGATACGGCCTTAAATATCCAGACAGTTTTCATCATACGCACCTGGGATGGTTGAAATCTCCTGCAAGTCGTGAGAGATGATCCCGGAGGTTCGAATTGAAGAAATCGGTGTCGCTAATGTTCCCTGCGGCACTGAAATTTTTAGTGTGGCTGCCGCTGAGATTTATTCGTTGAGTGGTTTCCCGCATTCCGTGTCATATTAAATCAATCAGGTATCACTCTTTTCTTCTTTGGCCATCCGGTTGATCTTCTGTTCGGTTTTTTCAATTTTCCGGGTCACTTTATCTACCCGGTTCTTTTTGTCCTTCTCTTTTATTTTATCCAATGTTTTACCCAAAACCGGAATTTCAGATGTCAGAAGGAATAAACCGGCGATCAGCAGGATATATCCCAGCGGTATGAAAGGAATGAACATGAAAACACCACCGAGGATCAGACACATCACTGCTACGATCAACTTAACCCGAAAAATTCATAAATTTTTCGCCCGAAGGGCCGATTAAGCGCAATTTCTTGATAATCAAAGAATTATATAGGGTTTTGAAATTCTTATACTTAATCAAATAGCCCAGAAATAGGCTACTGAATTGCGCTTATCAGGGGTTAATCCCTTATTGTAACTACCTGATAATAAATATTTTAAATGGTAAAAACGGTTTATTTTGAGAATGGTTTATGAATAATCGGGGTTAATGATTTTTGCCGGATTCGTTTTTAAATTTTTCATGATCCAGATTGGTCAGAAATCAGATGGAGATGTGTGCAATTTTTCCGGATTGGGAAAACCATAATAAAAAAACTACCAAATTTTGATCATTCTTTGAAATATTGAACCGGGAAATGTATCGATTTTTACATCATCCATGAAGAATTATCGGATTAATGCAGGTATGCCCGGGTCGAAAAAATGTACAAAGCGCAGCGGCGTGGCTGGTCCATTGGAAACAAGACCATTTTTGTCGGAACGATAATCACCGGTCCTTTTCCGTTATATCATCATATACCCTCACATAATCCACAACAAAATAGTCCGGCAATACTGCGTTTTTCAATTCAGGAGCCGGGCCTCCTTTCCGATATCCTTTACATTCGGCGGAGACAAGAATGAACTGCTCACGGTGGGAAACCGGCCCGTCAATTTCCCAGGAAACCTTACCATCAGCATAAAACACATAACCATCCGGGCTCCAATGCAGACCAAAGGTGTGAAACCCATCTTCCGTGGGAGATAATTGCCGCTCACCGGATCCGGCACTTTTAAGATTTTTGCCATATCCGTTCCAATGGATATTATGACTGATCATGCCATCCCGTGTAAAATTCTCCATGATATCAATTTCTACTCCTGAATCAGCGGGATCAAGTGTTGAACCAATTTCAGGAGATTGTAACCAGAAGGCAGCCCACCAGCCTTCCTGGGTCGGCAATTTGCATCTTATTTCATAATAGCCATACTTGTGAACAAATTTGGCTGGCTCCATCCTGGCCACAGGCCAAACAAAATTGGAATTTTTAAATTTGTCACCCGGTCTGTCCAGATAATTCCTCCCGGTTTGTAATTGGGAAGAAAAATAATCACCATCTTTTTCATAGAGTTTAAGCAACAGGTTCCCTTTTCCATCAAGTTCAGCCCCCTCTGTTGTCCAGGTAGGATACCGTGTTTGCATGATATGCAACCGGTAATCCCACTTGCTCGTATCCAATTCGTTGCCCTCGAATTCATCATGCCAGACAAGTTCCCATTTTCCGTCCGGAGGCAACTGGCTTGAAATTTCCACGGGATCCATGGCAGATCCATGATTACCTGATCTGAGGTTTTCTTTTTTGCCTGAGCAGTTTATGAATAGTACCAGTATGAGTGTATGTATCAATCCTGTTTTCATTATGGCTGTGGTTGTTTGTTTATGGATAATTGAAATTGAAAAAGTGGAAAAATATATAAAAGTGATCAGACAATTTTCCTTAAATATTTTGATCATAATACATTATTTCATTTTAATATGCAACCCGCCAGCAGGGATACACGGAAAAAACTATATTCAACTATTAGTGAGGTCCGGATTAATCAGGCAGGTCCGGGTCAATTGGATAGGTGCTCTGTTTAATTCAGCTTAAATGGAGGACCTTTTTACTTTTCAGGAATTACCGGATATCCCCTGTTTAAAACCTCCTTTACGAAAATCACGACCGGATAACTCCATATATTGAACTTCAAATTCATTGTTTGATATTTCATTTATGGAATCAATCCGTTCAAATGTAAGGTCGGCTTCCTGTCTGGTCATCACGGGAAAGCCATAATTGCGGTTGGTGTGTTTTAATGACTTCCTTCCTTTCGACGCGATCCTTTCCCTGACAAATTTTTCATGATCCTTAAGCCGTGCTGTGATCATACGGTTTACGCGTTCTTTACAATTGCGAATATTATTATTAAATACACTGCAAAATCCATTATCAATATCAATTCCAATACTGTTCCTCCCGGAGGCAACCGCCGCTACCGAAGTCGTACCCGTTCCGGCAAACGGATCAAGGACGTGATCTTCTTTTACGGAAAACATATTGATCAACCGGCAGGGGACTTCAAAAGGAAAAGCCGCACTTCTTTTTCGGATGCCGGTCTCATTTAAAATCTGGGTAGTGCCTTTCAACTCCCAGAGATCTGAAAACCATTTGTTTCTTTCTTCCCAGAAATAGGCGCTTTCATTCCGGTTTTTCCTGGCTTCGCTGGTGTTGAATTCCCTTTTATTGCCTTTTCTGAAAATCAGGATGTGTTCGTGTTCCAGGGTAACATAAGCCCCGGGAGCCAGCATCCCCGAACCCATAAATTTGTTTGGTGCATTGGTCGTTTTCCTCCAGATTATTCCAGGCAGGCTGCTGAATCCGAGTGACATCATTTTATCGATTATCCGGGCATGATTCGGGAATAATCTGAATTGGTTGCTGATAGTCCGGGTGGCATCGCCCACGTTGATACAGATTATTCCGCCTGGTTTCAAACATTCCGTACAACTTTCCCAGGTTTTATCCAGCAGGCCATGCATCAGCCGGAATGCATGATCGGGAGCCTCGGTAAGAGCTTTCCGGATCTGCTTATTCTGACGGATAAACACTTCATCCCACATTTCGATCATCGGATAGGGGGGCGAAGTCACGATCAGGCCGATCGATCCCGGGGATATTTCGGTAAGCATCCCGGAATCGGAAATGATTAACTTATGACGGGTCATCGTTTCGTGCAGATCAATTTGAAGATTTTTTCAAGGAATAATACAGGGTCAAAGAAAACCGAAAATATCAATTTCCCGACTGGAATTTTCCAATATGATTATAATAGTTATAAAAGTCCAGTTTTAATGATCCTAACTGTTAACGTCTGTGGCATAAAAGCATAAATTTTTTATCTTGCAGGTGTTAGTATTCCGGGTGGATTATTTATGTAGACGTTATCCTGATTATTCAGTAAATTGCGTTTTTATAATCTTTTTCGGTTTACTTTTTTTAAAACTTTAAAAAATGTCCATATCATGTTCTTGGCAACATTAAATCAGGTCCCGAAATGCATCCCTACTTCAAGGTCGAACCATTGCATTTTCATTTTATTTCTTTTTATCGTTTACGGTTTTTTCCTTGTTGGATGCGGGGAAAAGCTACCCGAAGAACCTCCCAACATCCTCTGGATAGTAAGCGAGGATAACAGTCCTTTCCTGGGGTGTTATGGCGATGAACTGGCTAATACACCCAATCTGGATAATCTGGCCTCCGAGGGTTTTCTTTATACCCATGCCTATGCCAATGCACCGGTATGTGCCCCGGCCCGTAACACCATTATTACCGGGGTCTATGCCAATTCCAACGGCAATCAGCACATGCGAAGCAATTATCCGCTATCCGAAACCGTAAAGATGTTTCCGCAGTACCTGAGGGAGAAAGGATATTACTGCACCAATAATGCCAAGGAGGATTACAATACGATCAAGCCGGATGATGTCTGGGATGAATCGAGCAATACCGCCCACTACAGCAACCGGGAAGAAGGGCAACCTTTTTTTCACGTAAAAAATATCCACTACAGTCATGAAAGTTCCATCCATACCTATATACCCACGGAGGAACTTCAGCATGATCCTTCAGAAATGAAGTTGCCGCCTTATCATCCCGACACGGAGGAGATGCGACACGACTGGGCCCAGTATTACGATAAGATCACCCAGATGGACAGTGCGGCGGGAGAGGTTCTCCGGCAACTGGAAGAGGATGGACTGGCAGATAATACCATCGTGTTCTATTATGGCGACCATGGAGGCGTGCTGGGGCGAAGTAAACGGTACGTATATGAATCAGGGACGCACGTGCCCTTTATTGTGCGCATTCCCGAAAAATACCAGCATCTTTTTCCTGCTGAAGGACCGGGCTCCGAGGTTAACCGGCTGATCGGTTTTGTGGACCTTGCCCCGACCCTGTTAAGCCTGACCGGTATTGAAATACCCGGATACATGCAGGGACAGGCCTTCCTGGGAGAACAGAAAACGGAAGATCCGGAATATGTGTTCATGTTCCGGGGCCGGATGGATGAATGGTATGATCTGAGTCGTTCGGTCAGGGATCATAAATTCCGGTATATCAAAAATTACATGCCCCACCGCATCTATGGTCAACGTGTGGCCTACCTGTGGCGGGCTCCTTCCATGCAGTCCTGGGAAGAAGCATGCCTCCAGGGCGAATGTAATGAAATTCAAAATAAATTTTGGAATACCAAGCCGCATGAAGAGCTGTTCGACACAGAAAACGATCCCTGGGAAGTCAATAACCTGGCTGATGATCCCGGATACAGGGATGTGCTGGAAAGGATGAGGCAGGCCGGCAGGGACTGGATGCTCAGGATTAAAGATACCGGATTCATCCCGGAAGGGGAGATGATCCGCAGGTCCGGTGATATGTCCATGTACGATTATATGAGAGCGGTTGACGTACCGCTTGAGGAAATGATCGAAGCGGCGGATGTCGCTTCCCGGGGACAGGAGGATAACCTGGACAGGCTCAGGGAATTTCTGAAGAATGAGGATAGTGCGATCCGGTACTGGGGAGTCACGGGCATGCTGATCCTGGGTGAAAAGGCGGCTCCTGCTGTTGACGATCTGAAAAAAGTGCTGGACGATGAGGCCCCGGATGTGATCATCACTGCGGCCGAAGCCCTTTATAAAATGGGAGAAAAGGAGGCCGGATTGGAGGCTTTGCTCGGTGTGCTTGAGTATCCGGAAGACAAGGTCAGGTGCCATGCCCTCAATGCGCTTTTTTACACAGGGGCGGATGGTCCGGAGGTAAGGGATGCGGTGGCCAAGCTTTATCCTGAAGACCAGTACCACTACGCCCATAGGATCGTGGAATACCTGGTGGAGAAATGGGGACTGGAGGTGGAATGAATGTTCATTAGTAATACCATTCAGAGTGTAAGAACGATTATTATAATTTACCTGAATTCCCGTTGAAGAAGTGCTTGTCCTCATTATGAGTTTTTTTAAAGAAAAGACGATCGACCGGTGCTTCAGAATTATGTTTTATATCAATACTTAATTAAAAAATGAAAACCCCGCTGGTGTGCATTCGCAACGTGTGCCTTATTAGCAGCGGGAGAAGCGTTATTTGGTAAATATATTGAACAAATCATGGAATTTTTTTTAACTTGATTGTCGCATCTTCAGGTACTGAAGATGCCAGTATTACGAAAATTTAATGGAAGACTTTTTAAACTTATAAAAAGGGAAAATGATAGAACGTTCACAGTTCCATATTTCAATCATCTGGCATGCCGGCAGAAAAAACTTATAGATATAATGTAATTAAGAAAGGATACCATGAATCAGAATTATTTAAAAAGCGGGATACTGATCATCATTACCGGAATGGTAATATCATTTGGCTGCAGTCCGGAAAAGCAGGAACAACACCGGCCTCCCAATTTTATGATCCTGATGTCGGATAATCACAGCTGGAACCATCTGGGATGTTACGGTGATCCCGTATTGAGAACACCTGTTATCGATAAACTGGCTGAAGAGGGAATCCGTTTTACGCAGGCCTATTGCTCAGCTCCTTCCTGCTCACCAGCCAGGGCGGCCATGCTGACGGGACAGGACATGTGGCGTCTTGAAGAGGCTGCCAATTTATGGGGTGGGTTCCCGCTAAAGTTCAAGGTTTTTATCGATATCCTGGAAGAGAACGGATACCTGGTAGGATATGAAGGGAAAGGCTGGGGCCCCGGGAATTACGAGGCCAGCGGGAGAAACAGGAACCCGGCAGGCAATCAATTTAATTCCTTTGAAGAATTTTACAATGAAATCGAACGGGGGCAGCCCTTCTTCTACTGGTTCAGTTCCCGCGATCCTCACCGGCCATTCAAAACCGGTGGCT
Source organism: uncultured Roseivirgaceae bacterium (assembly GCA_964543195.1). Classification (GTDB taxonomy): domain Bacteria; phylum Bacteroidota; class Bacteroidia; order Cytophagales; family Cyclobacteriaceae; genus JAGTVG01. The sequence continues at coordinate 47,856 of CAZIXF010000001.1, forward strand.
GGAACGACGGCGACATCGATATTGATAAGATCGAAGTGCCGCCTTACCTGCCGGACGTCGAGGAGGTTAGAAACGATATCGGGGATTATTATGCCGAAATTGAAGGCTTCGACAGGGATGTTTCCTCTTTTGTCCAGCTCCTGAACGAGATGGGAGAGTATGATAATACCCTGATCCTGGTATGCAGCGATAACGGCTGGCAAATGCCCCGTGGTCTGGCCAACCTGTATGATTTCGGGACCAGACTTCCGTTTATTGTAGTCATGCCGGAACGGTTTGCAGGCGGCCGTGTGATCGATGATTTTATCAGCCTTAATGATGTGGCTCCGACTTTCCTGGAACTGGCCGGCATTGATATTCCGGAAGAGATGAATGCCCGGAGTATTGTCAATATACTGGAATCTGAGGAAGAAGGGAGGATTGACCCTGAAAGGGATTTTATGGTAACCGGCCGGGAGCGGCATGCCTTTGTTCGTCAGGGCGGGGCGGGTTATGGTTCGCGGGCTTATCGTACGGCGGATTACCTGTACATTCGTAACTACGAACCCGATCGATGGCCGGCAGGCGATCCCCCGCTGTTCGGCGATGTGGATGCCCACATGCTGCATTATCCCTGTCCGACTAAAATGTATATATTGAAAAACCGGGATAAGGAAGGGATCGACGAGCTGTTTCAGCTGGGTTTTGGAAAACGGCCTGCCGAGGAGCTGTATGACCTTCAGAAGGATAGCTGGCAGATGAATAATGTGGCCTCTTTGGAGGAATACCGGGACATTAAGGAGGATTTATCCCGCAAACTCACGGATTACTTGGTCGAAAATGAGGATCCGCGTGAGACCGGCGCCGAGATGAAATGGATAGATGCCCCCTATTATGCCACAAAAGATTTCAGGCCCGAACCCAGTGAAGAAGCTATAAGGGAACTGAACCTGAAAGAAGAGTATTCCTATGTGGATGTGGATGAATAGGGGATTTAATAAAAAGGGTGGTTTGAATACAATCGTACTACCTTTTCAAGAACGTCACTTCGAGCCGCAGCTGTGGGAGTCTTCCGCTGGCGATTCCCATCCCTCACCTGTGGATTCCCACGACCCGTTTTTGACGGGTCTCGGAATGACGGTCCTGGAGGGATAACTACTACCTTACCGTCACCCCGAGGCGGAGCTGAGGGAGTCCCTCCGCTGGCGCGCGTTTGCAACGCGTGCCCTAATAGAAATAGATTTGGAATGTCAACTCTTCCTGTTTTCGTCATTGGGACACCCGCCCACTCATGCAGGTTTTTCGAATTCCGTGGTAAAACCACGAGAATGCTCGACTTAACGTCGGTACCTGTGCCCTATTGCCCAATAGCCCCCGGAACACCGGTGTCCGGACTCTGTCCTTCGACCTTGTCCGTGGACGGCATTGTACACGTTCAAAGCCTATCTGAAGAGTTTGCATCGCAAATCGCCCATCGAACATCGCAAATCGCGAATCACTTTTCTTCCACCTTCCACCTTTTCTAACCATCTGGCGCAAGTATTCACTTGTGCCGATTTTAGAAAAGCCCCAAAGGGGCGCAATAAAAAAGCAGCGGGAGAAGCCCGCTGTAAACAATCCGGTAAATTAAAGCGCCATAGGCGCGAAATAAATTGCGGAGCTGAAACACTTTCCGGGCCCCTTGTACGCAGCCTTAAATGCGCAGGATTTATTAATTCGTGTTATCTTTCAACGGATTCAGGTGACTCTAATAAACCAAAAAGGCGGTATCAATTTGTATTAAATACCCAATTCGTGGTATCCCAACCTCCATTTTTGCATTCGTGGTATCCCAACTTCCAGTCTTACATTCGTGGCTCTTACAAAAAGGTCCGCTGATTATTCAAACTCTGAACTTCAATTCATCATTGATCCAATCAAATAAATTTTTATTTTTGTCCGTATCCTGTTATGGGAAAAAAGCATTAATTTTTTTTAATATGAAAACGAACAATTTTTTAATTATTTCCGGTATCCTGATTTTTATGATCAGTGGTTGTGCTTCCCTGCGGAGGCCTTACCGTATTGCCGATGATTACATCTATGTGCAGAAAGAGAAACGGCGAAACAATTCCGGTGAATGGGAATTAGTATGGGAAGAAAATTTCGACAAAAGATACCTGGATACCACCCACTGGTCCCGGATTGGACTTTTTACGTCGCCACAATGGAAAGTACCGGTGGAGGACTGGGAGGAGGTTACCCATTGTTTCCGGTACATTAACGCAACCGATGAACGGGTGGTTCAGTTTGATGACGACAACATAAAATTGCGGGGGATCGTCAATACGGATACCCTCACCGGTGATCCGCGCCCCTATCTTACCGGCGGGATTTATTCCTGGGGCAAATTTGCTTTTCAGTACGGGCGGATCGAGATTAAGGCAAAGCTGGATCCTGCTTACGGTGCCTGGCCGGCCATCTGGATGCTGTCGGAAAAGGAGATCTACATCGATCAGCACAACGGAGAGATGGACATAATGGAGCGGTTGAACCACGATGATTTTGCCTACCAGACCACGCACAATCATTATACGATCACCCTGAAACAGAATGTCCCCCCAAAATCCGCCACAGGAAAAATCAACCCGGATGATTATAATGTTTACAGCGTGAGCTGGTATCCCGACAAGCTTGTTTATGCGATCAATGGGGTGGAAACCTACGAATATCCGAAAGTTCCCGGTGCCGGAACCTATCAATGGCCTTTCGATCAGCCCTTTTACCTGCTTATTGACCAGCAGATGGAACACGAATGGCCGGGGAAGATCACCAATCCCGAAGAACTCCCGATCGATATGACCATCGACTGGGTGAGGTTGTACCAGTAAAACGGTAATCCGCAATTGACGGCATTTCCCTGGTCCGGAATCTTTTATGGGGCTCACGCAGGAACGCTGCAGGAAACACATATCTTTGAGTTTTTTTATAAATGCCACGAATGCACGAATGGAGGGGGATATTTTTTATAAATGTCACTCATGCACGAATGAAGAGGGGTATAAATGTCTCTTAATTGGGTTAAGACGAATTTGCACCGCACCTATGAGGTTTTATACACTGATCCCGGTCTGCACCGGGAGAAGTGTCTGAAGCTCCTCAGAAGAGCCCTTCAGATCCTTGTGGTCTCCTTCGTCAATGACTTCGGCGAACACAGTCAGAATGGAAAAGACAGTATGTTTTCATGCTGAAGTTTTTTCTTCAATAAATATCGATGGGCAAGGACGAAGCATCTAAAATCCCTCAGCCGGGGCTTTAACTTATAACTTATCCACAGTCACCACAATATTTTCAGATTCATAGAACGATATCTGGCCATATCGGGATCCTTGCTGATTAAAACCAGATTTCGCCGAATGGCCTGCCAGATAAGCATCCTGTCGAAAGGATCTTTATGCCAGGAACTGCTGAGCTTGTGATAAGTGGCACATTCATCAGACATCAGGGGAATCAGTTCAAATCCGGTCTGAATAGAGAGCTCAGGAAGTTCTTCCGGCAGGATACCTTCCAGGTCTAATTTGCCCAGTGAATATTTCAGGGCAATTTCCCAGAAACTTATGGCACGGACCATTACCCTGTTATGGGCATCTTTTAGTGTTTTACTCACCACGGGAGAAAGTTTTCCCGTATCGGTGATAGACCAGATCAGTACGTGAGTATCAAGAAGATAAATCATGATCCCAGAAATTCCTCTTCGGTTATTTTAAAATCAGGATGGAATATCACCCTGGCCTTGTGTTCCAGAATACCCAGTTTGCGCTTTATTTTTGATTTTGGGATTTCATGAACAAAATAACCTACTATTTCTTTTCGTTTTCCAATAGTTACGGCAATTTCTTCACCGGATTTAACTTGTTTGATTACATCTGAAAAACGAGATTTAAATTCTCCGATCGTCATTGTTTTCATTTTGCTTGTTTTTTACAAAAAAATTTTTAATTATCAAGTTGTCAAGAAAAACCCCCAAGTCTTCCAACCGTTAATGGTCAGATAAAAATATTTCCATGTATTTTCTTTCTTCCGTCACACCAGGTTGGAGTCTTCCGCCCCGGAGTCTCCGCCAGGGACTCCGGGGATATATGAAAAGATTCTCATTCCTGAGGTCAGGATATTCAGCTACTATTTTCAAACAATTATAATATTTACTGTTCGCTCCCTCATTGAATTTTTCGAAGAATTTTACTTACCTTCATTAATCGAATATTACGGGGGATAATTAATGTCAATTGAGAAAAAATTAGAAGAGACGCTTTTTAAGCTGGTTAAGCGGGGTGATGAGAGCGCGTTCGAAATGCTCTTTAAATTGTATTATAGTGATCTTTGCAGTTATGCGGTAACCTTCGTAAAAATACCTGAGATTGCCGAGGAGATTGTTCAGGAAACGTTTATAAATATTTGGCAAAAACGGAACAGTATTGACATAGATGTATCCTGGAAAGCCTATGTATACCGGGCAATTCATAACCGGTGCCTGAATCATCTGAAAAGAAGCAGAGTATTAAAAAAACTGGATCAGGAAACACACGATGACATTATATATCATCATCAGATCGTAATAAAAAACCTGGATCCGGATATTCTTGACCGCCTGATATCGGAGGAACTTGCCACCACAATCCGGAACGAACTGGAGAAATTACCGGTGCAGTGCCGCAAAATTTTTTTATTAAGCCGGCAAGAACAGCTTACCTATCCTGAAATTGCAGAAAAACTGAACCTTTCCCTTAATACGGTAAAAACCCAGATGAAGCGGGCCTTAAATAAACTTCACGAAGCCATTGACAAACATTTGGGGGAATAAAAATATTTTACCTGTTTGTCACCCTCTTTCTTTTAAATAATGTCTTACAACTATAATCGCAATAAAATGAATGAGAGACCGAAAGATAATCAAATGAATGACGAGACCATCATAAAATTCTTCCAGGGGAAAATATCACCTGGTGAAATGAAAGAATTTTCTGAATGGTTCAATTCCTCTGAAAACAACCGTAAATATTTTGAAGAAGTAAGGGACATATGGATTACAACCGGCCGGGATATACAGGATGGAAGGTTCAATCCGGAAGAAGGATGGAAAAAAACGAAAGAAAAGATCCATCAGCCGTCCGTACTCGAATTATACCGGGAAAGGCACAAAGGCGAAGAGTTGATGAAAAAAATTATCAGGATTGCTGCCATTTTCCTGCTGGTTTTTTCTCTGGGGGCGGCAGTTTCCTGGTACATTACTTCTAATACGGAAATCGTAACCACTTCACAGGATATCGAGATCCTTGCCCCGAAGGGATCCAGATCGCGCATTACCCTCCCCGATGGAAGCATGGTCTGGCTGAATGCAGGGAGCCGGCTTAATTACGGTAAGGATTTTAATCGCCGGAGCCGTGAAGTCAGACTGGAAGGAGAGGCGTATTTCAATGTGAAATCAAACCGGAAAAAGCCTTTCGTGGTACAGACATCTCATCTCGATGTAAAGGCGTATGGTACTGTATTTAATGTAAAGGCTTATCCGGAGGAGGATGAGATAGTCACCACCCTGGTCGAGGGCAATGTGGTAGTGGAAAGCAAAAAGGAAAGCGGCCAGAGCCTCACCTACAGGCTTGAACCGAAGCAGAATTTCACGTATGTAAAATCCGACCGAAAACGGACTGATCCTGAAGTCGCTAAAGAAAGATCCGAAGAAAAACCGGATCGGGTAAAAACAGCAGAACCCAGCAGGGTAGTAAAGGTTGAGAAACAGATAAAGACCGAATTATACACTTCCTGGAAGGACGATAACTGGGTGATCGAAGGTGTGAGCCTGGATGAATTTGCCAGGATGCTGGAGCGCAGGTATAATACCACTATTCAGTTTAAATCAAATGCCATAAAAGATTATAAATTTTCCGGCACCATCCGGAATGAAACCCTGGAACAGGTACTTGAGATCCTGCGGATGACAGCGCCCGTCAAGTATGAAGTCGGCAAAGGCTGGGTCCGATGGGATCTTGACAGGGATCTCGAGCGAAGATACGATGAAATTTTAAATCAGAACTGAATAAATTTTTAATACTATCGATTAATAAGAGTTTTAATGTCAATAACAAGAAAATGAAAAATAAAAAAGCAAAATACCTTAATTCCCCTCCCCGGAGGGGTGCAGGGGTGGGTTTTTATAATACCTTCCATTTTGTTTTTTTATTTTTCTCAAGTCAACACACAAGCACAAATTAAATAAATTATCATGCGAGATCCACCAACATAAAAAAACCGGGCATGAAACGGGACCCGGTTTTCCAAAAATCTCATTTCACTGTATTCTTTGCGGGAGAATAACAGCAAAACAGATGTTTAACTTAAAGGACTACAAAATTATGAAAAATAATTTACACTTATTCCCTGTTTTGCAGGAAACAGGGTATAAAAAACTGATTTTAGCCATGAAGATATCATTCTTTTTTTTCCTGTTGGCAACCATTCATGTTTCCGCATCGGTCTACTCACAAAATACATCCTTTGACCTTTCAGTGAAGAATAAAACCATGCGTGAAGTATTCAAGCAGATAGAACAAAAAAGCGAATTCAGGTTCTTTTATAATGATGAGTTCAAAGACCTGGATAAAGAGGTGTCACTCAATGTATCTGGTAAAAAAATCCATGATATACTTGATTTATTACTTGAAGACTCTGATGTCACTTACGAGATACTTGAAAACAATCTGATCGTGATCACTCCATATGCAACTTTACAGCATTCGGTTTCAGGTCGTGTTACATCCGCCGAGGATGGTAGTGGCATTCCTGGAGTGAATGTACTGATTAAAGGAACTACCAGAGGAACTGTTACTGATATCGATGGGAACTATCAACTGGATGTTTCATCTGAAGATGCTGTTCTGGTGATCAGTTCTGTTGGTTATATAAGGCAGGAAATTAGAGTAGGTGACCAATCCATTATCAATGTTGCTTTACGGCCTGACATAGCGCAATTGGAAGAAATTGTTGTAATCGGATATGGAGAACAAGAACGTCGTGATGTCACGGGATCTATAAGTTCAGTGGCAGCGAGTGAATATGAGGATGAACCGATTACCTCCCTCAGTCAGGGTATTCAGGGAAAAGTGGCAGGTGTAAATGTTACCATGAGTAGTGGTGCACCGGGCGCAAATATGATAGTCCGGATCAGGGGCAACAGTTCAGTAATCGGAAGTAACGATCCTTTATACGTTGTGGACGGAGTCCCCATAACATCCGGGACAAGTGGGAGAACGCACCTCTTATCAACAATTAATCCGGGCGATATTGAATCAATCGAGGTACTTAAGGATGCATCGGCTACGGCTATCTACGGATCTCGCGGCAGTAATGGGGTGATCCTCATTACCACAAAACAGGGTGTTAAAGATCAGCAGAATATAGATTTCGAAGCTTCATTGGGTTTTCGAAGCCTTGAAAAAAAGATTGACATGATGAACAGCAGTCAGTTCATGGAAATTGCCAATGAAAGGCAGACCAATGACGGGAATAATCCTGTATTTTCAGACCAGGATATTAATACATTATCCCGTATTAATACGGACTGGCAGGATGAAATATTCAGACCTGCTCTGATTCAGAATTATACATTAAGATTTTCAGGAGGGAATGAAAGGACCCAATATATGATTTCCGGAAATTATTTTGATGAAGAAGGTATAATAAGAGCATCTGATTTTACACGAGGTTCACTTCGATTTAATCTTGATCAGGAATTAAGTTCTAAGTTTGATTTGGCTAGCCGGATTATGCTTACCCGGTCAGTAAATAATGAAATTCCTGAAGAATCTATTTTATTAAGTGCCCTGCAGGCCCCGCCATTTTTAACTGTTTATAATGAAGATGGATCATATGTTGATGCAGCCACTTTGAAACAGTATCCCTTCAGCCCCAGTTCGGGGGATAATCCTGTGGCAGTAGCTGAAGAGCAGTTAAACAGGAGACTTCTCGACAGGGTGTTGGCAAATATCTCGGGTAATTACGAAATAATCGAGAACCTCAGTGCTAAGGTTTTGCTGGGTGTTGATCACCTTATCAATAAACATGATTTTTATAATCCCAGAGTACTTGAAGGTGGACTGCCGGCTGGTTCAGGTTCAAAAACATATTCTACTGTAACCTCATTCCTAAATGAAAATACCCTGAATTATGCAAGGGAACTCAGGGAAAATGATAGATTAAATGTAATTGTTGGATTTACATGGCAGCAGGAACATAATGAATCTTTAAGCGGTTCTGCAAGTGGTTTTGTCACTGATGATCTGGATAACAACGCTCTTGGGTCCGGGGAATCCTTTTCCGCTCCGAATACCGGAGTAAGTGAATGGACCCTTTTATCGTACCTGGGTCGTATCAATTATTCATTGAATGATAAATATTTATTTACTTTATCCGGAAGAAGAGACGGATCTTCAAGGTTTGGCGAAGGTAATAAATGGGGATTTTTCCCATCAGGTGCTTTTGCCTGGAGACTTTCCGAAGAAGGATTCATTCAAAACAATATAACTCAGATTTCCGATCTGAAGGCACGTGTTAGCTGGGGAGTTTCCGGTAATCAGGCCATTTCTCCATATCAATCCCTGCAAAGATTCTCTGCTGTTGGATTAGCATTTGGCGGTACTCCTACAACAGGATTTGCACCTGCTAATCTTGGGAATCCGGATCTGAAATGGGAGACTACGGAGGAATTTAACATTGGACTGGAATTCAGTTTATGGGATTACAGGTTTCATGGGAGTGTAGATTATTATGTAAAAAATACCAAGGATTTGCTTGCACTGGTTAACCTCCCACCTACAGCAGGATTTACTACCACTCTACAGAATATAGGATCAACACGGAACAAAGGGGTAGAAATTGTGCTGGGGGCGGATATTATCAGATCAAATTTATTAAACTGGGATGTGAATTTTAATATAGCAGGCAATAAAAACACAGTAACAGAAACAGCGGGTGGTCAGGATATTATTGCTCCATCTGTTAATATTCTAGGATCAGTAAATATTATCCGCGAAGGAGCGCCATTATCATCTTTTTATGGTCTTAAAACAGATGGACTGGACGAAAATGGTTTCTACAATTTTATTGACCAGGATGGGGACGGAAGTATCACCGATGCTGATCGGGTAATTCTGGGAGATCCATATGCCGATTATTTCTATGGCTTTGCCACCAATTTATCATATGGAAACTTTTCATTAAGAGCGTTTTTCCAGGGTGAACTTGGTAAAAAATTGTGGAATAATAACCGGTACAGATTTTATGCATCTTTCCACAGAGGACCTAACCAGATCGCTGATGTAGCTGAAAATAGATGGAGACCGGAAAATCCCGATCCGAACGCTCCATATCCACGGGCAACAAGTATCCTGAATCAGAATCCTTCCGACTGGTTCATTGAAGATGCATCCTATCTGCGACTTCAGAATCTGCGGATTAAATATGATCTCCCTGTGGAAATCATGAATATTCCTGCATTCAGATCACTGAGTGTGTATGTAAGTGGACAAAACCTGTTTACTCTCACTGACTATACCTGGTATACACCCGATGTCAGTTCATGGAATAGTGGTGATCTTAGAATAGGCGTTGATCATCGTAGTTATCCGACTGCCAGAACTTTTTCTTTTGGAGTAAAAGTTGGATTATAGGTGATTATTCAAAAAGATTATTACAGAAAGATGTAAAGAAATTAAAAAATTAAATATAGATAGTCATGAAAATAATAGAACAATTTTCCATAAAGAGAATATTCGCCTCCCTGCTGTTGATACTGATAATAAGCGCATGCAGTGAAGATGTGTTGGAGGAGGAACCATTTACCTTTCTTTCGGAAAGTGCGGTATTTTCATCCAGAGAAGGTGCTGTATCAGCAACTTCAGGAGTTTATCAGCCATGGAAAAACAATAATTTATATGGATGGTGGTTGCTGGGTAATCTGGAATTCTTCTCCGATCATATTTATGGTCGAGGGAGCCAGTCACCGGCAAGTCGCTATCAACTGGATGCAACCAGTGTGAGACGTATTGGAAATATCTGGAGAGGAGGATACCAGGTAATCAATCGGGCAAATGTTGTAATCCAGCAGCTTGAAACAAAAGATATTCCGGATGTAAGTGTAGAATTGCGTAACCGATTGATAGGTGAAGCCCGTTTCAACCGGGCCCTTGCCTATTTTCACCTGGTGCGTCTTTTTGGCGATCTGCCCCTGCGTCTGGCACCCGAAACGAATGCCGATGAACTGGCCATATCGAGAACTTCGGAGGATGAGATTTACAATCAAATCATTGCAGATCTTGAATATGGTGAAGATAATTTACCGGGTTCCTATTCAACCGCTGACATAGGGCGAGCCACAAGCTGGGCGGCCACCGGTTTACTTGCAAAAGTTTACCTGACACTGGGTAACTGGAGTGAAGCAGCTGCAAAGGCTAAGGAAGTAATGGATTCGGGTCAATTCAATTTATTGGAAGTTGAGGAACCGGAAGACTTTCAGGATATGTTCGGCCCGGATGTAATTACTCATCCGGAAGAAATTTTTTCATTGAAGCATGCCAGGATAGGCGGACTTGGATTTGGTCCCCTCTGGCTCATGCACAGGGCAGGATCCGGATATTCCCTGGGTGGAAATGCACATGCCTGGTTTGGAAATTTCGATTCTTGGCTCGGAGATTGGGTTAAAGAACTGGATAGTCCGGATCCTGATTTACGAACATTGGACTGGATGTATAATGGACCATGGGATGAGCAATTCCTGAGCTCTGAGATACCTATGTTGTTCAAGAAATTCAGGGATACTGAATCGGATCCACCGGGCAACGATTTTCCCGTATTACGTTATACCGAGATCGTGCTTATTTATTCCGAGGCTACCACTATGGCAAACGGAGGGCCTACTTCCGAATCTTATGAATGGATCAATAAAATCCGGAGGAGAGCATACGGTAGAGATCTTGATCAGCCGGATCCCACCGTGGACCTGGTTGGAGGGCTTTCTATGCAACAATTCCAGGATTCCCTGCTTCTCGAACGGGCAAAGGAATTTGTGATGGAAGGTAAACGATGGTATGATCTCCTGCGAACCGGCACTACTCTAGAGGTGATCCGTGCCTCAGGTGAAGGAAAATCTGCCATTGAAGAAAAACATCTTAAATGGCCTATTCCATCCGAAGAAATTGATAATAATGATGCATTGAGTCAGGAAAATCAAAATCCTGGATGGTAAACTGGTTCTGTAAAAAGAATCAGGTTGACTCCATATTCATAGCCCTTTTTTTATGAGGGCTATGAATAATTTATTTTTAAATATTGATTATTATCTGATTTATTAAATCTCTATGCTTGATGAGAAAAGTCCATATTTTTTTTATTAATTATTCTTTATCTCTGTTCATTTCTGGTTTCTTTATGATTAACCAACTATCATGCACTCAGAAACCATCTGAACCGAATATCCTTATTATTCTCGCTGATGATCTGGGTTATGGGGACCTCACCTGCTATAATGATCAATCCCTGGTTCCTACACCCCATCTGGATCAACTGGCATCGAAAGGTATCCGGTTGACTGATGCGTATTGTCCGGTATCGGTATGCTCACCCTCACGGTATGCGCTCATGACGGGAAGTTATTCATTCAGAAGCTGGAAAAAATCCGGGGTAATGGCCAATTATGAACCTTCAATGATAGATGGCGATATCCTTACACTTCCTGAGATGTTACAGCAATCAGGCTATACTACAGCCGGTTTTGGAAAATGGCATCTGGGGACCACCTTTCCTACCCTCGACGGTGAAAAACCGGCAGGTTATGGCAAATTCAGGGCCGATAATAATGGCGCCAATCTTGACCTGAGTAAGCCTGTTTCTGATGGACCTCTGGATCATGGATTTGATCATTGGCTGGGATTCAGTTGTGCGAGTGAATGCTGGATTCTGGAACAGAATAAAATTATGGGGGCTCTTAAACATGATCTGTATACTATTGAAGCTGCTCAAAATAAAGGACATCTTAATATGATCACCCTTGAGGAATACCTGCCATTTATTACTGAAAAGACAGTTGATTTTCTCTGCCAACACACAAGTAATTCGAATGGCAATCCGTTTTTCCTCTATTATGCACCCTATGTTCCCCATGTACCACTAGCTGTAAGCGAATCGTTTAAAGGCTCCACCCAGGCGGGTCTCTATGGAGATTATGTCCATGAACTGGATCATTATATAGGAAATATTATCAATACGCTGGATAGCCTGAAATTAACTGAAAACACCATTGTATTGTTTGCCAGCGATAACGGTTCTCAGTTCCGCATTACCAGTGATAAAATGGACCTTGCCAATGCCACCAATAACCCGGATACCATTATAGAAATTAAGCCGGAGGAGAAAGCGCATCATCCTAACGGACATTTGAGAGGAACAAAATGGACTGCCTGGGAAGGCGGGGTAAGAACTCCCTTTATTGCCAGTTGGCCCGGGCATTTCCCCGCTGGTACTGTGAACAATCAACTTTTTTCACTTACCGATATCATGGCAACAATTGCCTCGGTAATCGGTCATGAGCTTCCCGGAAATGCTGCAGTAGATAGTTTTGATTTGTTGTCTGTGCTGAAAGGGGAAAAAAGAAATATCAGGGAAACGGTGGTCGTGCAATCTAGTCAATATGTTCTGGGATTGCGATGGAATAACTGGAAATATATTGGAGGAGGAGATTATCAGCCTGAGAACCCGGGTGATCCGGAAGGAGAATTGTATGATTTATCAGTGGATGAATCGGAGTCCGAAAACCTCTATCTCAAACATCCTGAGAAAGTTCGGGAAATGGAAGGGAAATTACACGAGATTATGAATAACGAGCCAATTGTAACCGAATGATAAAATCTGATTTTGGCGAGATGGTATTTTATAGATTAAAATCAAGAAAAATGCATAAAAAGTTTATCAATATCCTCCTTTTGTTTGCCATACTTATATTTTCAAGTACCTGCCAATCAACTGATCATGTAGAATACGACCTAGTTATATATGGAGCTACTCCAGCCGGTATTACGGCAGCCATACAGGCGGAAAGGATGGGTAAATCAACAATTCTCATTAACCCAAATGGGCATATAGGCGGGTGTACCACCGGAGGTCTTACCTGGACGGATTACGGGTTGGAATGGACTATTGGGGGGATTGCAGATGAGTTTTACCGGCGGGTAAAAAAATATTATGATGATCCGGAACACTGGATATATGAAAATCAACAGAAAAGTGAAGTCTACGATTCTGATAGTAAATATATAAAGAGTTTTGAGCCCAAAGTGGTATTAATGATATTCAAATCCATGCTTGATGAAAATGGTGTGGAGATTATACTAAATGAACGCTTAAGCCTTGAAAATGGAGTTAAATTGGAGGGGGCCAGAATTGTATCTTTAAAAACGGAATCCGGGAAAGATTATTACGGCCGGGTTTTTATAGATGCCACCTATGAAGGTGATCTGATGGCTTTAGCAGGCGTTAGCTATCATGTGGGACGGGAAAGTGAACAAAAGTATGGGGAATCTTTGGCCGGAGTATTGGGTGAAAATGAGGAATTCCGACAGCCTAAAAAGTATTTTGGTCCTGAAGTAGATCCCTATGATCAGGATGGCAAATTGTTGTTTGGAATTCAGGATGTGGAAATGGGTATCCCGGGTGAGGCAGATGATAAAATCCAGGCTTATAATTATCGCATGTGCCTCAGTAAGAATCCGGATAATCAAATACCGATAGAAGAGCCAGATAACTATGATCCTTCCCGGTATGAATTATTAGGTCGTTATGTTGTGGCCAATCCTCCTCAATCCCTTCAGGGCCTCATAAAAGTTTCTCCGGTTCCTAACCAGAAAACTGACATTAATGATGGATGTCCCTTCAGCACAGATTATATCGGAGCCAATTGGGATTATCCGGAAGGCGATTATCAAACCCGCCATACCATTATCAGGGATCATACCGAATTTACCAAAGGATTGATTTATTTTATTGGTCATGATGAACGAATCCCTGAACATATCAGGAATGAAATGTTACAATATGGATATGCTAAAGATGAATTTATCGAGAACGGTAACTGGAATCCCCAACTATATATCAGGGAAGCCAGGAGAATGATCGGTGAATATGTAATGACTCAACATGACTGCCAGAAAGATACGATTAAAAATACATCTGTTGGAATTGGTTCATATGGTGTTGACAGCCATCATATTCAACGTGTAGTACATAATGGAGAAGTAATCAACGAAGGAAATTTTTTGGCATCTCATCATCCATATGAAATTCCTTATGAAGCCATTATACCGAAATATTCGGAATGCACTAATCTTTTGGTTCCTATTTGTGTATCAAGTTCACATATTGCTTTTGGTTCCATTCGTATGGAACCTGTTTATATGATCCTTGGTCAATCGGCTGGAACCGCAGCCGTTCTGGCTCTGGAAAATAATAAGGAAGTTCAGGCATTGGATTATGAGCATTTAAAGAAAAAATTAATAGAGAATGGACAAAAACTAAAACTGGATCAGAAGAGATGAAGAAATACCTGTTTTTTATTTGCATACTCACTGTAATAGACTCAGCCAATTCTGATTCTAATGAGCCGAATTTTGTTGTCATCATGGCTGATGATTGCACTTTCAGAGATCTCGGAACATACGGTGGTCAGGCAATTACGCCCAACCTGGATAAGCTTGCCCGTGAAGGGATGAAGTTCAATCGATGTTTTCAGGCAACGGCTATGTGTTCGCCAACACGGCAGAATTTACTGACAGGTATTTATCCGGTAAGAAATGGAGCTTATGCCAATCATAGCCAAAGCTTCGATCATATAAAAAGTATTGTTCATCATTTGAGGCCGGCAGGTTACAGTGTAGCCCTGACCGGTAAACGGCATATCGGCCCCGAGTCCGTTTATCCTTTTCAATATTCTGAAAATTCGAATGATCCGGATATGAGGTTTATCAATGATCTCATAAATGAAAATGTGAAAAATAACAATCCTTTCTGCCTGTTTGCCATGTCCAGTTCTCCCCATGTACCCTGGACATACGGAGATACTTCTGAATATCCTGTAGAAAAGATCTTTTTACCGCCATATCTTATAGATACCCGGGAAACAAGAAAAGCCTTTTCCCTGTATTTGGCCGAAATAACATATTTTGATGAACAGATAGGACAAATTTTAGAAATTATTGATCGCCATCAAATAGCCGAAAACACAGTGGTGATGGTATTAAGCGAACATGGCAGTCTCTGGCCTTTTGAAAAATGGACTTGTTATGATGGTGGCCTTCAAAGTGCATTAGTGGTTCGATATCCACCAAAAGTGACACCCGGTTCAGAAAGCAATGCTATGGTTGAATATGTCGACATTACACCTACTATTCTTGATCTGGCCAGTACTGAGCCCTTAATTGAACTGGATGGTCATAGTTTTAAAGACGTTCTGTATGGAAGCTCAGATCAGCATAAGCAAGTGGTTTTTGGTATACAAACTACCAGTGGTGTAAACGAAGCTTCCCAGCCTTATGGCATCAGGTCTGTCAGAAATGATTCCCTCAAATACATACTGAATCTGCTCCCGGAAAATCAATTTGAAAATGCCTTGCTGATGAATCCTGAAGATTGGTCGGCTAATCGAAGATCCTATCTGTGGTGGATGAACTCCTGGAGAGAAGCAGCTGAAAATGATAAAAAAGCGCAATACATACTGGACCGTTATCAGAAGCGGCCGGTAATTGAACTGTATCATGTCATTAATGATCCATATGAATTAGTTAACCTGGCCCTGGACCCTCGATATGAAGCTGCAGTGAATCTGCTTCATCAGAAACTGATGGCATGGATGAAGCGACAGGGAGATCAGGGCCGGGTTACCGAATTAAAAATAGATATCCGGGCTAATTAAACATGGACAATAACATTTTGTACATAAAAACAAAAAATTATGGAATCCAGAAGATCATTTTTTAAAAAATTTGGCCTGTTAGGCAGCCTGACTGGACTATTTGGTTTAAATGCCGGAAAAGCATTTTCCAAGCCAGATTCTATGAACCCCAAGGAAGGATATAAATTTTCCCGCACCATTCCAATTGATGATCATTATGACCTGGTGGTAGCGGGAGGCGGTCCGGCAGGGACCGCCGCCGCTGTTTGTGCCGGTCGTCTGGGAGCCAAAGTGTTGTTGTTGGAGGCTACCGGGTGCCTGGGAGGTATGGGCACCTCCGGCTTGGTCACTGCTTTTGACCCCATGTCTAATGGCGAAAGAATGCTGGTAGGAGGATTTATGAAAGAGGTTGTGGATACCATGTATAAAAGAGGTTTTTTAGGACCAAGGGAAAAGCCGGAAATATATCAGAAGAAATACCATCATTGGACTGCTTTTAATGCTGAGGGATATAAACTTCTGCTGGATGAATTGGTAATTGATGCAGGTGTGGAAGTACGGTTCTTCACTAAAGTAGTAGAATCTGACTTTGATGCTCAAAACAAAAGAGTAAATGGTGTCATCATCAATAATATTGAAGGATTTAAGTATGTTCAAGGCAAAACTTTTGTTGATGCTACCGGAGACTCCGTTTTGTCAGACTTATGTGGTGTAAATTGCAGAGAGGCCGGAAAAGACACACCACATATCATGCCTGCCACACTTCCTTCTTATTTTGGAAACATAGACTGGGAGAATGCAGAAGGCGTAGGAACTGGACACCCTATCCTTCTTAAAGCCATTAAAGATGGACACTTCACCCAACCAGATAGACATCTTCCAGGAATTAAACCTGTTGGTAATTCTTTAGGGTATTTAAATGGAGGCCATATATTTGATTTAAATGCACTTCGTATTGATAGTTTAACCAAAGGAATGATGACTGGAAGAAAAATAGCCAGGGAATATCTTTCTTTCTACCGAAAATATGTATCTGGTTTTGAAAATATTGATCATGCAACCACCGCTTCTTTAATGGGAGTAAGAGAATCCCGCAGAATAGTGGGAGAATATGAATTAAACTATGACGATTATATCGCCAGAAGAACATTTCCCGATCAAATTGGCGTATTTAATAAGTTCATTGACATTCATCCCTATAATACGTCTGATGAAGAGTATAAAAGATTCTTAAAAGAAAAAGATGAAACCGGAAGACTGAAACCAGGAGAGTATTTTGGTATTCCTTATTCAATACTGGTGCCTGAAGGTTGGCAGAATCTGTGGGTGGCAGGTCGCTGCAATTCCAGTGATGTACAGGTTCATGGCTCCATCAGGGTGCAACCAGCAGCTTCCATGATGGGACAGGCTGTAGGTACGGCAGCTGTTCAATCCATAGAAACGGGACAACCAGCCAATGACCTGGATACTCGCCAATTGGTAAGTACACTAAGGGATTGGGGCGCATATTTACCTCAGGAGAAGCTGAGTAAAGAAATGACTAGGGTTTAACTTGAGTTTATGAGGCGATTATCAATTTTTGTCTTTATCGTATTTTGTACATTTGCAACTGGTTTGGCCCAGGGTTCCTTTGGTATTGATGGTTTGGACTTTAGCCGGGAAGTAATTATTGAGCTTAGCCAAAAACATTTATCCAACCAGGATACGTTGTCCTATGATATCAAGTTAATCTATGATCAACAAAAGAAACCTCAGTGCTACTATACTAAATTAATTACACCGGTTTGCGAAACTGGTGTATGTAAACTGGTGGCAATATCTGTATATTGGGATTTTACCGGAAATTATTTTGGCTATCAGTTACCACCAGACAGAATATTAACCAAATTGGATCATGAACCTTTCACTGCAGAAGATTACCAAAAGTTAGATCATATTTTAAGGGATAAATACTGGTTATTGGCCAATTACGAAATCGATGAACTAATTGTTGATAGTACCAAAACCTTAATAGATAGCGAAATAGATGCTTATTCAGGGGCCACTGCCAAATTCGTCAGTGAGAAAGATAACATAGAAGGAGCACTCTATACCATTTATACCCTATGGAAATTTGTACATGATCAGGACAAGATTAATCACTTTCAGAATTACACTGCCGGATTATTTGGTCGGGCAGAACTTCAATTGCCCGATTTTTTGCAAAGTAGCCGGGAAAGCTATCAGAAATGGGCTTTAGCTGCACTTGATACCCAAAAATTCAATAATCAGGAATATTTTGAGCCACTTTCAGAAATAGTCCTAAATGCAGATCAATTTGTGGCATATGATGCGCTCAAATTAATGGATCTGTCGGATCATCAACTTCAAAAAGATTTGTGGGAAATTTACAAAGAAGTTGATATGTCCAAAAAAAGGGATATAATAAATAAGATTTCGTCTGTATCTCTTGATATTTCACTTCTTCAGGAAATGATTACATATCTGACCCAATTAGAAAGTTATCCGGAAGCACGACTATTAATAATATTGTTGGAAAGTTGTAAACCATTATCAGAAGAAGTGGTACAGGCAATAAGAAAAATTGGGAAATATGAAAATGAAAGAGTTCAACAGGAAGTCCTGGCTCTTTTATGACTAAGGAATTACTAAAACAAAAATTATCAAATGAAAATGAATTACTACATAAACATCAATATATGATAAAAACTAATATAAAAACAATAGCCGTATTTTTCTTATCATTTCTGATAGCTTCCTGTAACAATCAAAGTGATGATCAGAAAGTAATTCAGGCTGACATTTGTATCTATGGAGGAACATCAGCAGGCGTTATTGCAGCCTACGCAGCTAAAAAGATGGGTAAATCGGTAGTTCTGATCGAACCGGTTACGCGGATAGGCGGCTTGAGTTCCGGAGGCCTCGGTCCGACGGATATTGGTAACAAGCATGCCGTAACCGGCCTTTCCCGCGATTTTTACCGTCGCCTGGGGGACTACTACAATACGATTGAAAAATGGAAATTTGAGCCCAAAGCTGCTCTGGAGGTTTCTCGACGGATATGATTGGTATGAATTGGGAATATCCGGAAGCTTCTTATGAAGAAAGAGAGCAGATTTCTCAGGACCATCTGGATTATACCAAAGGATTGCTTTATTTCTGGGGTCACGACACCAGAGTACCGGAAAACGCCAGAAATGAAATGTTAAAATGGGGCTATCCGAAAGACGAATATGAAGATAATAATCATTTTACTCCCCAGATGTATGTAAGAGAAGCCCGCCGGATGATAGGGCAATATGTAATGACAGGGCTTATCTGGGTGAATACAGTTTTAATACATCTTCGGAAAGTTATATCAGGTACAATGCGTCAGAATCTGATCTATCGTATGTAGCTGATGCTGTTTTGCTGGTGCCGGTACAAAATGGAAAATCATAAAAAAATAAGTCAGTCAATATCTAAAATCTTTAATTTAAATATAATAGGAAGTCAATCCGGGGGTTGACCATTTTAAAGTATAATTAAAAAACCCATTAAAATGAAAATAATAACTATTTTAATCTCATGTTTAATAGTATTCACCGGCACTAACACCATAAAGGAAGTCCAAAAGGATTATGATGTGGTGATTTACGGCGGAACTTCTGCCGGTGTAGCAGCAGCAATTCAATCTTCCAGGGTTGGAAAAAGTGTGGTTTTAATTGAACCCTCTAATCGAATCGGCGGGTTAACTACCGGTGGATTAGGACAAACTGACATCGGTAACAAGCAGGCTATCGGCGGAATAGCAAGGGAGTTTTATCGGAATATCCGGAAATATTATGATGATCCCTCTCATTGGAATTGGGAAGAGACATCCGAATATATGGATGGAGGACAAACACGAACAAGGAAAGATGAAGATGCTATGTGGACCTTTGAGCCCTCGGCAGCCCTGGCAGTATACCACCAAATGCTGGATCAGGAAAAAGTGGATATTGTATATGAAGAACGATTAAATCGTAAGGATGGGGTTGAGAAATCAGGAAAAAAAATTTCTGCCATCACCATGGAAAGTGGAAAGACCTTCCAGGGAAAAATATTCATTGATGCCACTTACGAAGGTGACTTGATGGCTACTGCCACTGTCAGCTACACATATGGTCGTGAAGCCAACGAACAATACGGAGAAACACTGAATGGTGTACAGGCCAATGACTGGAGCATTACGCTGACACGGCAACCTTCCTTGAATGCTTTTAACCACAATTTCGTGGACCGGGTAGATCCTTACGTGGTGAAAGGAGATCCCGCAAGCGGTTTACTTCCATACATAGTCGAAGGAGGACCAGGAGTGGATGGCAGTGCCGATAAGAAGATACAGGCTTACTGTTTTCGAATGTGTTTAACCGACCACCCGGATAACCGGATCCCTTTCGAAAAACCACCAAATTATAATGAACAAAACTATGAACTGTTATTCAGGAATTATGAAGCTGGCGAAACGAGGTTGCCCTGGATCAATTCAGCTATGCCAAACCGTAAAACGGATACCAACAACAACCATGGCTTTTCTACCGACTTCATCGGCCAAAACTGGGATTATCCGGAAGCTTCTTACGAAGAAAGGGAAAAAATAGTAGAAGCCCATCGTGAATACCAGAAGGGCCTGATGTGGAGCCTGGCCTATCATCCGCGGATACCCAAAAATATCAGGAATGAAGTATCGAGATGGGGTACCTGCAAAGATGAATTTGAAAGAGCAGATGGCTGGCAAAATCAGCTTTACATCCGTGAAGCACGCAGGATGGTAAGTGATTATGTGATGACCCAGCATCATTGTGAAGGACTGGAGGTAGTAGACGATCCGGTAGGACTGGCTGCCTATGGAATGGATTCTCACAACATCCAGCGTTATGTGGATGCCAATGGGTATGTTCAAAATGAAGGCAATGTGCAAGCAAAAGTTGCAGGTCCATACCCGATCAGTTATCGCTCTATAATACCCAAGGCATCTCAAGTTGACAACCTGCTGGTCCCGGTGTGTCTAAGTGCAACTCATATTGCTTTTGGTTCAATCCGAATGGAACCGGTATTTATGGTGTTGGGACAATCGGCGGCACTGGCTGCGTCATTGGCAATTGACCAGGATAAATCCTTGCATGATATCAATTATGATAGTTTGAAAGAGGAACTTTTAAAAAACAAACAACGACTTGAATAGAATCTTGATTTTACAAGGAGGTTTTTATTACCCCCCCTCAATTAAGAGGTGATGAGGTTGGTTTACCGGAAACAGCAAGTATTACCTTGAATCATGCAGGCGGAGAAGCACAGGAACAGATTGCTTATGAAGAAAAGGCCAACGACTGGGCTTTTGTGGGAGAATATAAATTTGAAGCCGGTGGAGAAAATGTAATAAGGCTGAATACCTCAAATTCTGATCTTCCATTTATTGCAGATGCTGTGTTATTGGTATCGGCCAAATGAAAAAATCCTCCTGTTTATGAAGGTCGGCCGGAATATTTAGTACAAACTAAGATATATGTTAAATACTGAGTAAAAAATAAATGAAAGGGAAAAGCAATCATTATTCACGCAGAAAATTTCTGCAGACATGTTCCATTACGGTTCCGGTCCTGGGAGGCGCATTCCTGGGAGCCTCCTCTTTTGCATATGGAAAACCTGCTGTAAAATCTGATGTAGTTAAATTAAAGAATTCCCCGGAATCTGAGGAAAACTCTATGAATTTCGATCTGATGGTGTACGGAGCTACTTCCGCTGGTGTAATAGCAGCCTATACGGCAAGGATGTATGGTCTTAAGGTTTTATTGGTTGAACCCGGGAGGCATTTGGGAGGATTAACTTCCGGTGGATTGGGGGCAACAGATACAGGAGGGCAGGACGGTTACATTACCGGATTATCACAGGAATTTTATATCAGAACAGGACATTATTACGGACAAAATGGTCCGGCTTACAGATTTGAACCTCATGTTGCAGAATTGATTTTTGAAAGATATATGGATGAGGCAGGAGTTGAAGTTCTGTTTTCAAGACGGGTAAAAGATGTGGATGTACGGAATGGCCGGATTGTATCGGCGGTATTGGAATATTCCGGAACCGGGTATAACAATACCATACTGGTTAATGCTCAAAATTATGTGGACGCTACTTATGAAGGAGATTTAATGGCCAGAGCTGGTGTTTCTTATACCATTGGCCGGGAAAGTAACAGCATTTACAATGAACTGTACAATGGGGTAATTCCCGGCAGGGTTGCCGGACCCTATGGGAACACGAAGAGAACCAGGGAATGGTCAGTGGATGTGGATCCTTATGTCCTGCCTGGAAAACCATCAAGCGGTTTGCTTCCCGAGGTCAATGGAATTGGTCATGAACCTCCCGGTACGGGAGACAATAAAGTTCAGGCGTATTGTTTTCGTTTGTGTCTTACCCAAAATAAGGAAAATCAATTTCCATTGACTGAGCCTGATGGTTATGATCCCCAACGATACGAATTGATGGCCAGATTGCAAAAACTGGAACCCTGGGAAAGACTTCGCAATGGATTTATCATTTCGGAAATGCCCAATGGGAAAACCGATATCAATAACTATGGTTTAGTCGGATTTTCGTCCAATTTTGTCGGGAAAAATTTTGATTATCCTGATGCAGATTACCCGGAAAGGTCAAGGATATGGAATGAACACAAAAAATATCAACAAGGCTTACTTTGGTTCCTTGCCACAGATGTGAGAGTACCTCCGCATATTCGCCAGGAAATGAAAAGTTGGGGCTATTGCCATGATGAATTTTTGGATACAGGGGGATGGCCCCATCAACTTTATATCCGGGAAGCCCGGCGGATGCTGAGTGATTTCGTGATGACCGAACATGAATGTGTTGGGAATAACCCGGTTAATGATGGTATTGCTATGGGTGGCTATGCGCTGGATTCCCACGTAGTTCAGCGTGTTGTCGTGGATGGTCACGTAGAAAACGAAGGGAATATATCTGTTCATGGATTTGACCCTTATTATATTTCTTACCGGTCGATTATTCCAAAAAGAGAGGAAATCAGCAATCTGGTAGTTCCGGTATGTTTATCCGCATCTCATGCAGCGTATGGATCGTTGCGTATGGAACCGGTATTTATGGCTCTTGGACAGGCAGCCGGGCTTGTTTCCTTTATATCGGTGGATAAGGATCAAAAAGTACAGGATGTAAAGGTATCCCGACTACAACAGGAACTGAGGGATAATCCCTTACCCAACAGAAAGATACCTGTAGAATATTCCAAAATATTGCCTTTTAAAATCTGAATCGGCCGGAACAGTAAAAAATTTATTTACAATCTGATTGTCACCAAAATATATATTATGAAGACTACTATTCTTTATCTGTTTTTGTTCTCAATTTTTCTAAGCGTTTGTCAACCTTCAGAAAAGACCAGTGAGGATTATGACCTTATAATTTATGGCGCTACGCCGGCTGGAATAACCGCTGCCGTTCAGGCTTCAGAGATGGACAAGACTTCCCTGATTATTGTACCTGGAAACCGGTTAGGGGGGGCTACCAGCGGGGGATTGGGATGGGCTGATATTGGGGTTAAGGAGACGATAGGCGGGCTTTCATTGAAGTTTTTTCAAAAAGTATTTCAATACTACCAGTCTGATTCGGCCTGGAAATTTGAAGAAAGAGAAAATTATAACCCCCGGGGAAATCATGCCATCGCACCCAATGGCCCTATGTGGAGTTTTGAACCCGGGGTGGCAAAACTCATTTTTGAGAAAATGATTGAAGAAGCTGCCAATATCGATGTAGTCTATAATGAAAGACTGGATTTACAGGAAGGCGTAACTATGGAAAATGGTAGCATTAAATCAATAAAAATGGTATCGGGAAGGGTTTTTACGGGAAAGTATTTTGTTGATGCATCCTACGAAGGAGATATGATGGCTCTTGCCGGTGTAAATTATCATGTAGGCAGGGAAAGCAAGGCCACTTATAAGGAATCACTGGCCGGAGTGCTTGGTCCAACTATTAATGTCAGACAACCAAAACAATTTTTCGGGGCTGACATATCACCCTATGATGAAAGTGGAAACCTGTTGCCTGGCATTCAGGATATTCCCATGGGAGAACCCGGACAAGGAGATCATAAAATTCAAGCTTATAATTTCAGGGCTTGTCTAACTACGGCTGAGGAAAACAAAATTCCGATATCACGCCCTGAAAATTATGATTCGACGAAATATGAGTTATTGTACCGGTATGTAAAGGCCAAAGAGCTGAATTCCATTTCCCGGATTCTTACTATTTCTCCCATGCCCAATAAAAAAACGGATATCAACGATGGTGGCCATGGCTCCCCATTTTCAACAGACTATAATGGGATGAATTGGGATTTTCCGGAGGGAGATTATGAAACAAGAGAGAAGATATGGAATGAACATTATGATTTTACCATAGGCCTGTTTTACTTTCTGGGTCATGATCCCAGATTGCCTGAATCGATACGGAATGAAATGTTGCAATATGGCCTTCCGGGGGATGAATATACTGATCATAACCATTGGACACCTCAAATGTATATTCGTGAAACACGCCGTATGATCGGAAAAAATATACTGACTCAGCAGGATTGTCAGGAAAATACCAATAAGGAAGAATCAATAGGATTGGCTTCTTATGGACCGGACAGTCATCATGTACAAAGAATAATCTATGACAATGGAGAAGTGGTGAATGAAGGTAATTTCCTGGAACCACATAATCCCTATGAAATACCCCTTGGCGTAATCCTGCCAAAGAGGGAAGAATGTGAAAACCTCATTGTCCCGGTATGTCTGTCCGCCTCTCACGTTGCCTTCGGTTCAATCAGAATGGAACCCGTATTTATGATTCTCGGTCAGTCCGCAGCTACGGTGGCTGCTTTAGCGATCGATCAGTCGATAAACATCCATGACCTGAAATATGAGGATATCAGGGAACAATTAATAAAGGACGGTCAAAAATTAAAACGTAATGAAATTAATTTATAACCTTTAATTTGAATTCAGAAGATATGTTAAGACTTTTAATTAATTATACTATTTATCCATATATCAATCCAATGAAAAACTTTCATCAACTGATACCATTTATTTTTATTTCGATCTTTTTCTCACATTGTTCTGAAGATGCAGGGAAAAATGTATATGAAGCCGATATTATCATCTATGGCGGTACCTCGGCAGCCGTAACCGCTGCTGTACAAGCTGAAAAAATGGATAAATCCGTGATCATGGTCTCTCCGGACGAACATCTGGGAGGACTTTCTGCCGGGGGATTAGGATATACCGATACCGGGGACAAAAGTGTGATCGGTGGTCTTTCGCGTGAATTCTATCACAGGGTTTATGAACATTACCGGCAGCAGGAAGCATGGAAATGGCAGGAAAGATCCGAATATGGCAATAAAGGGCAGGGGACTCCTGCCATCGATGGTGAGCTGCGTACTATGTGGATCTTCGAACCCCATGTGGCAGAAAAAGTATTTGAAGATTTTATCAGTGAATACGGCATTCCGGTCTATAGGGACGAATGGCTGGATAGGGAAGATGGAGTCAGGCTTGAAAACGGGAATATTGTTTCTATTGAAACATTGAGTGGTAAAACCTTCAGGGGGAAAATGTTTATTGATGCTACCTATGAGGGAGACCTGATGGCTGCCGCCGGAGTCGGTTATCATGTGGGAAGGGAGGCCAACAGTGTGTATGATGAAGAATGGAACGGGGTGCAGGTGGGGGTTTTGCATCATCATCACTGGTTCGAAAACGATATTTCTCCCTATGTGATCCCGGGTGATCCTGACAGTGGATTGGTTCCCCGTGTTTCCGGAGAAGACCCCGGTGTAAAAGGGGAAGGTGATAAGAAAATACAGGCCTATTGTTTTCGTATGTGCCTGACCGATCATCCTGATAACAGGCTGCCTTTCCCGGAACCCGAAGGATATGATCCTTTTGAATATGAATTACTTGCAAGGGTCTATGAAAAAGGATGGGATGGAACTTTCAATAAATTTGATCCCATACCCAACAGAAAGACAGACACGAACAATCATGGGCCATTCAGTACGGATAATATAGGGATGAATTACGATTATCCGGAAGCCAGCTATGAACGCAGGAAGGAAATTATAAGGGAACATGAACTTTACCAGAAAGGACTGATGTATTTTATTGCCAATGATCCACGGGTGCCCGCGGATGTTCAGGAGGAAATGAACCGCTGGGGCCTGGCAAAAGATGAATTCACAGACAATGGCAACTGGCCTCATCAGATTTATGTCAGGGAATCCCGCAGGATGACCGGTGAGTACGTCATGACTGAAAATGACGTGTTGGGAAAACGGGAAACTCCCCGGCCGGTTGGGATGGGTTCTTACACCATGGATTCGCATAATGTACAGCGTTACATTAAGCCGGACGGGTATGTGCAGAATGAAGGAGATATCGGCGTGCCTGTGCCGGAACCCTATGAGATTGCCTATGGTTCATTAATACCCAGAAAGGGAGATTGTAATAATTTACTGGTTCCCGTATGCGTGTCAAGTTCACATATTGCTTTCGGGTCGATTCGAATGGAGCCTGTTTTTATGATCCTGGGGCAAAGTGCCGCAACTGCTGCCGCCTTGTCCCTGAATGAAAACATCGCGGTGCAGGATTTATCTTATAACGTATTGAAAGAACAGTTATTAAAAGACAGGCAAATCCTGGAAAATCAATAAGGGCTCCCAAATAAATGAAGTTAAAACCATATTCTTAATAAAATTTACAGACATGAAACTAAGTATTTTGCTGACATGTATGCTGATTTTCACTTCACCGGATTATAGCCAGGCAAAACCGCCAAATACGTTTGATATTGTTATTTATGGCGGCACCTCAGCCGGGGTAGCAGCAGCCCTTCAATCTTCCCGCATGGGAAAATCGGTCGTGCTGATCGAACCTTCCAGGCGGCTTGGCGGGTTGACGACCGGTGGACTTGGTCAAACTGATATTGGTAATAAGCAGGCCATCGGGGGAATTTCAAGGGAATTTTACCAGAATATCCGGAAATACTATGAGGATCCTGCTAATTGGAAATGGGAGGACAGGTCTGAATATATAGATGGAGGCCAGACCCGTACCCGGGAAGGCGAGGATGCCATGTGGACATTCGAACCCTCGGCAGCGCTGAAGGTATATAAAGAGATGCTGGCTGCTGAAGACGTGACCCTGGTATATGGAGAAAGGTTAAACAGGGATGATGGGGTGACAAAAAGGGGGGCGGGAATCACACAAATAGAAATGGAAAACGGTTCCGTATATGAAGGTAAAATGTTTATTGATGCTACCTACGAAGGAGATTTAATGGCTGCTGCCGGAGTAAGCTATACCACCGGCCGGGAATCAAATGACGAATACGGCGAGACCCTGAACGGGGTTCAGCCCAATGAATATAACCTGTCATTGCTCGGTAATGTGTCAAGAAATGGCAAGCATCATAATTTCGTGCCCGGAGTCGATCCTTATGTGGTTAAAGGTGACCCCTCAAGTGGCCTGCTGCCGTATATCAATGGAGACAAACCCGGTCTTACCGGAAGTGGGGATAAAAAGATCCAGGCCTACTGTTTTCGTATGTGCCTGACAGACCACCCGGAAAACAGGATCCCTTTTGAAAAACCGGATGATTATAAAGAGATCAATTATGAACTGCTTTTCAGGAATTATGAGGCGGTGGATGATATTGAGAAAATGTATGATTACGGGGGCGCTCCTTACCTTCCCTGGATCAATTCATCCATGCCCAACCGCAAAACCGATACCAATAATAAATATGGGTTTTCCACCGATTTTATAGGGCAGAACTACGATTATCCCGAGGCTTCCTATGAAGAGCGGGAAAAAATAAAAGAAAGGCACCGCAATTACCAGAAAGGATTGATGTGGACCCTGGCCTATCATCCGAGAATCCCCGAAAAGGTAAGAAAGGAAGTATCCCGATGGGGAACCGCCAAAGATGAATTTGAACGGGAGGATGGCTGGCAGGATCAACTTTATGTAAGGGAAGCCAGGCGGATGATCAGTGATTATGTAATGACCCAGCATCATTGCGAGGGGCTGGAAGTAGCCGGAGACCCGGTTGGTCTGGCCGCTTATGGCATGGATTCACATAATGTTCAACGCTTTATCGATGCCAACGGATATGTTCAAAATGAGGGCAATGTGGAATGCCACGTACCAAGTCCTTACCAGATCAGTTATAAATCCATCATTCCCAAAGAAGAGGAGTGTACTAATCTGTTGGTTCCGGTATGTTTGAGTGCCACCCATATTGCCTTCGGATCCATACGGATGGAGCCGGTTTTTATGGTATTAGGGCAATCCGCTGCCACGGCCGCCGCCCTGGCTGTGGACTCAAATATTATTTTACAGGATCTTGAATATCCGAAATTAAGAGCAGCATTGTTGAAAGATAAACAAAGACTGGAGAACATTAAATAGAAGGATTACCGGTAAGGCCGGGAAAATAAAGATCGTAACAATTGAAAATGAATGCTGAATAACAGGGTTTCAACATATTTTCCGCAGCTGATAATATTTTTCATTTTTCTTTTATTTACCGGAATAAAGGTTGAATGGATCGATGGGGGGTGGTCAGGGTATTTTTATAAAGGGACGATGGTAAATAATAAAAACCGGAATGCCCCGGAGAAGAACCGGACTGATTTTTTTACCCGGAATGCCCGGGGTTCAATTATTGGGAAAATAAATCATGCCGGGGAAAACATTTATGTGCTTATCTCACCTTATGACCAGGGGTACCGGTATCAGTACAAAGTAAATCTCCATGCCCATACCACCGCCAGGGATGAGAACTATGCCTATTCGCCGGAAAGATTATTAAAAAAAGCCAGGGAATATGGGTTTGATGCCTTTGCTATTACCGATTTACCTCATGCAGGGGGGATCGTTGAAGATCCCGGAGTAGATGGCATATTGCATATTCCCGGCATTGAATATGGTGGCAGGCCCCATTTGATCGGTTTGGGAATACACAGTTTAACCGGGAGTGACGATAAACAGGAGCAGATAGATCATATAAAAAAGCAAAATGGGCTGACTTATATTCCTCACCCGCATTGGGGCGGGTATGATGAAAATCTGTTAAGCCGGCTTAGTGATTTTGATGGCATAGCCGTTTTTAACAGCCTGACCTACGGTGTTGCGCTTTCAGAAAAAACCGGAGGAGAAGTGTTACCCTTCAACGAAAGTGTGATCGATGCTCTCTTAAGTAATGGAAGCCCCCTGGCTATTCTAGCCGAGGAGGATACAAAATATGAAGATCCGCATCGATACGGCCACCAGTTGAATACTGCCTGGATGAAAGTATGGGGCGATGTTCCTCCCGGTGAAATTCAGGTAACATCGATCCTGAAAGCCATCAGGGAAAAGAAATTTACCAGTCATGGCCGTCACCTGAGAACTCATCCGGAACCGCCGGAATTTTTAGAAATTTCAACGGAGGAATTAATAATTTATGTAAAAATAAATCAGCCTTCTGATATTGAATTCATTACAAAAGGAGGTGAAATTAAAAAGCTCATTAAAAACACTACATCCGGAAGTTTTGAGGTATCTCCAGATGATATATATGTAAGAATTAAAGCAAGCCATACCCTGAAAGAATCTTCCTGGGCATGGACCAATCCTATATATATTGAAAATCGATGATTATCGGTAGAACTATTAAAAACAGGTAGCATATTGGCTGTCAAAATATTAATATTGATAAACAGGAAAAAAATAATTTATTGATGAATAATTTTTACGTGAAACTTATTAAATAATTAACCTATTTTATCATGAAGAATAATCACGTCCGGGTTTTACCCTTAAAATTAATAAGTCTTACTATGCTGTTTGTTGCATTTTCATGCAACCAGGCCACCCGCGAGGAACAAAAACCCAATGTGGTTTTGATATTTCTGGATGACGGAGGTTTTGCAGATTTTAAACCTTTCGGAGAACCCCGGTATCCAACGCCGCACGTTACTACACTGGCAGAGGAAGGCTGCCGTTATTATAATTTTTATGTACCCCAGGCTATATGCTCGGCCTCCCGGGCAGCCCTGCTGACAGGTAGTTATCCCGGGCGAACCCGTGTTTTTGGAGCCCATGGCCCCCTGCAGAGAGGATTGGAACCGGAATATGCCACGATGGGAGAAGTGCTGCAGCAGAACGGATATACTACGGCCTGTTTCGGGAAATGGCATATCGGTGATCAGCCTGAGACAAGAACTCACTCAAGGGGCTTTGATGAATCATGCGGACTCATGTATTCCAACGATATGTGGCAATACCATCCGGAGAATCCTGAATACTGGGGTCAATGGCCATTGCAATATTGGGAAAATGGAGAGATAACCATCGATTCGGTGACCCGGGAAGACCAGAAGATGCTGACTACCTGGTACACTGAACAGGCGGTTGATTTCATTAACAGAAATAAGGACAATCCATTTTTCCTGTATCTGCCCCATTCCATGCCACATGTGCCTATATTCTGCAGCGATAAATTCAGGGGTAAATCGGGAACCGGCTTGTACGGTGATGTAATGATGGAGTTGGACTGGTCGGTGGGGCAGATAAATCAGGCATTGCAGGATAATGGCCTGGAAGAGAACACTCTGTTCATCTTTATTGCCTCGGATAATGGTCCCTGGCTAAGTTATGGGAATCATGCCGGGATAACTCAATATAGAGAAGGTAAGGGTACTATATTCGACGGGGGGGTGCGTAATCCCTGTGTTATAAAATATCCCGGTACCATCGAGCCGAATACAATCTCCCACAATACATTTAACTCCATTGATATCCTGCCTACTGTTTGCCAGGTGACCGGATCAGCATTGCCTGAAAATGAAATCGACGGTAAAAATGTGTGGGATCTGATATTGAATAAACCCGGAGCCGAAAATCCGCATGAGTATTATGCCTTTTCCAATGGCTCACAATTTCAGGGCGTGATAAGCGGTGACGGTAAATGGAAGTTGCACCTTCCTCATCCTTACCGCTCAGTGGAGAAAGGGGGAAAAGATGGAATTCCGGGAAGGTATTTTCATCCGGAGATTGACACTGCCCTCTTTGATATGGTCCATGATCCAAGTGAAAAAGGCAATGTGATCGGATGGTATCCGGAAATAGCCAATTCCCTGATCGGGTACGCTCAAAAACATAAGGACTTGTTTTATTCAGAATAAATGATGATGAAAAAGAATATTTATCAACTATAATATTGCGATGAAGCGGGGCCTTCTGAGCCGATTTCCGGGAAAATTGAATATAGAAGAGAGTATGCTTACTACTGTTGGAGGAAAAAAATTAATTTTGAGGTTGTACAATAATTTATATATCAAACATTTGATAATTGAGGCGTATATAAATTAGTTGCATATAAAAAATACATCTTTCATTTATGAACCTTATTTTACTGCTAAGTATATCAGCGTTCGCCCTTTTGGTAGCTTATTTTACCTATGGCAAATTCATATCCGGCAAATTAAAAATAAGCAATGATAATATTACCCCGGCGCATTCCCATAAAGACGGCGTTGATTATGTACCCAGCAAGACACCTATGGTGCTGGGACACCATTTTGCTTCCATTGCCGGGGCGGGGCCGATCGTTGGTCCGGTGATAGCGGTCACGTTCGGATGGATCCCGGCTGTTATATGGATCTTATTAGGCGGTATTTTTTTTGGAGCCGTCCATGATATTACCAGTCTTATCGCCTCCATGCGGCATGATGGGAAATCGATCGGTGTCATCATTCAGAAATATATCGGAAAAAACGGGAAACGGCTTTTTTTAATCTTCAGTTTCTCTACCCTGATCCTGGTTATAGGCGTGTTTGCCGATATTATCGCCAAAGCTTTCGTAAATAATCCTGCCGTTGCTTCTGCATCGATCTTATATATTGTACTGGCTATCGTTTTCGGACTTGTAAACAGGTTTTTATCGGATAAAAAAACGGCATTTGTGATCATAACCGTTATCGGGGTAATATTGATGTATTATTTTGTTTACCTGGGCATGCAGTTTCCCCTTTCCCTTACCTATGAACATTGGATCGGAATATTGTTAGCGTATGCATTTATTGCTTCAGTGACACCTGTTTCTTTTCTTCTTCAACCAAGAGATTATCTCAGCAGCTTTCTTCTGTATGGCCTTATGATCATTGCGGTGACAGGCGTACTGGTAGGAAACCCTGAAATCAAAATGGACAACCATATACAGGTCAGTCCGGAAAATCTGGGTTATATATTTCCTGTTTTGTTTGTAACCATTGCCTGTGGGGCTATAAGTGGCTTTCATTCATTGGTAGCTTCGGGCACTACTTCCAAACAGGTAAACAAAGAAAACGATGCCCGGGTGATAGGATACGGTGGAATGCTCATGGAGACTTTTCTGGCAATCATCTCAGTGGGAGCTGTAATAGTGCTAACCAGGGGCGAATATACAGGCAGGCTGAGCTCTGAGGGGCCGGTCACCTTATTTGCGGATGGCCTTGGACAGATCGTATCTTCAACGGGCATTTCTTCCAATCTGGCCATTATCTTTGTAGCGCTTACCGTTTCTGCTTTTGCGCTGACTACCCTGGATACCTGCACCCGGCTGGCACGATTTTCATTCCAGGAATATTTTGAGGATGTAAATAACAGGACCGGGAAAATTCTGGCCGGTAACAGGTATTATGCTACCTTGATTGTTGTGATTTGTTCTGTATTATTACTGCTATCGGGTGAATTTACCACCCTATGGCCGATATTCGGTTCGGCAAATCAACTGTTGGCAGCCCTGGCCCTTCTTGCTGTGTCTGTTTGGCTGATTAAAAGTAAGATCAATCCGAATTTCGCATTGATACCGATGTTTTTCATGTTCGCCGTAACATTGAGCTCACTTCTGCTTTTTGCTATTCAGAATTTTAACAGGGGCATTTATGTCCTTTCTGTATTGGCAGGATTGCTTTTCATGCTTTCCCTGGTTCTGATCTGGTTAGCCAGGAAGAGCCTGAAAAAAGAGATAGAAGAGCCTGTTGAGCATAAGCTCGAAAGGGTTTGACGGGATCACGGAAACAGGTTCCCGAGAATCTGCGCTGGTGTGCGGGACTGGGTTGGTTTCCGGCAGTGCATGGTTTTCACGCAAAGCCCACCCTGAGTTGCCTGACGAAGGAAGGCAGTATCCCCTGCCCCTGGGTTTGTCCCGGGGATCGGAAAAATTGATAAAAAAAGGTACCTTCGTCAAAAGGTGATTCTTTGAGAAAATGGTTTCATCACCATAATGAAAAAAGATATCCTATATTGATGGGAGATCTGTTGCTGTTTGGAAGCTATGCTGACAGAATCCGTACATGACACGACTATCGTCCAGGGATAAAGTGAAGAAACCGGTGTTTCAAATGCTGGCCAGGGGATGAAAGCATAGTCAAAAAAATAATCTATTATGCCTGAAATAAAAGACAACAACCTGAAAGATTTCCTCTCGAACCTTACTTATGAACAAGTTCAGTTGGATTTTACCTCCGGAACATTTTATAAGGGATTAAAATACTATCAGCAGGATCGTGTCAGCAATCTGACGATTCAAGGATCGGACGAACTAACAGCCCAGGTGTACGGTAGAGTTAGATACATGGTCAGTTTAAAACTATTGGATCATAAGCTTCAAGATCATTGTTCATGTCCAATTGGAGGTGGATGTAAACATACTGTAGCTGTTTTGCTTCATTGTGTTGATAATTTGGAAGAAATAAACCAACAGGAGAATTTTCCTGCTACACCAGATGTGAAAAAGGTGGAGCAATATCTTCAATCTCTATCGAAAGAAGAGCTTATTGGGCTGGTTTTAAAATTTGCTCCCGGAGATTTCAAGGAGTTTATAACCTTCAGTAGTCTTGGAAAAGATCAATCTAAAAAGTTTTTTGATAAGGTGGTCTTGCAGATCGAATCATTGTTTCAGGATGATGAATTGATCTATGATCCGGTTTCCTTTGAAAATGCTCTTGTTGCATTGCTTGAAAAATTAAAAGGAGTATGGGATAAATTAGCTGAAGAAACCGGCGATTTGATCATCAAAATAATAGATCAACTAAATGACCATATGTACGAGGGGTATTTATACGATGACTATTACGATGGAATTTTTGAAGGGGATTATTTCGGCAAAACGGTCCAAATGTATATTGCCGGACTTCCGTTTGATGCTAAAATGAAATACATTTCAAAGGTTAAAGAGGCAATATCCAAAATGCACTACGATTGCTGTTCAGGTATTTTAAGAGAAAAAGATAAATTATTCCCGGAAGAAGAAATGCCTTATCTGAAGGATTATTTTTTGAAAGAGATCAATAAGGGGAATTACGAAAGTGCAGAGGCATATTTCAAGCTTCTTTCAGATTATCTGACGGCCAGTGAAAAAGAAAGGGTACTCAATGCTACGCATCACTTAAGCGAACATCTGACGCTGGAACTGGCAAGACTGCATATAAGCAATGAAAGTAAAGATGAAGCGATACGGGTTATTGAAATATACCTTCAAAACTCAACCGGGCATTACAGAAATACTGAGGAACTTTATGTTGAGTTACTCCGGTTAAAAAATGAAATGGGCTATCCGCTGGAGGATACGGCCAGGGAAGCTCTATATAACCATTCATCCATTTATTTACTGGAAATGACAGTGAAGTATTTACCCGGGCATCAAACTAATTTTGAGAATATTGTTAAGGAAAAGGATGCCTTTAAATATCTGGAATACCTTGAAAAACATCAGAGAATCCGGGAGGCTGTGCAATTTGTGGAAAAAAGTAAGAGCTTATGGGATGATGTTAAACACCGGTTCTTTGTTAAATATCTGGAAGAATGTCCCGGAGAGGCGGAATTATATTTTACCATGCGTATAGAACATGAATTACCCCATACGGGCGACAGCCATTATTATGTTATCGCAGATTCCCTAAAAGCGTTGAAGAAAATAGACCGGAACAAAGCAATTTCCATGGCTCAGCTCATTAGAAATGAGTATAAACGCAGGAGAAATTTGATGGAACTGATAAAAAGCATTTAGCTGTTTTATGGGAATTCCTGAAGAAGTCTTTCGGGGCAATGGTCTTGCGGTCTTTGCCTTGTTTGTGTAAAATCCGACAGGCATCGGATTAGTTGTTTAATCTGAACATAGGTTTTGGTTTTCCCGCCATCTTTGCCCTATTCTTTTTGGCGGCAAAATTCTACCGATATGTCCAGAACCTGATGATAAAGGGGGGCAATGCCTTAGCTCAAAGATCATGCATCGCTATTTTCCGAAAATGCTACATGCTTATTTTCCGAAAACAATACATTGTTAATTTCCGGTTTTACAGCATATTTATTTTCTGGTGACAGTGATAAAGATTTAACTACTCCTGGGATCAGTAAGCGTGTCCGGAATCACCAGGAATCACTGTCCGTTTTGGGCGAGAATATGCAAGGGGTCAACATCCTCCGGAATCTGAACCTAATCGCATCACAAAGGGGTCAATATATGCCGGAATGACAGACATGTAAAAATGGGCCAAAATCGAACTTTATGATTTTCTGAATTCCGGAATTAGAGGGATCCATTTGCTCCGGTATATCAAGTAATTATGATCACACTTGCTGTATTTACAGAACTCTAAAAATCAACAATTTGGATACAAAAGGGACAGAATACATTTATTACCGTTATTAATAGTTTTTGGGTCTTCTCATCAGTTATCGGTCTTGGAATTTAATCATTGAATTGTTTTAAATAGAATAATTTGTGTCATAACCTTATCATTCTCCTAATAAAAACAATTGTTGGAGAATTTGGTAAAGTTGAAAAATGATCTGAGCAGGTTTTATCCTACGCCGTAAATTATTTAACGAATTTTTAAAATATAACACTCATTTGCTTAAATTAGATATGAATAACATTCATATAATGATAAGATGGGAGATTTTTTTGATGTTCCATTTGATGACGGAACACTTATAAAACTTCAAATTTTCAAAGGCTATTTACGGGAATGGTTGCCAGTATTTTTATCAAAGAGGTCATTTGTAAATAATGTTAGAATATATGATTTCTTTGCTGGTCAAGGGAAGGATATTGAAGGTAAAAGCGGTTCTCCATTAATTATCCGTGATGAATTGGAAAATTATATTTTAAGAATACGACCAGATAATTTAAACATTAAAATCTTTCTAAATGAAAAGTCAAGAAAAGGAAATGATTTACTAAGGCA
This sequence comes from uncultured Roseivirgaceae bacterium, assembly GCA_964543195.1. Lineage (GTDB taxonomy): Bacteria > Bacteroidota > Bacteroidia > Cytophagales > Cyclobacteriaceae > JAGTVG01. The sequence goes on from CAZIXF010000001.1 coordinate 84,122, forward strand.
AAATTTTGGGAAACCCACATTCTGTGATTTTGAAATTGAAAGAATGGATTTTCATTCGGCATTTGATAAGTAACATCCTGAAATGTATCGTGCACAACATAATTCGGCCAATTTAGTTTTTCTTGATCAATGTGGTGTAAAACAAGTTACTCTGATATCTTTAAAAAGATAACACGACTACAAAAAACAGATTTACTGTTTTTTATTTCATCATCTTACATACATCGGTTTCACGAAATAGAAGAATTTAAAAATCACATCAATATTTCACCTAAATTATTGAGACAAAATCCATATCGTCATATTCATAGAACAGTTCTCGATTTTTATAAGGATTATTTAACAACGAAACATGAATATTATTTAGCCCCATTTTCTATTAAAAAAAATGCAAATATTTACGGAATAATTTTTGGTTCGAATCATACATTGGGTATTGAGAAATTCTTAAAAGTAGCATGGAAAATTGATCCTGTATTAGGGGAAGCAAATTATAACATTGATAATGAAAAGATTGATAATTCTGCACCTTACCTTTTCAAGGAAATGAATATTCCAAGAAAAATTCAACAATTTGAAAAGGAATTAAAAGATAAGATAATAAACAGGAATTTATCCACAAACAGAGATGTGTACATATATGGATTGATTAACGGATTTCAGCCAAAAACTGTAAAAAAAGTTTTAAAAAGTTTAATTGCAGATAAGGTAATTAAGGATAACATTCATATCTTGAGTCAAAATATTCATAAATTGGAGATGAATTTCATTGAATTATTGTAATAATGGCACAATCTACAATTGAATGGACAGAAATGACATGGAATCCAACCACAGGTTGTGATAAAATATCTGCTGGTTGCAAGAATTGTTATGCAGAAGTAATGTCCAAACGATTACAGGCGATGGGATTGCCGAAATATGCCAATGGTTTCAGTCTTACCCTTCATCCCAACGAATTAACCATACCCTACAAATGGAAAAGTCCAAAAAAGGTGTTTGTTAATTCCATGAGTGATCTTTTCCATCCTGATGTGCCTGATGAATTTATTTTTCAGGTCTTCGATGTAATGAATGATACACCTCAGCATATATATCAGATTCTGACAAAAAGGTCTAATCGCTTATTGGAATTAAATGATCAGTTGAATTGGACAGCGAACATATGGGTTGGAGCATCGGTAGAGGATGATCGTGTCGTTCATCGAATTGATCAAGTAGCAGAACTTGATGCTCACGTGAAATTTTTGTCCTGCGAGCCGTTGATTGGCAGGATTACAAGACCCAATCTTTCCAATATTGATTGGGTGATAGTGGGCGGTGAGTCAGGACATAAGGCAAGACCCATTCAGAAAACATGGATTGTGGAAATCAAGCAGGCTTGTCAGCGATACCAAGTGCCTTTCTTTTTTAAACAATGGGGCAAGCCTAAATTTAATGTTGACCCTAATGACCCAACAATTTTTAAAGATCACCCAAAGCACGCGAAAGGGGGTTGCCAACTCAACGGAGAAGTCCATAGAGAAATGCCCATGGAAGCCATTTAAATAACGAATTTACCTACACCTTCGAAAAAATCCTGCTTTTTGGTCATTCGGTTATATATTTTGAAGTTGTATATTTAAATCAGTGTCAAGAAAATATTAAAACAGTGAACTTTAACTTTAATGGCAGGAATATATTTGGCAGAGATGATTGGTGCTTTTATAAGATGGATCATAAACGGATTCAAAAAACCATATAAAGATTTTTTGGAAGATGAAAAGAATCACAGTATTATTTCAAAAAATTTTATAATTGGAATAATTACTTTTTTTTCAATTCTTTTCATTTTCGTAACCATCTTGTAAACCCCATCTGTAAAATACCTTTTAAGGATCTTACCTTAGTTAAAAAATCTTATGAATAATCAAGGACGAAAACGGAGCAAGGAGGAAATGTTCCAGGTTATCCAAGAATGGCTGAATTGGGTGGCCAATTTGTCCGGAATTAGCAATTACTTTTAATTTGACTGAATTAGGAAAATGAACAATATAATTTGTATAGGTATCTCTTATCCCTCCATTGTCCTATGTGGTAGGCTGTTGCAGGAAAAAATTCTCCAAGAAATTTTACGAATCAAAACGTGATTTATAAGAAATTATTAATTTTTATAATTTAAAAATACATATAAATCATTCCTTTATGAATTATTATAAATTAAGTTTCTAATAATCAGTTGTTTTTGTTTTAAAGTCCCCCGCCCTTGGGTCTCTCGCAGAGGACCCAAGGGATTGAAAATGCAAATCCTGCATGAGTATATGGCCCAATCTCTGGAGTCCCTTCCAGGAGACTCCAGAGCGGGTGTAAGAGCTTCGCGAAGAATTCAAGATCCTGCTTGCTCAATAGAGCCAACAAAGTATTGGGTATTGTCAATAGCTCAACCGGAGGGGTATCAGGAAAGGTGTCTGGAATCCGCAAGAATCCCTGTCCGTATTGATCAGGAATCCTTGTCCGGATTCAACAAGAACATGTGTCCGGTTTCCGCAAGAACCGTTGTCTGGAGTAGGCAGGGATCAGTGTCCGTTTTGTGCAGGAATATGCAATTGGAACATTTATAGGATAGATTATAAATGGTTTTAGTAAATCCTATAGGGATATCTTAGTAGATGACAGGAATGTTGAATTAAAAACAGAAGAACTAAAAATAAATATGATACGGAATAAGTACTCTGTTATTCAAATTTTAGAACACCAACTTTTTGTCTTTGTGACAGTATATTGTCTATAGGTGTCTGTATTTTTAAAAAATATTCCCCTAATAATATTTTATCATAATCATTATATAATAATTCCATACTGATTTTATATTTAGCAAATTCAAAACTTCCATCAGAGCCAACTATTATAGCAAATCTATCGACATCATTTGGTTTAATAGCTTGAGATATATTCAATGATAATGTATCTCTCTTTTTAGTTCCATCAATTAATAGGCTATAATACCAACTTAAAGGTATTGCCGAATATAATCCAGTATATGCTTTTAATGAGTCAATTGACAAATAAAATTTAAGATTTTTAAGAAATACTACTTCATCTGAAGGATTTCTAAACTTAAATTCAATAATAGGGAAAAACCCTTTTCTGAATTCTTGATTTTTCGTATATAAAATTGAATCGCCAGTACAATCTTTAACTGCTATTTTTTCTACCTTATCTGGTGGTAAATAATTATTTCTATATAACCCTTGAATCCAAAACTTATTAATTTCCTTTAAATCATCATGAATTATTAAATCAACAAGTTCTAGCTTTAAGTTTGATCTTTTAATACTTGATTTATCAAAAAAAGATGGAATCAACGTAGCTATTACTGCAAATATACCAACAATAAAAGCTGCCTGAATCGCATTTTTTTTATACCACTTTTTTGACATAGAAAGGAAATATTATACCTCATACTTCAACTTAACTAAATTAATTAAATAACAATGTTTTATAATAATAATTAAAGGTTATTTTTAACCGTTTTTTTATCATAATGGAGTAAAAATTAAATATAATATTTCACATCCAGATGTGGGAAAAAGTTAAGACATGTATTTGATATTATTCACTTAATTATTTTATACACACAACGGGTTATTCTATTATTACATAATATTTATCCAGCCTCCCTCAACCTCTCATACACCTTCTCCATCATAAGCAGTTTCACCACATTTGAAAATTCAGTATCATCCATGATCTTGGTGAAGATTTCCTTGTTCTTTCCCATATTGGAAATAACGGTATTTAAAAAAACATCTTCAAAACCAAATTTGAAGTTTTCCATTGTATTGGATTTTGCTTGTTTTGATAATTTCTCATTATTGACCAATTCTTCCTCAACCTGATCGAAATATAATTTATCCCGGTCTGTGAGGTTCATTTCGAATCGTTCATTCAGGATGTTGATGATCTCAGATAACTGAGCCTTTTCTTCCTTTCCGCTTCTGACACCTGCATCTTTTATTCCTTCCAATCCATATTCACCTTTATCTTCCAAGGCTATTCTTATGCCTTCATGGATCTTTTGAAGTCTGTAATATTTTAGTTCGACTTCATCCCCAAGATAGAAAGGATCGGTAACATCTCTTGGTAATTTTTTAAGCAGGAATCTGGAATATACATATAACTTTTCCAGTTCCAGATCATGGAAAGGCATTATCTGTGAAAGAAAAGCATATAGGCGAACAAAGGAAGTTAAAGCATGCTTGAAACTATCCTTTTCGTCCTGTGATTCAATATTTCTATACCGATCCACAGCAGGATCAATGAATGCATTCAGTTTGGCATGATCGGAAGGAGTGAGGTTTTCCTTGAGTGTAAAAAATATCTTATTGAACTGCTTAATTTCTGTTTCCCAAATAATATGGGCTGATTCAATTTGGGTTTTCAGGTCATAGAGATGATCAGGATCAGAGGGTTCTTCCACTGTAGTCATCTCATAAAAAGGCTGGAATGATTCTTTTATTTCTTCTTCTTCATTTACAAAATCCAATACGAATGTATCCCCCTTATATTTATGAGGTCTGTTTAACCGGGAAAGGGTTTGAACAGCCCTGACACCGGATAATTTTTTGTCCACATACATTGTATGAAGCAAGGGTTGATCAAATCCTGTCTGATACTTATCAGCAACTATTAATATCTGATATCCATCAGTAGCAAATTTTTTAGGGAGTTCTCTTTCAGAAAATCCTGTCATTTGCGGTTCGGTGTATTCCATTCCACTATCCCTCACTGTTCCGGAAAAAGCAACCAGTGTATGAATATCCGAATAGCCTTTTTCTTTAATATACCTGTCAAACTCTTTTTTATATCTAACGGCATGAAGTCGTGAAGGAGTAACCAACATGGCTTTTGCCTTACCACCAATTTTCCTGGAGACTACCCGGTGGAAATGCTCCACTATCACTTCAGTTTTTTGTGAAAGATTGTGTGGATGCAGTGTAACAAATCTGGCTATGGCAATGGCTGCTTTTTTCTTATTTACTTCAGGGTCTTCTTCAATGGCTTTCGAGAGTTTAAAAAAGGTTTTATAGGTTGTATAGTTCTTCAGGACATCCAGAATAAATCCTTCCTGAATGGCTTGCTTCATGGAATATAAATGGAAGGGTCTTGGCATGCCAGATTTATCTTTTTCTCCAAACACTTCCAGTGTCTTGAATTTTGGTGTGGCAGTAAATCCAAAAAAAGAAAGATTGGATTGCTTGCCTCTTGCCAGCATGGATTTACGAATTTCATCCTCATAATCTTCATCTTCATCCTGTTCTTCTTTTACTGCCTGTTCCAGATCACTGGCGGATAGCACTTCTTTCATTTTTTTGGCTGCCTCTCCACCTTGAGATGAATGCGCTTCATCGACTATTACTGCATATTTCCGTTGAGGCAATGTCCCGATCTGATCAATAACAAATGGAAATTTTTGCAGGGTGGTAATAATGATGTTTGTTCCTTTTTCCAATGCCTCTGCCAATTGTTTGGAATCAATATCAATCTTTTCAACAACCCCCTCTTTATGCTCAAATTGATAGATGGTATTTTGCAATTGGGTATCAAGCACCCTTCGATCAGTAACCACAATAACTGAATCGAAAATCCTGTCATCCTTTTCATTATGAAGACTGGCTAAACGATAGGATAGCCATGCAATACTGTTGCTTTTTCCTGATCCTGCGGAATGTTGTATTAAATAATTCTTTCCTGCTTTATTGACTTTGGCATCAGTAATTAATTTTCTTACTGAATCCATTTGGTGGTAACGTGGAAAAATTAATTTATCTGGATCTCCTTTTTCACCTTTCTCAAGATGGACGAATTTACCGATGATTTCCAATAAACTGTCCTTCCTTAATACCTCATTCCATAAATAATCAGTTTTTCTTCCTTTAGGATTTGGGGGATTGCCAGCACCATCTTTATAACCCTTGTTAAAAGGCAAATAATACGTGTTCCTGCCACTTACCCTGGTGGTCATGCTCACAACATCCGTATCCACAGCAAAATGCACCAGAGAACCTCTGTTGAAGCGAAATAACCGTTCTTTGGGATTTCTGTCAAACATATATTGACTTTCGGCATGGGCAGTAGACTGACCAGTGAACGGGTTTTTCAGTTCGATCGTAATTATGCTTATTCCATTCAAAGAAATAAGCAGGTCGATAGCATTTTCATTATTCCGGTCATATCTTACCTGTCTTGTGACCTTTAGAATATTTTTCTTATAAAGTTCCAGTGCTTCAGGATTGAGTGCACTGGATGGCTGGAAATATGCCAGCCGGAATTTTACGCCATGAGAGGTGATTCCATGACGTATCACATCCAGTAACCCACGTGTTTCAATTTCTTTTTGATAACGATATAAAAAGCGGTTTTTCGATTGATCGAGATGGATGGAATAGAATTTCTCCCATTCTTTTTGTTGGGATGATTGTATAAATTTAAGAAGTGTATTCTGATCTAAGGCTGTTTCTTTGTCAAAATCAAGAGGTTTCCCTTCCTGATATTCATTGGTTGAGGTTAGAATATCAACAATTTCTGTTTCAAGTTTTGTTTCATCATGGGTATTGAATTTTACCATACTGTCAATTAATAACACTAAGGAAAATCATATTTTAAAAACCTAATAGTTTTGCAGTGTCTTCCCCAATTAATTTAGTGACAATTTCCTTAGCCAAATCCCCATCTATAAACTTTTTCATTAATAATGTGCCAACTTTTCCCACAACCATATTTTTAAAATCATTTTTCTTCAATGTTTTTGCAAACTCTCTTAATGAATCAACCTCATCAAATACAATTTCTTGACCATATTCAAGCCTACTGACCTTTTCTAATATCAAGTCCAGTTTTACATTTAATTTTTCAAGTTCTTGTTCATTAAATTTTTCTTCATCAACAGAATGACTATTTGATATAAATTGATGATAATCAATAAGAACTTTTGCATAAATTGATGCTATTTCCAGTTTTCTTTGTAAGCCAATAAGTTTTTTTTGATTTGGGCTTAAAATCATACTACAATCCACTATTCCATCAATTAATTTATTATAGAAAAAAGGAATATTTTTCAATATATATGTATCTAATTCTATATTGCCAATCCTAACTGGAACTTCACCATCATAATTGCCTTCTAATACCTCATTAATCAACGATAACTCCTTTTCAATTAACTTTTTAGGTCGAGAAGATTTTTCTTTTTTACTCTCAAATGATTTGATAATTTCATTCAATTCTTCCTTTTCTTTTATATTAAAAATTTCATTCTGATGTTCGTATATACGATCTAATTCATCAGATGATATTCCTTTATACTTACTTGGTATACCAAATAGATCGCCTGAAATCCAACGTTCATAAGTTTTCTCAATTGAAGTATCTTCATAATCATACCCCCCAAAAAAGTTAATTGTATTGCTATTGAGTAAATACCGATCTTCAAGTGAGTTTTGGATATCTTCCTTTATTTCTTCTTGTGCTCTAGGGTTTGATTTTATTTCTTCCAGTCTATCAAGCCCAAACTTACTAATAGCAATGTGTTTTTTGCAATTTCCTTGGCATTCGTAATCAAAACTATCTCGTCCGCCATCGTCTATTATCGGTATTACTTCCTTTGAATTACAAATTACACATTCATTATTTGGTAAAGAATATTCACCAGATAAATTATACAATCCCATTACTATATTGTAAAATTTATTTTTTCTTCTCTTACATCAATTTTTCCAGTTACTGCCTCATTAATAAGGGATGACTTATATTCGAGCAAAAGATTTATTTCTTTCTTAATTTTATTAATAGTAATCTTAATTCTCTCTTCTGTTTCAATTATAAATTCAACAATAGCATTTTGTTCCTCATATGGCGGATTAGTTACTAATATATTTTTTGTATTTGTTTGATTTAATATTGCTAAGGTTGCTGCATTAGATAAATTTTTAATTATGGTTTCCTTAGATTTTAAATAATATGCACCATATAAATAATTAAAATTATCATTAAATATTATTGCATTTATTTGTTGATTTGAACTTGAATCCACTTTTAAAACTCCTATTTTTCCAAGGGTAGCACCAATACCGACTATTAGAACAGAGTTGGCTGGAAATAATTTGGCAACTCCATCTTCTAATGCCTTAGTATTTATTTTTCTCTTTGATACTGATAGATTAATATTATGATTGAAATCAACAGGTGTGAACCAATTTAAATTAGGATTTTCATAATATTCTGATTTATTTGAAGGTGGTGTTGATCCTGTTAGAACTGAATTTGTAAGATATTTTAATTTCTTAATATCCCAATGCTCAGGAATCTCACCCAACCATTCAATACCTGAATCTTTCATAGGAACATCAGGATCAAGACCCACCTTCTTTCGCTCTTCGGTGGGCAAGCCTTTGGTAACGGCTTGATTGATGATGGCTGTCCGTTCTTCTTTGAGAAGTTCGATTAGCCGTTCTTTTTTGGCAATCAGGTCATCAATCTGTTGGGTTTTGTGATCAAGAAAGTTGGCGATTTTATCCTGCTCAATATTAGGTGGTATAGGTATTGAGAGGTTTCTAAGTTGAGAAATGTATATATGAACGATAATACCCCCTCTTGCTAACTTGGCTTTTTCATTGTTTAACAAATCACTGTTTAATACATAGCTTACATATATGCTATTAATGTTTTCAGGACGTAGAATTATGACATCACCACCAGCATAAGCTTGCTCTGAACCTGTATATACGATACATTTGCCAATATCTTCTACGGTTTCTCCTGATCCAGTCATGAGCAAATCATCTTCAAATATTTTTTTCGATTGTTGAGCAACAGAAACTGAAGTACGTCTTATAAATTTCTTTACTTTGATTTCATATTGAGTATAAATGTCCCCATATAGTATTACTGGTAATCCCTCATTAGTTAAATCAGACCTTGTTATACCACCACCCTTTAAGAATCTACCAATGTAAGCTATCCTTATTGTTTTCCAATGTTTAGGAATTTTACCCAACCATTCAATTCCAGAATCTTTATATTCAGGATATGGTTTCATGCTGAAAACAGTGCCTTGTTTACTTTTAAATTCCTCCCAAATGACCACATCGCTTCATCTAATTTCTTGTAATCTTTCACATTTCTCAAGTTTTGATTAAAAAATGGCAGATATTCTTTTTCATATATTTCCAGTTTCTCTTTATCATAATTGCTAATTCCTTTTATTTTCCCGGTAGTTAAATAAGAATATGCCCGATAAACATGCTGATCAAAAATCGGATATTTTTTAGGGGATATGATATGGGCAAGAAAAATTAACCAGATGGCAGAAACATTTTTGAAGGTATTCCTGATAATATCGAAATCTGGCACATCTATTCGGAAATGATTTATTAATTCTAATTTGGTCAATATCTTTTCAGATAAAGAACTTGTTTTATTAGCAGATAAATTCATTCCATTTTTCCATAGAAATAATTGTTCAATATTATCCTTTTCTATTGGATCAGCATTAATATTTTGCTGATATAACTTTTCATTAAATCGCTGGTCATAAGCATATATATTTGACCAATAGTCAATAAATTCATTCAGGTTACTTTTAGCAATATTAAGAATGGGGTAATTATTCATTAAGAACCTGTTTGATCATACCTTCAGTTTCTTTTTCCAAAGCCAGAATATCCGCTTTTATCTCTTCCAGTGAACGTAATGGCTTGTATTTGTAGAAATATCTGGTGAAATTAATTTCATACCCGACCTTGCTCTTGCTGTGATCTATCCATGCATCAGGAACATGTGGCAATACTTCTTTCTGGAAATATCCTTCAATATCTTCTTTTAGGGGAATATCTTCAGTATCCCGAAGATTACTGTCAGGTTTTGGATTTCCGTTTTTATCCCTAAGTACTTTTCCATCTTCATCCTTCGAAGGTCTTTCCACTACAATTCTTGTATATCCGAAATCCTCATTATCAAAAATTTTGCAATATTCTCCCTCTTCAAATGCCCCATAAATTTGAGTGATTTCTTTTATTTGCTTTGGTGTTATATAATTACGTTTATTCCCCAATGCTTTAGACATTTTTTCAAAAAAGGATACTGCATTGATCAACTGTACTTTCCCTTTCCTGTGATCTTCTTTTCGATTGGTGACGAACCAGAGATAGGTGAATATGCCAGTATTATAAAACAACTGATCAGGAAGAGCAATGATGGCTTCCAGCATATCATTTTCTATGATCCATTTTCTGATATTACTTTCACCACTACCTGCACCACCTGTAAAAAGGGGAGAGCCGTTTAATACAATTCCAATCCTTGAACCTGAACCGTTCTGCTTCATCTTGGATATGAAATGCAAAAGGAATAGCAAAGAACCATCACTGATCCTTGGCAATCCAGCCCCAAATCTTCCGGCAAAACCTAATTGTTCATGTTCGTTTTTAACTTCCTTTTGGACTTTTTTCCACTCCACCCCGAAAGGTGGATTGGTTAACATGTAATCAAATGTCTGCTCAGAAAACTGATCATTGGAAAGGCTGTTTCCTGATTTAATATTGCCGGGATTTTGCCCTTTAATAAGCATATCTGATTTACAAATGGCAAATGATTCAGTGTTTAATTCCTGTCCGAAAACTTCCAGCCTTGCATCAGGATTCAATTCGTTTAAATATTCTTCCGACACAGATAACATACCACCAGTTCCGGCACATACATCATATAAAGTCTTTACAATGCCTTTCTTTGTTAAAACATCATGATCATTCACAAAAAGAATATTGACCATTAGGCGAATGATCTCCCTTGGCGAGAAATGTTCCCCTGCTGTTTCGTTGGATAATTCAGAGAACCTGCGAATCAACTCTTCATAGATATATCCCATGTGGTTATTATCTATTCGTTCAGGATGCAGGTCAATTTCCTGAAAACGTTTTACCACCAGAAACAAGAGATTGGAATCATCCAGTCGGTTGATCTGTACTTCAAAGGAAAAATTATCAATTATATCTCTTGCCCCTTCAGAAAACCCGTTAACATAGTTGCGGAAATTAACAGCAATATTTTCTGGATCGGCAATTAATTTATTGAAGTCAAATTTGGAATGATTATGAAAATTATAGCCAGCGATATTGTTTAATATCGGATCAATGTTCTGCACTTTCATTTGTTCCACCTGTGGGATCATTTCGAGCACCTTATCTTTGGTCTTTTCCAGCACACAATCCAGTCTTCTTATGATGGTCATGGGCAGGATCACTTTACCATAATCACTTTGCTTATAATCCCCACGAAGAAGTTCTGCAATGCTCCAGATGAAGTTGGTGGTTTCTGAGAAGTTTTTCATTTCTGGTATTAGGTATAAAAATAAAGTTGAAGTTAATAAAAAATTAAACCTATTATAACTATCCAGATCTTTAATAATTGAGATTTATTGTATTGTTTTATTTAGTATTTACTTAACTTTCTACATGAGTACAATTCATAAGCAGGTATTTTATTAAATAATGTATTTCAAATTATTATATACTATAAGAGATTTTATTGTTGAAGAGAATGAAAACTTCGATTTCGAAATTGAAAAAGAAAGAAAAATTCAAATTCAACTTAGAAGACCATCAAAAAGTGAAATAGAGAAAGGTCATAAATATTCAAATGCGTTTTGTGATGCATATACCCAACGTGATCCAAATCAACAGATATTAGATGTTTTTGGCAAGATTGAAAATAATGAAATATTTCAAGAGGATGAATCTCATCAAACTAAGTTGGAATATAGTTTTTCAAACAAGAGAATTAAATTACCTGATATTAATTTTTTCCCAAATAACTTTAAATCATATATACTTAAAATAAAAAATGAATTATCAAGTTCAATTAAAGACCTTATAGGTTCTATCAGATGGTATTACAATTTATCTGGTCATCATAATCCATATAGTCATAGAGGATTCTATTGGTCTAGAAATCAAGAATATTGGCATCAATTTCCATCATCAATAACAGCAACCTTCTTGGGTTCAACAGATACACTTCATTTTAAAAATGAAACTAAACCTATTATAATTGATTTAGTAAATAAGGGAGTTGGAGAACCAATATATCATGGGATTTTTCGGGAAGCATGGTTACAAAGATTAAATAATCCCCGAAGTTCAATTATAATTGGAATGTCAGCAGCAGAAATTTGTATTAAATCATCAATTATAAGTCTTGTTCCTGATACTGAATGGATAGTGAAAAGGCTTATAGTTCCACCTATTAATACTATTCTTGACGAATATTGGAAAAAACTTCCAGTAAAAAATAAAATAAATAACAAGACAAATATCCCTGCAAACTTGATTAATTCGATAAAAGAAGGATCACGAATAAGGAATAAAGTTGTTCATATTGGTGCTAAACCACCTCAAGCGAAAGAGATTGGGTCTATACTTGAAGACATTAAAGATTTATTGTACCTGTTAGATTATTATTGTGGTTATGATTTTGCAATTAATCACATTAGAAAAAAAACTCTTGATGAATTGAAATAGAATAAAGATATATAATTTTTTTGTCACCCCTATTTGTCACCCCTAAAACAAAAAACTCACTGATAATCAGTGAGTTTAATACTTATTAAGCAGAGGGTGAGGGATTCGAACCCCCGGTCCCCAGAAGGGACAACGGTTTTCAAGACCGCCACGTTCGACCGCTCCGCCAACCCTCTAAAATATATTTCCCCCGCCCTTAGGTCTCTCGCAGAGGACCCAAGGGATTAAAATGTAAATCCTGCATGAGTATATGCCCAATCTCTGGAGTCCCTTCCAGGAGACTCCTGAGCGGGTGTAGAAGGGCTTCTTTTCGTGAAAACCACTCAGACGGGAAACCCGTCCTTCTGTTTTATGGCCCAAACCCGCTTGTACCACTTATTCGATTGGTACTGCTGTACACTGTCTTTGAATAAATCACGGGGAATAAATGACAAAAGCTGTCCGAGAATTGGCAGAGTACATTTATTAGCATTAAATTTATCCATGGCTTAGTTGTTTGGTTCGAAATACAACATTAGACATTGGGCGGGATTTATCAAAATCCCGCCCTTAAATTTGCATTATTCTAAGATTGATAAATTAATCACGTTAATTTTCTCGGACACCAGTAGTTTAAAATAGAAAAGGATATTGTTTATGATTAAGAAAATATTTGTAACCGTTGCTTGTGGCTTTCTGATTGCCGCATTATCTGTCGAAGCCCAAAAACCTGTGGGCGATGACTGGCTGAATACCGACGTCCCGGCCGAAGATGCCATTTGCTTTGCGCTTTATACCGTAAGCAGTAATACCTTAAAAATGACCGCCCAGCTTTATCCGCTTGCCAGTGGTATTGACAGGGTGGTGAAACTGCAGATCAAGGAAGATGGTGACTGGAAAACAATAGCAGCTACCGTTGTCAGCGAAGAATCGTATGGCTGGCCGCAGGAAGACAAAAAACAATGGACCGCCCATTTTCGTGTCGAAAACTGGGACAGTTCCCGTGATTTCAACTACCGCCTGCAGGCTGCCGGAGGGAAAGCGGAATATGAGGGGACGATCCGGAAAGACCCTGTTGATAAAGAGGAAATTGTGGTAGCGGCATTCACCGGGAACGGGAATTATGATCGCCGTTTAAAACCCGATATCATTCAGAACATCAAAGCCCAGGACCCTGACTTATTGTTCTTTTCCGGCGATCAGTCTTATGATCATGAACGGCACCAGCAGGCCTGGTTGCTATTTGGCCGGCAGTTCGGTGAAATCATTAAAGATCGCCCTACCATCTGCATCCCCGACGATCATGATATAGGACAGGGAAATGTTTGGGGAGAAAGCGGAATAAAAGCGCACAGTCCGGCAGGCGACGATGGGGGCTATTATTATTCTCCGCAATACGTTAATTCAGTACAAAAGGCCCAAACCTGGCATCTGCCCGACCCGTATGATCCTGCTCCCGTTGAACGGGATATAAAGGTGTATTACACCTCACTGAAAATAGGCAAGGTCGGCTTTGCCATTGTTGAAGACCGGAAATTCAAAACGGGACCAAAAGGCCTGGTTCCTCCCATGGGTCCCCGTCCCGACCATATTACCGACCCCGGTTACGATCCCAAAATCGTAGATCTTCCCGAAGGGAAAATTTTGGGTGAAAGGCAACTCGAATTTCTGGAAGAATGGGGGCGGAACTGGCAGGGAGTGAATATGAAAGCCGTATTGTCGCAAACCATTTTTGCCAATGCCGCACACCGGCATGGCAAATACGATTATGCATTGGTTGCCGATATGGATTCCAACGGATGGCCGCAATCGGCACGCGAGCGCGCCTTAAAAGCCATGCGGAAGTTTTTCGGGTTCCACCTGGCGGGTGACCAGCATCTGGCATCGGTTATTCATCATGGGGTTAACCAATTCCGTGATGCCGGTTATTCGTTTTGTGTTCCTTCCATTGTAAATTATTATAACCGCTGGTGGGTGCCGGAAAACGGACCCGATGGACAACCGGTGGAGGGAAGTCTTGATGGATTGGGAGATTATTTCGATGGGTTCCACAACAGGATTACCATGTACGCTTATGCCAACCCCAGTGAAGAAAGGAAAAACAAATGGGGCGGCGAATGGGGAGAACGTGCAGCCGGTTACGGACTGGTACGGTTCGATACCGAAAAACGCAGCATAACCATGGAATGCTGGCCCCGTGGCGTAGATATTACCGGTAACGACGCCGGGCAATATGAAGGCTGGCCGGCAACTATTTCACAATGGGATAATTACAGCCGGGAGCCTATCGCGTATCTGCCTGAGATACAGGTGACCGGAATGGAAGACCCCGTGTTGAAGATAATCTATGAACCCACCGGAGAAGTTGTTTATTCTTTGAGAATTCAGGGCACTCATTTTAAACCGGGCGTGTTTAAGGACGGAACCTACACCATAGAGATCGGGGAACAACCCGGCAAAATGAAAGTCTACTCCGGTTTGAACGCCCAGGAGGACGAAAAAGATGGTGAAGTAATCAGGGTGCAGTTTTAACCTGAAAAATTCATGTATTTTTCCTCCCTGCGGCAGGCCAGCACCCCAACGGGCCGTTGAAGCCCTGCTTCGGTGTGGCTTCACCGGGGTAAACCTGGTGATGTATTTGGTTGAATATTATCTATATGTATATTAAAATTATGTCGTATAAAGAATGTTTATTAAAATAATATGAAAAAAATATTTCTTTCTTTAGCCACAGTTTTAATCGCTGTTTTTTTTATCAGCATGTATCAAGTGGAAAAAAATTCAGCCGCTGATGATCCGGCGCTGAAAATATCTGAATCCAATCCTTTTTACTGGGAATATGAGGGAAATCCAACATTCCTGATTGGCGGATCAAAAGATGATAATCTCTTTCAGATAGATGATCTTGAAGAGCACCTTGACCTGTTGGCGGAAAATGGGGGTAATTACCTGAGATGTACCATGAGCAGCCGTGACATGGGCAATGAGAAGCCTTACCGGACGATAGACGGTGGCTATGATCTGAATGAACCCAATCCAACGTACTGGCACCGGTTCCGGCAATTCCTGGAACTTGCCGGGGAGCGGGATATCATTATCCAGGTAGAATTCTGGGCGACTTATGATTTTTATAACGGTTGGGATGATAATGTTTTTAATCCTGAAAACAATGTAAATTATGATACCCGTTCATCGGGTTTACCCGGGGTGATCGATCATACCGCACAAATGAAAATCAATCCTTTTTTCGAAACCGTCCCTGCGATTAATGACAATAATGAAGTATTAAAATTTCAACAGCACTTTGTGGATGAAGTGTTATCCTACACGTTTAAACATGGCAATGTATTGTATTGCATCGATAATGAAACCAATGCCCGGCCGGAATGGGGGGCCTACTGGGCAAAATATATTCGTGACAAGGCAAACCGGGCCAATAAGACCATTTTTATTACGGAAATGTGGGACAACTGGGATGCCACGGATGGGAATGTAAAAGGTGTAAGGCAACAGGAACATGCCTCGCACCCTTTTCTGGACAGATCAAAAGTGGCCAACACCATCAATTCTCCGCAGCTTTATGACTTTGTGGATATTTCTAATCACAATGCACAGAATGGTGAAGTGCATTACCAGTCCGGGCTCTATGTGCGCAACTGGATTGAAAAAACAGGTAATATCAGGCCGATCAACAATGTTAAAATCTATGGAGGAACCATTTATAAACCATATACGCGTGACTGGGCCGGTTCCTATAAAGATGGTGAAGAAAGATTCTGGCGGGATGCTTTTGCAGGACATGCTTCCATCCGGTTTCACAGGCCGCCACACGGACAGGGTTTGAGTGTTAATGCTCAGCACCATGTTAAAAGTATGCGTATGCTTACCGATTCAATGAACTTCTTTCAACATAAGCCGGCAAATCAATTCTTAAGTGATAGATCGGATAACGAGGCTTTTTGCCTGGCTATTGCCGGAAAAGAGTATGCACTCTATTTTCCCGGCCAGGGAAAAGTTAAACTCGAGGCTGAAAAAGGCTTCTATGAAATGAGGTGGCTGCATATCCGGTCGGCTACCTGGCGTGATCCGCAAACGGTAGAAAATCCCGGGATTATTGAAACACCGGACAACGACCAGTGGGCTGTATTAATCAGAAAGATATGATCTTTGCGTTTGTTAGAATAATTGGGTGCCCAGCCTTCTGCACCAAATCTTGATGAAATTCAATACAATTTGTAATTTTTAAGCAATATTTAAACCATGAATAACAATCAGATTTTACTACTAACCAGTCTGTTTCTGTCTTTTTCATTTTCCTGTAAACAGGCAAAAACAGATGAATCCTCCGAACCCATCCGTATTTATGACAAGAACCCGTTTTATTGGGAGTATAAAGGGGAACCGGTTTTGCTGGTTGGCGGATCGAAAGAAGACAATCTTTTTAACCATCCCGAAGGGCTGGAAAGCCACCTCGATATTCTAAAAGAATGTGGGGGAAATTACATCCGCAATACCATGAGCAGCCGCAATCCGGGAAATCCCTGGGCTTTCAAACAACTCGACAACGGCCTGTATGATTTGGAGCAGTGGGATGAAGAATTCTGGAATCGTTTTAAAAATTTGCTGGATTTGTGTGAGGAGCGCGATATTATTGTTCAGATTGAGATCTGGGACCCCTGGGATTATTTTAAAACCGAAGCGCCTCTCGGTTACGGTCCCGAAAATGTAGGATGGGAAAGCTGTCCGTATAATCCGGCCCTGAATATTAACTACACGGCTGAAGAATCGGGGCTTGCAACCGAAATCGATTATTATTCTACCAATAAGCCTACCGACCATGTTTTCTTTCACACGGTGCCGGTTTTGAAAGATATTCCGGTAGTCAGAAAATACCAGGAAAGGTTCGTGGAGAAAATCCTGTCCATTTCACTGAATTACCCGAACGTGTTGTATTGCATGAACAACGAAATCGGCGAACCGGCAGCATGGGGCGAATACTGGGCGCAGTTTATCCGCAGGATAGCAAATGATGCCGGGAAAGAAGTTTTTCTGGCCGATATGCGCCGGAACTCAAATTTCGAGTCGGAAGAACAGGTGAAATTGCTGAACGATCGTGAACACTACGATTTTTTTGAAATTTCGCAGAACAATGCCAATAACGATCAGCGGCATTACGATTTGGCGCTGTCCATTCGCGAAAAAGTAGCGGATAACCCGAAACCACTCAACAACGTGAAAATTTACGGCGGCAACATTGCTAGCTGGACAACCAGCGTGGAAGAAGGAACCCGCAGATTCTGGCGAAGTGTTTTTGCGGGCTGTGCCTCGGTTCGGTTCCACCGCGAGGGGCCGTCGGAACAATATTTCGGGATCGGGTTAAGCGAAATTGCCCAGACCCACATCAAAAGCATGCGCATGTTTGCCGATGAATTTGAAGTTTTTAATGCCGAACCGGCCAATCCGCTATTGACGGATCGCGAACCGAATGAAGCTTATTGCCTGGCCATCGAAGGAGAAGAGTATGCCGTTTATTTTACAGGTAAAGGTGAAGTCGGATTAAATACTCCGGTCGGAAAATATGAGGTGAGGTGGCTGCAAATAAGAACTTCACAGTGGAGTGAGGCTCAATCCGTTGAATTGCCGGGAATTTTAAAAACGCCCTCTGATGATCAATGGACGGTATTTGCCAGGAAAACTGATTAAAATGATCACCAGGTAATAAAAACCTAAAAAAATGCGAAATAAAATTATCAGTGGATCTTTATTTATTGCTGCAGCTTTGGTTTTTGTATTTCCCGTGTGGGCAGAAAAACCAGTAAATGACAAAAAAGAAAAAAATGTTGTTGGTTTATCGGGTATCACCCATTCTGTTGACAACAATACAGATGGTCCTATCCGGCCATACAGTGAAAATCCCTGGTACTGGGAATACAAAGGCACACCAATCATGCTCATTGGTGCCAGCGATGATGACAATCTATTTCAGTGGGGCCGTGATTCTTTGGTCATGCAACTGGACCTGATTCAAACGGTAGGCGGAAATTATGTGCGTAACACAATGAGCGACAGAGATGAGGGTAACATATTCGCACCGAAACAACTTGAGGATGGCCGTTACGACCTCAAACAATGGAATGAAGTTTACTGGAACCAACTGAAGTTTTTTCTCGATGAAACGGAAAAACGCGGCATTATAGTTCATTTAACACTATGGGACTGGTTCGATCTCTCGGGCGACGATGTGTACGGCCGTTTTGCCGTGCATCCTTTGAATCCGGAGAATAACATCAACTGGGAGAAAGGCACCATTGAAAATGCATGGAATTATTATGGCGGATCTCTCACCAATGGAAATAAAGAAACGCTGGAATATCAGCATCGCTACATCGATCAGCTTATTTCGATCGCAGCACAGTACAACCATATCATTTATAACATCGGCAACGAAAGCGGCCTTGGCGTCGGGTGGGATAACTACTGGGCGAAATACATTAAAGATGCCGCGAAAAAACAGGGCAGAAATATTCATGTGACCACCATGCTGTTTGCGCCCGGAAATGCTGTACGCCGGGTTATGACCTATCGCGATATTTACAGTTTTGCAGAGGTCTCCCAGAACAACCAGGATGCCCTGGGCCCGGTAGGTAAGAAACACTGGGATAACCTGCTATTCTGGCGTAAAATGATCGCCCTGAGCGATGAGGGTCCCATGCCGGTTAACAACATCAAAGTTTACGGGCAGGGCGTCGGGTTCAATACCGCGGCAGGAACCGAAAAGGAAGCGGTTGAACGATTCTGGAGAAACGTGTTTGGCGGGGCTGCATCCACGCGCTTTCACCGTCCCGCCCACCGGGGCGGCGATTTTTACTGGGGCATAGGCCTTTCTGAAAGGGCTCAACAAACGCTAAAAGCCGTTAACATGTTTCTGGATGAGTTTGATATTTTCAAAGCCGAACCTTATGAAGCTTTTTCAACAGTGGGCAACTCAGTTGATTCCTATTGTATGGCTGATATGGGTAAAGCTTACGCGGTATATTTCCCGGGCGGCAGGGCAACCGTGCATCTCGATCCCTGGATCGAAATAAAAAAGGTTTCCGTAAAATGGCTCGACATCGCATCGCTTACCTGGAGCGAAGAACAAATAATGGAAGCAAAATGGGATAATTTTGATGGTACCGACTGGTGGGGTCCGCAACGCATTTTGACACTTACGCCCAAAGATCATAGATCGTATGTGGCTGTAATCAAAGTTTTGGAGTAAATTTCACCTGCCTCGCCGACATGCGGGTCCGGATCAATAAAAATATGATCTGTATGTTTTATTCGAATGCATTGATTTTTTACCGGTAAATTCAGGGTGAGTAATAAATACATCTCAAATGTGGCCTTATTTATCAAAAAGATCTATTAATTGTCAACTAAAGAACAGGTATTAAAAATTCATAATAAAACAGATTCCAATGAAAAAAGAAAGTTTTAAAAAAGGTTCTGGAAACGGGCTCATGCCGGTTTTGATAATGCTGGTCGTATTTTTTAGTGCATGCGAGACATCGGAAAGCAGAAAAATTCCGGTCATTTTCGATACCGATGCCAACAACGAAGTGGACGATCAGCACGCGCTGGCTTACCTGATGTTTAATGGCGATCATTTTATAGTGGAGGGTGTTACGGTAAATGCCACCAGTTCTCCCACGGGTTATTCCGAAGAATCGGATGTGAGCGATCATTTTGAAGAGGCCAAACGGGTGATGCAGCTTTGCGGAAATTTGTATGGTGAAATTCCGCTCAAAACCGGTGCCAACGGTTCATTCGAAGAAATAAAAAATCAAATTGATGATCCGGAATTCGATGGGCAGGAAGCTGTGGATTTTATCATTGAACAATCGTTGAAAAGCCGGAACCAAAAACTGGTTTTGCTGCCTGTGGGTAAACTCACCAACATTGCCCTGGCACTGATTAAGGAGCCTGCCATTGCCGACAATATCCGGATTGTCTGGCTTGGCTCAAATTATCCCGAACCGGGCGAACACAATCAGGACTGGGACATTGAATCGATGAATTACATTCTGGATGTGGATGTACCTTTTGAAATAGTTACCGTGCGATACGGAAAACCATCAGGGACTGCCGCAGTTATGGTTACCAAAGACCAGATTCTGCATCGTATGCCCGGTAAAGGACCGCAGATTTCTACTCCGGTTACCGGTCGGCATGGAGGCGAATTCACTAATTTTGGCGATTATTCGGTTAACCTCTTTGAAAAGTACGGCATGTGGGGCGATCCGCCCGGCAGGGCGCTTTTTGATATGGCCGCTGTTGCCATCTTAAAAAACCCTGACTGGGCTGAAACCCGCAAAATTCCCACGCCGGTTTACCTCGATGAAAAATGGATGGAACGACCAAACAACCCACGAAAAATTACCCTTTGGGAATGGTTCGATATTTATGGTATTATGAACGACTTTTTTATAACCATGGATAATTATAAACTGGTAGAAGCCAACTAACCTAAACCGGAAAATTGATTGTAAACAACGCATATTTTTGAGGTTCCCTAGGGGGCAAATGAAGATATTTACATAATACTGTAAGTTACAGCTGAAACAAAAAATTCTTTCTGACAGGGAATCGGTAATAAAAAGCCCTCCTTCGCCCCGGTTTAGTATTGAGGCTCCGGAGGGCGGCAGTGGGCCCATCAGGGATCGAACCTGAGACCCCCTGATTATGAGTCAGGTGCTCTAACCAGCTGAGCTATGGGCCCGGATTATTTGGTGATTTATTGATTTAGTGAATGAGGGATTTTATTTATGCCTTAATGGGAATGAAATCCTCATTCTGCATAATTAAAGAACATCCGATCATTTTTATTCGGGAATCGGGGCCCGAACTTTCAACTTTAACGTCGCAATTTTACCCTCAAATTCAAAACCTCCACCTTCGTTCTCCACCTTTCAAGCCTCCGGTTAAATTATCTTTTAACCCGCTTGAATTTCGAGGTGCAATGTTACATCTTTGCACCCTGAAACACAAATTTACACCTCAAATTTGGATACGCATAATATAAGAAACATAATTTTCGACCTCGGAGGCGTGATCGTCAATATCGACCCGCAACTTACTGCCAATGCCTTTGCCAAACTGAGCGGAACAGACCCCGTGGATATCATGGCACTGCACCGCCATGAGAATTTTTTCACCGATTATGAAAAAGGATTGATCGATGACCGCACCTTCCGGGAAAACCTCAGGGAATTTATAGGGAAAAGGGTGACCGACGAAGAAATTGATACAGCCTGGGGAGCCATATTAATGGATATTCCGGAAAAGAAAATTGTATTGATCGAGAAGGCTCGTCAACATTGCCGCACTTTTCTGCTCAGTAATACCAATAATATTCACCGGATAAAGTTTACAGGTACGCTGAAAGACCTCACCGGTCAACATTTTGAAGACTATTTCGAAAAAGTATACTACTCCTTCAGAATGGGTAAAAGAAAACCGGATGAGGATATCTTTCTGCAGGTGTTGAGCGAAAACAACCTGACCGCAGAAGAAACTTTATTGATCGACGACAGTTTTCCTAATATCGAAACTGCACGGAAACTGGGGATGAAGGTGCTGCATGTGGAACGCAATACGCCAAGAATCGGACTGAATATTAATGGACGATAGGATTAACAAACAGAAAGAGGATAACAATAAGTGGTGGATTCACCCCTTACTGTTTGTTATTACCCTGATTACCACCACCATCGCCGGTGCGGAATGGATACACGGAAAACCCCTGTTGTATTTTGAGCCCGGACTTACTTTTAATGAAGTGTTAGATGGCCTGAACTATTCGTTGCCTTTCCTCGCCATACTCACCGTACATGAGTTCGGTCATTTTTTCACAGCACGATATCATAATATCAAGGTTACATTGCCCTATTATATACCCCTTTGGCTGGGTTTTGTGGGATTGCCGTTTTCACCAGGTACCATGGGAGCAGTGATCCGGATAAAAGAGCAGTTGAAAACCCGGAGTCAGGTCTTCGATATAGGCATTGCCGGACCCCTGGCCGGGTTTGTAATGGCCCTTTTTGTATTATATTACGGTTTTACTTCCCTTCCGCCTCCTGAGTATATTTACCAGATCCATCCCGAATATGAACAGTACGGAGCCGATTATGCCGATCATGTGTATGGCGACCCGGGAACCTTTTACCTGGGAAATAATATCACCTTCTGGTTTTTTGAGCACTATGTGGCACCCGACCCGGTCCGGGTCCCCAATCATTATGAGGTGATCCATTATCCTTTTCTTTTTGCGGGCTTCCTGGCTCTTTTTTTTACCGCCCTCAACCTGCTTCCTATCGGGCAGCTTGACGGAGGACATACGTTATATGGGCTGGTAGGATGGAAATATCATAAATATGTTTCCTCGGGTTTGTTTATCCTGTTACTTTTTTATGCCGGATTGGGACTTGTAACCCCCTACCAACCGGTCGAAGATCTGCTCCTGTATATTCCCTTATATATTGGATTCCTTTATATAACCTTGCATTCCATGCAGCTGGAAAACCGCACCCGCCTTACCCTGGCTGTGATCCTATTTGTCACCCAGTTTATTTTCCTGTATATATTCCCTTCGACAAAGGGATATACCGGATGGCTGGTGTTTGCCTTCATCATCGGCCGTTTCCTTGGTGTTATTCACCCTCCCGCATTGATCGATCAGCCCCTTTCCACTTCACGTAAAATACTGGGATGGATCACCCTCATTGTATTTATACTCTGTTTTTCACCGCAACCGTTTGTACTGATCGGCGAATAATCAACAGGGATTCCAGCCAGGATGGTTTGAAACTCGGAAGTTTTACCCGGGAAGTTTTACCGGGCATTTTGATTGGAAGACCTGACCCGGAAATACAGGATTCCGGAAATCATACTAATTGAAATGATGAGAATAATAAGCCGGGAGACCGGATATACACCATAAGTCAGCAGATCGATCAAAACAGCTATGCTTATAATAATAAGCACCACCACCATGATCATAGCGATCAGATTTTTCATAATCCTTTAACCTGTGTTGATACATAACAAAAGGCTTGCAGAAATTGTTCCCGCTCTTCCAGGTTTAATTGGATTTTCTGATTAAAATCAGGGTAAAGTACAGGGAATGATGCGATCTTTACGCAAACATTTCGATCTAAATACCGTATTTTTGTAAAAATGAAATTTTTGTCTCATGCATGATGAGCATTTACTGGATAGTATAGAAAAGGCCATTGAGGCGATCAGGAATGGAGAGGTGATCATTGTTGTGGATGATGAGAACCGGGAAAATGAGGGTGATTTTATCTGTGCCGCTGATTGTATTACGCCGGAAATAGTCAATTTTATGGCCACTCACGGTCGCGGACTTATCTGCACACCTTTGATCGAGGACCGTTGCAATGAACTGGGACTTGAACTCATGGTCGGGAAAAACACCGCTGTTCATGGCACTCCTTTTACCGTTTCGGTAGATCTTATTCACGAAAAAGTTTCAACAGGAATATCCGCCGAAGACCGGTATCGAACCATACAAGCCCTGGTCGATCCCGAAACAAAACCGGAAGACCTCGGCCGGCCCGGACATATATTTCCATTAAAGGCCAAAAAAGGAGGGGTGCTCCGAAGGGCGGGCCATACGGAAGCGGCCATCGATTTTGCCAGGTTGGCCGGTTTCAGTCCTGCCGGGGTATTGGTGGAAATTATGAATGAGGACGGAACCATGGCCCGGGTGCCTGAACTGAGGAAAATTGCCGACAAATTCAATCTCAGGCTTGTCTCAATCCATCATCTCATTGAATACCGGATAAAGAAAGAATCACTCATCGAACGCCTCTCAGACGTAAAAATGCCCACCGAGTACGGTGATTTTGAACTCAAAGCATACCGTCAAACCAATTCAAACGAAATTCACCTGGCCCTGGTAAAGGGAGAATGGGAAAAAGACGAGCCCATACTGGTCCGGGTCCATTCATCCTGTGTGACCGGGGATATCTTCGGCTCATGCCGTTGTGATTGCGGTCCTCAGTTACATGGTGCCATGGAAATGATCGAAAAAGAAGGGAAGGGCGTTGTGCTCTATATGAATCAGGAAGGCAGGGGGATAGGCCTTCTAAATAAATTGAAAGCGTATGAGCTTCAGGAAAAGGGTATGGACACGGTGGAAGCCAATGTACAATTAGGATTCAAGGCCGATGAACGTGACTATGGCGTGGGTGCGCAGATCCTCCGTGATCTGGGTGTTTCGAAGATACATTTGATCTCGAATAATCCGAAAAAAAGGGTAGGATTGATGGGGTATGGATTGGAAATTATCGATATTATGGCCATTGAGATCATACCTAATCAGTATAATATTCGTTATTTGGAAACCAAGCGGGATAAGATGGGACATGATATTCTTCATAAGAATAAATAGATTAATGATCAGGCTGTTAGCAACTTTTCTTTTATTAATATTTTCTGTTTTTTCATTTAGCCAGCAATCTCCGTCCGAATTGCTGCATGAGGGTGAACTGGTCCTTTTAAATGAGGATACCCTCAAAGGAAAGATCAAATATGATTTCGAGAATGATCTCGTGCAGATGGTGATCAACGGTACGGTGCAGACCTATAGCGCAAGAAAGATCCTCTATTTCCGGATCTTTGACGAAACCGTGGATATGTACCGCACTTTTTATTCAATTCCCTATGAGGTACAGCCTAATTATGAAACCCCCTTATTGTTTGAAGTTCTCTATGAAGGTAAACTTACGCTGCTGGCCCGTGAAACCCTCGTTACGGAAACAGTACCCCAGTATTCCCATTTATACAGATCGTCGGTCAACATGTCACGCACAAGACTGGCCTATGAGTATTATTTTATCGATCAGAAGGGGAATTTTACCTTATATAACATGAAAAAGAATGAGCTCTATGATATCATGCACAGAAAGGAACCCCAGGTAAAACAATATATAAAAAAGAACCGGCTTAAGACTGATCTTCGAAGAGATCTGGTCCGTATTACCGCATACTATAATGCACTGGTTGGTCAATGATGGAAACAGCAAATTTTTTAATTTATGAGTAAACCGCTAATCCTCATCACGAATGATGATGGGATCACTTCCAACGGGATTAAACTACTGACTGACCTGATGGCCGAACTGGGTGAGGTGATCGTGGTTGCCCCCGATAGCCCGCAGTCCGGGATGGGCCATGCTATTACGGTTGGGAATACCCTCCGGTTATTCGAAACGAAATTATTCGATGGTATCCGCTCATATCAGTGTTCGGGAACCCCGGTCGATTGTGTTAAACTTGCCAAACATTATGTGTTGAAAGACCGCAAACCGGATCTGCTGGTGAGTGGCATTAATCATGGACCCAATACCTCGATCAGTGTGGTCTATTCCGGCACCATGGCGGCTGCCCTTGAGGCTGCCATTGACGATATTCCGGCCATTGGTTTTTCCCTTTGCGATTATTCACCGGATGCCCGTTTCGGCCATGTGAGTGATCATGTAAAAAAAATTACCTCCGAGGTGCTTGAAAATGGCTTGCCCCGGGGTATTGCCCTGAACGTGAACCTCCCATCTGCCAGCGAAGGTCCCATCAAAGGGGTGAAAGTTTGCCGGCAGGCCCGGGCCCGTTGGCATGAGTCTTTCGATGAGCGGATCGATCCCTACGGTGAAAAATACTTCTGGATGGCTGGCGATTTCGTCAATCTCGATAAGAAAAATACGGATAATGATGTATGGGCGATTGCCCATAATTACGTGTCGGTGGTACCCACCCAGTTTGATATGACCGCCCATAATTTTCTGAAATCCCTGAAAAAGAATTTTGAGATCGGGGAGCAGGAGTGAGAGTAAATCTTTTTCTTGATTCCACGCGTCGATACGTTCCACCGGCGGGGAACACTCAGCGTGGACTTAATCCGGTAAAAACAGGGAGGTAGCTCCTGTTCATCCGAACAATTCCTGCATCTGTTTTGCGTTTTCCGGAGCCTGGGCTTTCATATCATTATTAAAAAAAATATAGGCCTCTTCCACATCCGCCTTTTCGATCTGATTCTGAAACTCTTTAAGTTCCTCTTCACGATAGAGATAATTATACCAGTTGTACTTGCCATGCATTCGCAGATAGATCCAGTTATTGGAGATAAATATTTCATGAAACTGGAGTTCCGGTGCCGATACGGTACAGAATCCAAGGCCCCGATCATCCATGAATTCGACCACCTCCTCTTTGAACCACTCCTTTTTCCTGAATTCAAAAAAATTGGGGATCTCTTTTTTCAGATGACCGGCAAATCTTTCGATTCGCTCGAAATCATATGGAAAGTTGGATGGAAATTGCCATAATATGGCCGCTATTTTGGATTCCAGGGGAGAAAGGGCATCATAAAAATTATTGAGTGAACGAACCAGATTATCATCGACATTCAGCTTTTTCCGGTGGGTAATATACTGGTATCCTTTGAAAATGAACCTGAAGTTATCCGGTGTCTGGTCAGCCCAAAGTTTGAGATTTTCCGGGTTGGGGATCTTATAAAAACTGCTGTTGATCTCCACTGAATTGAACTGACCGGAATAATATTCCAACCAGCGTTTCCTGGGAATATCCTCCGGATAAAAATCTTTTTTCCATTCATCGTACTGAAAACCCGAGCAACCTATATATAACTGCATAATTTTATTATTTTAAAATTGGCTAATCCCTTTGGGTAAAACATATTTTTTATTAATCCCGGAAAACCGGGAATTATAAAAGATTTTCTTTCAACTTGTGATTCTTAGAATGATGACCATGCCAAACGATATAAAATTTCAAGAATGATATAATATAACTTGTTGTGTGAATTAGATAATTAAAAACTTAGCGATACCTGAGTGATTTGGTACCCTTCGTGGCCAAAATATAATGATTTAATGCCACATAGTCTCGAAAACACCGGGATACACCAGGAAAGAAAATGATAAATCTTTAAATATCAGTATGTTAAAAGATAATGAAATGTATAATAATTCACACAACGAGTTAATATATACAATTTATAACGGATTACCACGGCTAGGCCCCGGCGATAATGCTTCTACACGGAAAGCCTTTTATAGCCTGTTCCGTCTCGATGACCATGCCCATATCCCCGATATCGGATGTGGAAAGGGAGTGCAGACCATGGAGATGCTGCCTGTTCGTGGGGAGTTGCACTTAAGTTTGCTGTTAAGTTTGCTGTGATCTGTCCTTTGATCGATCTTATGAAATCGGAAGGTAAGGTCAATGAGGAATGGGATGGCGATTGATCGAAAGGTCAACACCATTCAGTTAACTCAATTCATTTTAATTTTTGACTGAATTATATATTGCCCGGAGATAAACCCGAAAAGCATATCATTTGCTGACAGGCTTCATTTTTCAATCCAGGTAAAGATCATTTACAGCCCTTAAACAAGGCTTTAATTTTGGTTTCCCATTGGATAGCAATCCTAATATGACTAATTTCACGGGTTGAAATCTTATACTATTATAGCCGTGTAAAAAAATCGATCGATCCGGTTTATGCCGGATCAGGATTACCATTCCTGCTTAACGCCCGGTTATAGTTGAATAGTTTATAATCAATCATGTTCAAACGCATTTATTTGTTTTATAAAAAGCTCAAGGCAGAAACTGAGCCGGCCGTGTTTTTTACTTCAGCCGGTCTTATAGCCGTTTTTGTGGTGGTGGCTTTATTGAATCAGGCTTCCCTTGATGCTTTTTTCTCCGGTATTCAGACTTTTATTTCCAATTATTTCGGCTGGTTATATATTATTGCCGTTAATGTCATACTGATCTTCTGTATATACCTGGGTTTCGGTAAATACAGGAATATCCGGATCGGTGGTAAAGATTCCAAACCGGAATTTTCGACTTTTGCCTGGCTTGCGATGCTTTTTAATGCCGGTATCGGACTGGTGCTCATGTTTTACAGCATTGCGGAACCTATTCTCCATTATTCCAATCCGCCGTATGGTGAGCCCCATAGTGTCGAGTCAGCTAAACTGGGTATGCAGATCTCTTTTCTTCACTGGGGCATTCATGGCTGGGCTGTGTATGCCCTGATGGGATTATCGATCAGTTATTTTGCCTATAACCGGGGATTGCCGTTGGGTATCCGGTGGATACTTTACCCATTGCTCGGTGACCGGCTTAAAGGCCCATTGGGTCATGCCATTGACATTATGGCCGTAGTGGCTACTTTATTTGGTCTTGCCACTACCCTGGGACTGGGTATCCAGCATATTAATTCCGGACTTGGTACCCTGTTCGGTCTTTCCCAGGGACCGAGGATCCAGGTAGCACTGATCATGATCATTACCTTTGTGGCTACGGCATCGGTCGTGTCGGGTCTTCACAGGGGGATCCAGAACCTCAGTAAAATAGCGGCCTGGATGGCCATCATCCTGATGATTTTCATGTTGATCGTGGGACCGACGCTTTTCATAGTCAATTCTTTTATACAAAATACGGGTGGTTACTTCCAGCGGCTGATAGCCCTAGGAACCTGGACTGAGGTTTATATAGGAAATGACTGGATGCATAGCTGGACCATATTTTACTGGGCCTGGTGGTTTGCCTGGTCGCCTTTCGTAGGCCTTTTTATTGCCCGGATATCCAAGGGCCGGACCCTCAAGGATTTTATGCTGGGTGTAATGCTCGGACCTACATTTGCCGTAATTACCTGGATCAGTATTTTCGGCAGTACGGCCCTTCATGTTGAACTCTTTGGTGAAGGTGGAATTGCCGCGGCCGTGAATGAGAACATTGCCAGTGCCATTTATATGCTTCTCGAAAAAATGCCGCTTTCGGGCATCAGTGTTTTCTTTGTGGTGATCGCCGCCGTTATCTTTTTCGTCACCTCATCAGACAGCGGTTCACTGGTGATCGATTATATTTCAACGGGTGGTAACGAAAACCCACCGGTCGGCCAGCGTATTTTCTGGGCTATGCTTGAAGGGATTGTGGCTTCGGTATTGCTTCTCGGTGGCGGATTGATCGCTTTGCAGACCGGTTCGCTGGTCAGCGGGTTACCGGTTTGTATCCTGCTTTTGCTGGCCTGCTGGTCGATGTATAAAGCACTTAAAAAGGAAATCAGGACCCGGCATTTTTCTGCTTCCTCTCCGGAAATGGATGGAGATGGGAAAAAGCCGGAGAAAAGACCAGCCGGACCGGAAATGGAACCCGAAGAGAAAAAATAGAGAGGAGCGGGGTTTCTACCGCCAGGGCGGCATCAGCGTATATATCTCATTTACTATCCAATCCTGAACTCCGGGAAGGATCTTATACTTTTCAGAAATGCGTTATAGGCAGGGATCCTGGTAGTACGGGATGTGTATTTCCATAACAGGTTATTCCTGAGATAGCATATCCTGCATACTAACGAGATTCTTACTGAATGACCGTTGGGATGACATACCTTTTTTGCTGCCGCTCCGATCAATTCATGCCACTCTATTCCTCATGTTTATAAAACGGCACATGGGCAGGCGGTAATGGCTCATTGCCCAGGATATCATCCGCCGCCTTTTCAGCGATCATCATGACCGGTGCATAAATGTTCCCATTGGTGATATAGGGCATGATGGATGCATCCACCACCCATAGATTATCCACACCATGTACTTTCATCTTATTATCCACCACGGCCATGTCGTCATAACCCATCTTACAGGTTCCGCAGGGATGGTAGGCGCTTTCTCCTTCCCGGGCTACAAAATCGAGGATCTCCTCGTCACTCTGCACTTTTTTCCCGGGCGAGATCTCCTTCCCGCGGAATTCATCCATAGCTTCGGTCTCGATCAACTTTCGCGAAAAGCGGATCGCCTCCAGCCATTCCTTTCTCTCCTTTTCTGTCGAAAGATAATTGAAAAGGATGCTGGGGTATTCCATCGGATTGGATGATTTGATCTTTATCCTTCCTCTCACATCGGTATTCATCGGTCCCACATGCAGTTGGAACCCATGACCTTCACTGGGAGCGGAACCATCATACCGGATGGCAATGGGAAGGAAGTGGAACTGCAGGTTCGGGTACTCCACCTCCTTGTTACTCCGGATAAAGCCACCGGCCTCAAAATGGTTGGAGGTACCCGGTCCTTTCCTTCTGAAAAGCCAGTTGAAGCCCACGATGGGTTGACGTAAAGGATTGAGCAGGGGATACAGGCTTACCGGTTTTTTGCTCGCCCATTGAACATATACCTCGAGGTGATCCTGAAGATTCTCCCCCACTCCGGGCAGATCGTGCACCACGTCAATGCCGAGCGCATCGAGTTCCTTTCCGTTTCCTATGCCGGACAACTGCAGAAGCTGGGGAGAATTAATGGACCCCCCGCATAAAATAACTTCTTTGCCGTAAATCTTTTCCCGGTGCGATCCTTTTCCGATCTCCACACCAGTGGCTTTTTTACCCTCGAAAAGTACCCGGGTGACCAGGGTCTTGAGCCTGACGGTAAGATTTTCACGTGATTTTACCGGATGTACGTAGGCTCTGGCCGCATTATGCCGCCGGCCTCTGTAGATAGTCTGGTCAAACTTTCCGAATCCTTCCTGCTTATATCCGTTTACATCATCGGTCAGCGGATAGCTGGCCTCCTGTACAGACTTGAAAAATGCATCGAACAAAGGATTTTTACATTCGGAAGTACTCAGGTATAACGGTCCTTCGTCACCCCGGTATTCATCTCCTCCGATCAGCCGGGTCTCCACCCGCTTGAAATAGGGAAGGCAATGAAAATAATCCCAGTTTTCAAGACCTTTAATGCCGGCCCATTTTTCGAAATCCATGGCATTTCCCCTGATCCATATCATTCCATTGATGCAACTCGAGCCACCCAGTACCTTTCCCCTCGGTTGGAAAATCCGGCGATCGTTCATGTACGGTTCGGGGTCCGAACTGTAGGCCCAGTTATAAAAAGTGCCGTTAAGGGGATAACTGAGTGCAGCCGGCATATGGATCCGGAAATCCCACTTATAATCAGGACGACCGGCCTCTATCACCAACACCTTGTTTGACGGGTCGGCACTCAGACGGTTGGCTAACACGGATCCGGCAGATCCTCCGCCGACCACTATAAAATCGTAATTCATAGGATTAAAAATCGTTTAATGTTTTACAAAAAAAATAGCATGAATAATGAAATTAATAGGGCGAATCTATTTTGTCCATTTCCACATATACCGTCTTTATCTGGGTATAATGTTCGATGGCAGCAAGCCCGTTTTCCCGGCCTATACCGGATTGTTTATATCCTCCGAATGGTATCTCCACCGGGTTGACATTATAATTGTTGATCCAGCACATCCCTGCCTGCAATTCGGCTACAGTGCGGTGGGCTCGTTTAAGATCCCTGGTAAAGACACCTGCCGACAATCCATAGTCGGTATCATTGGCTCTCCGGATCACTTCTTCCTCATTCTTGAAAGGCAGAACCGACATGACGGGTCCGAAAATTTCCTCCCTGACCACCCGGGCATTATCGTCGGTGATCTCGAAAATGGCCGGGTCCACAAAATAACCCTTATTCAGATCGTTTCTTGATTCAAATTCGTGTTTCTCA
The DNA here is from genome assembly GCA_964543195.1 of uncultured Roseivirgaceae bacterium. GTDB lineage: Bacteria > Bacteroidota > Bacteroidia > Cytophagales > Cyclobacteriaceae > JAGTVG01. The sequence continues at coordinate 116,277 of CAZIXF010000001.1, forward strand.
CCCCCGCAAAGTAAATTACCCCGGTCCTGTTTACCCAATTCGATATAGGATAAAACCTTCTGTAAATGCTCTTCACTGATCAGAGCACCGACCTGGGTGTCCATGTCCATCGGATCGCCGACTTTAAGTTTACAGGTTTTATCGACCAGCTTTTCAAGAAATTCGTCCTTGATGGATTCGGCCACAAACACACGCGTGCCATTGGAACAGATCTCACCCTGCGTATAAAAATTACCCATCATGGCCCCGTTCACCGCCTCGTCGATATCGGCATCTTCAAAAATGATTATCGGCGATTTACCTCCCAATTCCAGGGTAATATGCTTCAAGGTATAGGAGGCAGCCGACATGACTTTTTTTCCGGTAGTCACTTCCCCGGTAAGCGATATCTTGGCGATCCGGTTATGGGTGGTTAACAATTCCCCCACTTCAGGGCCACCCTGCACCACATTGAATACCCCTTCAGGCATACCGGCTTCCATATAAGCTTCTGCCAGTTGAAGGGCAGTCATGGGGGTGATCTCTGCGGGCTTGAAGATCATACTGTTACCGGAAGCAAGGGCCGGAGCTGATTTCCAGCAGGCAATCTGTATGGGATAATTCCAGGCCCCTATACCGCCGCAAATTCCCAAAGGCTCACGCCGGGTGTAGGCAAAGGTGTTGCCGAAATCATAATGATGCCCGTGGATAGAAGGCGCAATACCCGCAAAATATTCGATGGCATCCGCACCCGAATGTACATCCACTTCGATGGCTTCCGCGAGGGGTTTTCCGGTATCCGTGACCTCAATCCGGGATATCTCCTCATTCTTTTCACGTAAAATTTCGGATGCTTTCAATAAAATCCTGGAGCGTTCAACCGGTTGCATCTTTGACCAGACTTTGAATCCCTTTTCCGCAGACTCCACCACCTTTTCCATGTCTTTTTCAGACGCGGACTGGAATTCCCCGATCACTTCACCGTTGGCCGGATTGATATTGACCAATGCCTGGCTTCCCGTACCCTCATGATATTTCCCATTATAAAAAAGCTGTATCTTATCCATATAAGAACGATTTTAGTATAATCAAAAGAAAAATATACTTTATTATCTGCACAATGCAGAATAAATTGATATTGTGATTGAGATTTAAGGTATATAGTTTGACAAATTAATGGTCACACAGAAATTTTAAATTTTAATTCCCCAAACCATTATGATAAATATACTTAATTTGAGTGGTTAATGGATGAAAATTGACTGATTTCGGCCAGGCCTGTTCTCTGAAATAAAACTTGCCGCATTGTACCGGACAGTAGATAAAACCGGTTAAACAAGCCATATTACCTTACTTAAGCAATATTCAGGATACATCGTATTTCATTTTCAACAGGAATGTCCTTCCAGGAGGTGTCCCTTCAAAAAGCTTCCTGATCCGTGACGTGAGTTTTCAATTGATAAGCAAAAACTTTCCGGTTGCGCGGATAATACCGTTATCTATTTTCAAAACATACATTCCGGCCGGGAGGTCTTCAAGGTCGATCGAAAAATAATTGTTCAGCCTGGTTCTGTCCTGATATACGGTCTGACCATTACGGTTCAATACCTCAATGGTGGATTCACCAAATGTTTCTGTATTGTAAACGTTCACATATCCTCTCGATGGATTGGGATAAATTTTGATATTATTCACTTCTGCCTGTTCGGGATTGCACGGAGCATTATCATAATATGTATTGACCGTTTTGGTACCTTTATAATGGGAAGGAACGTTGACGGCCTCTATTTCTGAGGAGGTTTCGGACAGGGTTTCACCATCACACCGGGTATTGAAATTAGTTTCCACCGTTATAAGATATTTTTCTCCGTTATAATTGTTTAGTTTCCGTTCACGGTCAGTTTTTTTTACCAGAAAATCCTTTTCATCAAATTCAAAGGTAGAACTGAAAAAATAGTCGAATTCCCGCATGGATTCATTCCATCCATATCTGTAAATAATATAATTGAGGATGCTGTCTTTATGATAGCTGGATTTGATTTCATAAGCATTTTCATACTCATTGATATCCGTATCCCATTCCTGTTTCATTTCTAAAATTACCTGGCCGTCTTCATTATATTCATTGGTGAGTATCGATTTATAACCATTCTTCAGGTTATGATAAAAGGTAGACGCAGGTTTCCCATCGCTGGTATTTTCATATTCGAGAATTGAAAACAAACGCCATGGTTCATATTGGCTGGTTCTTTCATAATTTATTTCTTTTGATAAGTAATCCATTTCATCATACTCCTTGTCTATTCTATATTGATAGGCCAGCAGGTAACGATCAAATTTCCTGTCATAAGAATAATAATCGATCTGTTTCAGATCACAGTTATCTGAAAAATGCCGGTAGGTGCTGTCCAATGAACCATAGGGCTCTTCAAGCAAATAGGTGATATTAATGTCTACATCAGCATAAAGGCATCCTTTATCATTATAATATTTTCTTACCGTTTCCGTTCGTCGTGAATTATAATTATCCCGGTATTCAGAATATCTTTCGGTCAGCCTGTCTTCATTATCATAGGTGTAATTCACTACATATTCTTCCTTTTTGATATCGATATAATCAACAAAATTTCTTCTATATTGAATGATCAGGTCTCCCCGGTAGGTTCTGACCGTTTCCCTTTTCATTTCCACCTCGTTCGTGTTTTCTGTTTGATACCTTACTACCCAGTCATAGGTCCGGTTGCCCGAACCGTCATATTCATATTTCCATTGCGTCCTGATTGGGCCCCATTGGCCTGCCTCTTTATCCCAGTTCTGATACTGTCCGTAAACCGGAAGGCGCTGACTGTTATAACTGTAAAATCTCCGGTTGGCATATTCCCATTCCGAGGTATCCCCGGGATTGACCTGAGTGAAATTGATCACCTCTTTTACAAGCGCATCATTATCCTGGGATAATGTTTCGGTAAATAATAACAAACCCAATAGGCCGGTAACAATAATAATCTGCTTCACAGTGGGGTCATTTATAACTTGATCAACTATAAAGATATAACTTCATTGCCTACTTTACAATGCATGTTGATTTATTGATCATTATGTCGCGCGTTGTTCCATGATCAAAAGAAGATGGTTTATACGGAATTATTAACTTCCAGGAGTCGATTTTCAAAGATTATGGATTAAATTTACACAGCGAAAACCTCATATTCTGAGGTATTAATCTTATTTTTTACAGGGAAACAACTTTTTAATTAAAAATAAATGTAATATGATCTCTAAAATTGAAGAATTATTAGGAAAAGAAGCAGAAAGTCTGCTGACTCATAAAGCGGTTTTTCCAAGTGAAAACCTTCATCTTCCGGGACCGGATTTTGTAGACAGGATATTTACCGGTACTGACAGGCCTGTTCCTGTATTGCGTAACCTGGAAGCCATGTTCAGCCATGGCAGGTTAGCCGGAACAGGTTATTTGTCCATTTTACCTGTTGACCAGGGCATAGAGCATAGCGCTGCAGCTTCCTTTGCACCTAACCCAATATATTTTGATGGTGAAAACATTGTGAAACTGGCCATTGAAGGTGGCTGTAATGCAGTAGCCTCCACATTGGGTGTATTGGGATCGGTAGCAAGAAAATATGCCCATAAAATACCCTTTATACTCAAGATCAATCATAATGAGCTGTTAACGTATCCCAATAAATATGACCAGATCCTGTTCAGTTCAATTGAACAGGCTTTTGATATGGGAGCTGCCGGCGTAGGAGCGACTATTTATTTTGGATCGGAGGAAAGTAACCGTCAGATCGTGGAGATCTCCGAAGCTTTTGAAATGGCTCATGAAAGAGGCATGTTTACGGTATTATGGTGCTATCTCAGGAATTCCGATTTCAAAAAGGATGGAGTCGATTATCATACTTCGGCAGACCTTACAGGGCAGGCCAACCACCTGGGTGTGACCATTAAAGCGGACATCATAAAACAGAAGCAACCGACAAACAATGGTGGATACACGGCCCTTAATTTCGGAAAGACCCATGAAAAGGTTTACTCGGAGTTTACTTCCGACAATCTGATCGATCTTACCCGGTATCAGGTAATGAATAATTACATGGGCCGGATCGGTCTGATCAATTCGGGTGGTGGTGCCGGCAAAAATGACCTGGCACAGGCCGTTAAAACAGCCGTCATCAATAAAAGGGCTGGCGGAATGGGATTGATTTCCGGACGGAAGGCCTTCCAGAAGCCCATGGAGGAAGGAGTTGAACTGTTCAACGCCATTCAGGATGTGTTCCTGGCCAAAGAAGTGACTATCGCATAATAACCTTTATTTATATAAAATAGAAAAAGGGGCTTTCTTTTGATATTGTATTTCAGTATCAACCGGGAAAGCCCTCTTTTTTGCCGGCCCGTGGGCCATGTATGCCTGGCATCAGATTCCGGATATCGATATGCTTTTCAATACGGAGGAGGTAAGGCCACACCCTTTCGGAAACGTGAGACTTGCTGCATTGGCTGCCTGACTATATTTTTATACATTCAGAGGTATAAATATATTCCCGTACACTAGCTCAACCTTGATTTATAATCCTCGTAGCTGAATGTCTTCACCAGCTGGAAAGTCCCGTCTTCTTTCTGCATACCGATAGAAGGCAGCTTTACACCATTAAAATTAGTGGTTTTAACCATGGTATAATGGATCATATCGTTAAAGATGACCTTATCCCCGGGCCGTAAAGGTTCTTCAAAGGAATAATCCCCCATAAAATCACCGGCCAGGCAGGTCAATCCACCCATCCGGTAGGTAGGAAGTCCCGGGGTGGGTTCCCTTGCCCCCCATATATAAGGCTTATACGGCATTTCAAGACAATCCGGCATATGTGCCGAAAAAGATACATCCAGCATGGCGGTTTTTATCCCGTTGGCCTGGACTATGTCCTGTACCGTGGAGACCAGGTATCCGGTTTGCCAGCCTACGGCCTCTCCGGGTTCGGCAATAATATCCAGGTCATATTTTTCCTTAAACCGTGTGATCACGTGTACAAAACGGTCAAGGTCGTAATCTTTTCTGGTAAAATGATGTCCGCCTCCGGTATTCAGCCAGGAGATCTGGTTAAAAAACCGCCCGAATTTATTCTCGACTTCTCTGAGCGTACTTTCCAGGGCATCGGAGTTTTGTTCACACAGTGTATGAAAATGCAGTCCATCTATTCCCGGGGGAAGTTCATCGCCCAGTTCCGCGGCGGTAATACCAAGGCGGCTTCCCGGTATACAGGGATTGTAAAGCGAAGTGCTTACCTCGGAATACTCCGGATTTATCCTGAGCGCTGCATTCAATTCCTTTCGTTCAACTATCGCATTGTATCTAAAGTACTGTTTCAGTGAGTTAAAAGTAATATGACTGGCAATATCGGTGATCGTCTCTATTTCATCTTCCAGATAGACCGGGGCGCAGAGATGCGCTTTTGAGCCCATTTCTTCATTGCATAGAATGGCCTCATGAAGTGAACTGGCAGTTGCCCCGTCCAGGTATTGTTTAATCAGGGGGAAGGTGCTCCACATGGCATAACCTTTCAGTGCCAATAAAATGGTAATGCCTGCCCTTTCTTTAAGGTCTTTCAGTATTTCCAGGTTTTTACGCAATAACCTTTCCTCGAGCACATAACAGGGAGAAGGGATCAGTTCGGTTTCTATTTCAGGATATCTTTTTTTATTCATAATAATCGTCGAATGCCAGTGGCTCATTGATTTTTTCATTCCAGGGTAATCCATAATGCCCGATTTCATCCATAAAAGGATCAGGATCAAATTCCTCGACATTAAACACACCCGGTTTCATCCATTTTTCTGTCAGCATCATCTTGGCTCCGAGCATGGCAGGTATCCCCGTGGTGTAGGATACACCCTGTCCTTTTACATCGAGCCAGGCTTCCTCATGTTTGCAATTATTCCAGATATAATAGGTCTGATCCTTCCCGCCCTTTTGTCCCTTGATCTGGCAGCCAATGGATGTTTCCCCGGTATAATTTTCACCGAGTTCTGATGGTTCGGGAAGAAGGGCTTTGAGGAATTCAAGGGGTACAATTTCCTGCCCTTTGAAATTCACCGGTTCAATGCTGGTCATCCCCACATTTTGCAATACCCGGAGATGATCGATATAGTTCTGCGAGAAGGTCATCCAGAAGCGGGCCCGTTTGATGGTGGGAATATTCTTGACCAGGGATTCCAGCTCTTCGTGATACAATAAATAGGATTCCCTGGGGCCGATATTGGGATAATCAATGGGTTTATGTACCGACATGGGTTCGGTCTCCACCCATTTGCCCTGTTCCCAGTATTTTCCCTTTTGAGTGATCTCCCTGATATTGATCTCCGGATTGAAATTGGTAGCAAAGGGTTTACCGTGATCACCTGCATTACAGTCCACGATATCCAGGAATTCGATGATGTCAAAATGATGTTTCCGGGCATACGCGGTATAAATTCCGGTCATTCCCGGGTCGAATCCACAACCGAGAAGGGCCATTATCCCGGCTTTTTTGAATTTCTCATGATAAGCCCATTGCCATTTGTATTCAAATTTGGCTTCTTCTTTTGGTTCATAGTTGGCGGTATCCAGGTAATGGGTTTTTGTTTTCAGACAGGCTTCCATAATGGGCAGGTCCTGGTAGGGTAGCGCCACGTTAATGACCAGCGCCGGCTTGAAATCATTGATCAGCGACACGACCTCCGAAACATGGTCGGCATCCACTTGTGCGGTTTTCACCCGATTCCCTCCAATCTCCTCCGCGATCCGGTCGCATTTTGCCTTTGTACGGCTGGCCAGCAGAATATCGTTAAACACATCTATTTCACGCGCACATTTCTTCGTAACCACATTGCCCACACCACCGGCGCCAATGATCAGTATCTTGTTCATGTTACAATTTTATTTTTATTGAAAATATATAGCAAATCTAAAAAAGATATCAAAAAGTAAACTCCCGGAATCAATCATTTTTTATAGGTCAGAATTCTTCCCCAGATACTTTTTGTGCACCATAGTTTCCTCTATGGTCTTTTTTGTATTCATAAATATCTTAATTAATTTTATTATGTTAAACTCGGCATTTATACTTTAGAGGATCTGAACATTTTTTTATCATGAAAAAATATAATCGAAGGGATCTTATCCGGCTGGGGGCGATATCGGCGGGTATGTTAACCCTGCCGGCCTGTCTGCCATCATCAGATCATGATGAAAAAAGCCGGGATAATGATGAAAACAACTCCCGGGCAGAGACAAATGATCAGGAAGACCTGAATCTTTCCATGTCACGTGAAAACATACTGTCCATGATGGAGCAGCGGTCCGCTTTACTTATGAAAAAGTCCGGGCATTGTGCCCAGTCCTGTTTCCTGGCCATCAAGGAGCAGTTCAATCTGGAAGAAGGGGCTGTGGTTAAAGCGCTCACACCGCTTCCCGGACTGGGTGAAAAAGGCCTTACCTGTGGGGCCCTTACGGGTTGTCTGATGGCGATGGGCCTTATTTTTGGGCGGGACAACATAGAGGACTGGGATACATACCGTGAATCGCTGAAACCTGCCGGATCTTTTGTGGATGAATACAGGCAGAAACTGGGCAGCATCCATTGCCGGGAGATCCTTGAGGAAAAGCTCGGAAAGGCATATGATCTGAGTGATGAGACCGAGCAGGCTGAATATGTGCGAGCGGGCGGGCCGGAAAAATGCGCCGAACTGATCGGGAAAGCGGTCAGGATAGCCGGTGGTGTTATCCTGGAGTATAAATATGGAAAGTAGGTTGGAGGCAGCGGGACAGGCATGTAGGGTGTAGGGTGTAGGGTGTAAGGTGTAAGGTGTATCTGGATAAAATAAACGGCCGGATCAGGGCAAAACCCCGATTACCGGCCGCGAATTGTCTTACTTTCAGGTATTATATAAATATATTATAAGGGTTGAAAACCCCTGGCCTTCAACTGATCCTGACCCCTTTCTCTTCTTCGATCCAGATCCTGTCCAGCAATTCCCGGACCCTGGCCCGGGCATTTTCATCGTATGTAAGCATCAGCACCCATGCCTCATTGTCGCTGATGATCAGCTTGTTCACATAAGCATACCGGTTCGTCAGATCATATACATACCCGTGTTCTTCAAAAGATTGCAGGGTTTCATTATTTTTTTCAATCTGATCATTCCTCCGGATCCGCAGATAATTATCAGAAAGGACATTGAGCATTTTTCTGAATACCTTATCGTTGTTGAAATTCTGGCCCACCGTACCATGATAGATCATCCCATAATCCACCAGGTTGTTGTCTATCCGGTATCCTTTTTCAACATTCATTTCAAATGGAACACCCACTGTTGAGTGATCCACCTCTTTCAGTGAACTGGCAAAACCCCAGCTCAGGGTATGGTCGATCACCTCCTCAATGGAGGTGGTCATTTCAAGATTGCTCCAGTATTCCATACCTCTCTGAGGCAGGTTTACCAGAGCCATTCCTGTGATTGATATAACGGCTACAAGCACAATGATCAATAACCGGTTATATCGCATAAATCTTTTTCTCATCAGGGTAGATTTTTGTTTGGTTATTTAGACACTAACGATGTGGTTTTAAAAAGGTTTAAAAAAATTGAGAAACATGATGGTTATTATTGGGTGTCGACGATATTCGCGGTGCAATCCATTAAAAATCAGTCACTTATGAAACAAAAAAGAATTATTATTTTTTTGCTTTTTTTTAATATTTACCTTTGAAATAGTTGCGCCCTTACTAAAAATCAATAATCTTTACCGGCGGATTGATATTTGTATTTTTTAATTGATTCGAACTATTGTGAATTACAGAACAGAATACCCGGTGAACCTTTGCGCCTTTGTACCTTTGAAGCCAAAAAACCAAAAAGTACATTGTGTCTAATTATTTCATAAATAGATGGGGTGTGATAGGTCGGTGGGGTGCTGATAACAGAATCGAATAGTTGGCGAACCTTAGTGTCTTGGTACCTTTGGGGCCAAGATATCTGGCGTGAATCAATATTTTTAAAAAATGGGATGTGAAATAAGTCATACAATAAGTAATTTGATTTTTTTAACTCCGGAGTTCTACAATATTTAACAATTATTCATATGCAGATCCCTGTGGTCCCGGTCCATCGTTTTTTTATTTAATGATCTCAGTATGAAAATCACGATAATCGATGTATCGATCATCTTAGTATACCTGGCCGCTACGGTTGTGATAGGGGTCGTCCTCCGGAAATTCGCACGGAAAAGCAAACAGAACTACCTGCTGGGAGGACACCGGTTACCTTGGTATCTTCTGGGACTTTCCAATGCATCGGGGATGTTCGATATTTCCGGTACCATGTGGCTGGTGACCATTCTATTTGTCTATGGGCTGAAAAGTGTCTGGCTGCCCTGGTTATGGCCGGTGTTCAACCAGATCTTTTTAATGGTCTTTCTCTCAATATGGCTGCGAAGATCAGGCGTAACCACCGGGGCCGAATGGATCGGGACCCGTTTCGGATATGGAAAGGGAGCCAGTATGAGCCATACCGTCGTGGTGGTATTTGCCCTGATCATGGGACTCGGGTACCTGGCCTATGGCTTTATCGGACTGGGTAAGTTCATGGAGATCTTCATTCCCTGGGAAGTGGTGTCCGGTTATGTGCCTTTTGACGTGGCTCCCGAATTCGTGCCTCATATATATGGTATAGTTTTTACCTTTTTTGCTGTCCTCTATGCCTTACTTGGCGGTATGGCCAGTATCGTCTGGGCCGACCTGCTTCAGTATATTATCATGACTCTCTCGAGTATCGTGATTGCCGTGATTGCCATGCAGGCGGTAGCGGCGAATGAGATCATCGTACCCGAAGGTTGGATGAACCCGTTTTTCGGATGGAAACTCGACCTGGACTGGTCCGGCATAGTGACCGGGGTCAATCAGAAGATCCAGGACGACGGATTTTCCCTTTTCACGATCATGTTCATGATGATGATATTCAAGGGTGTGCTGGTCAGTCTGGCCGGGCCTGCCCCCAATTATGACATGCAGAAAATACTTTCTTCAAGGTCACCAAGAGAAGCCGCTCTTATGAGTGGTTCGGTATCGCTTATCCTGATGCCGATACGGTATTTCATGATCGCCGGTTTTGCGGTGCTGGGACTGATCTTTTATGATAAGCTCGACCTGATCGTGGCAGGACGGATCGATTTTGAACAGATACTCCCTTCAGCGATCAATCAGTTTGTGCCGGTAGGCTTTCTTGGTTTGTTGCTTGCCGGGTTGCTTGCCGCCTTCATGTCTACTTTTGCCGGCACCCTCAATGCCGCCCAGGCCTATATAGTCAATGATATTTACCTTAAATACATTAACCGGGATGCCCCGAATGTGCGGGTACAGGCGATCAATTATGTAGCGGGATTGATCATGGTGGTGGTGAGTATTATTTTCGGTTTTTTTGCTAAAGATGTGAATGATGTACTTCAATGGATCGTCTCCGGGCTTTATGGCAGTTATGTAGCGGCAAACGTGCTGAAATGGTACTGGTGGCGGTTTAATGGACAGGGCTTTTTCTGGGGCATGGTCGGCGGACTGATCCCGGCACTTTCATTCAGGTATATTTTCGCCGGTGTGCTCGATCTGTATACCTTTCCGCTGATGCTGCTGATCGCGGTGGCCGGTTGTATAATCGGCACCTACTCGGCTCCTCCCGTGAATGAAGAGGTGCTGAAAAAGTTTTATAAAAATGTAAGGCCCTGGGGTTTCTGGAAACCGATCCACGACAAGGTGGTGGCCGAAGACCCGGACTTCAAACCGAACAAAAACTTCAAAAGGGATATGTTCAATGTGGGGATCGGTATAATCTGGCAGACCGCACTCGTAATATTCCCGATTTATCTGGTTCTGCAAGAAGGTGTTCCCACCGTGATCAGCATTACCGTAGCGATAGTCACGACCATGATCCTTAAAAAGACCTGGTGGGATAAGCTGCCAAAAGATTAATCTTTTTTATAACCCGAAAAGTTACGATTATGAAATTCGGATTTTTTGATGACCGGAACAGGGAATATGTCATTACCAATCCCAGAACCCCTTATCCATGGATCAATTACCTGGGTAACCACGATTTTTTCGGGTTGATCTCCAATACGGCCGGCGGTTATGCCTTTTAAAAAGATGCCAAGCTGAGAAGGATCACCCGGTTCAGGTACAATAATGTACCCATTGATGACGGGGGAAGGTATTTTTATATCGAGGATGAGGGTGTGATCTGGAACCCGGGGTGGAAGCCGGTTAAAACTGACCTGGATGAGTATGAATGCCGGCATGGATTGAGTTATACCCGGATCAGGGGAGTGAAAAACGGCCTCCAGGCAGAGGTGAATTTCTTTGTACCGCTGGGAGCCTGGGGTGAAATTCAACATCTGACCCTAAGCAACCAGACCGGCCAGGAAAAAAAGATCAGGCTTTTTTCCTTTATGGAATGGTGCCTCTGGAATGCGGAAGACGACATGACCAATTTCCAGCGCAATTTTTCCACCGGCGAGGTGGAGATTTCCGGTAATGTGATCTATCATAAGACCGAATACAAGGAAAGAAGGAATCATTATGCCTTTTATTCGGTAAATGTACCGGTGCAGGGGTATGATACAGACAGGGAGGCCTTTCTGGGGCTGTACAACGGTTTCGACCGGCCGGATGCCGTATTTGAAGGGAAGCCCCGGAATTCGGAAGCCCATGGATGGTCGCCGGTAGCCTCTCATTATCTCGAACTGGAAATTGATCCCGGCCAGACCTGCCACCTGGTCTTCCTGCTTGGTTATGTCGAAAATGATGATCAGGAAAAATGGGAATCGAAAGGGGGTGATCAACAAAACGAAAGCGCAATCACTGATTAAACAATTCGATACCGTGGAAAAGGTAGACCAGGCCTTCGATAAACTCAGGGAATACTGGTCGGAACTGTTATCGTCATACCAGGTCTGTAGCCATGATGAGAAACTGGACCGGATGGTTAACATCTGGAACCAGTACCAATGTATGATCACGTTCAATTTTTCGAGGAGCGCTTCGTATTTTGAATCAGGTATCGGCCGGGGTATGGGATTCCGCGATTCGAACCAGGACCTGATCGGTTTTGTTCATCAGGTTCCCGAAAGGGCCAGGGAGAGGATCCTCGATATCGCGGCCACCCAGTTTGAGGATGGAGGGGCTTACCATCAGTACCAGCCCCTGACCAAAAGGGGAAATCATGCCGTGGGAAGCAACTTCAATGACGATCCGCTCTGGCTTATCCTTTCCACGGTTACCTATATCAAAGAAACCGGCGATTTTTCCATCCTGGAGGAAAAGGTGCCCTTCGATAACGATGAATCGCTGGCGGAAAATCATTTTGAACATCTGAAACGGTCTTTTTATCATGTGGTCGATAACCTGGGACCCCACGGGTTGCCCCTGATCGGACGGGCCGACTGGAACGATTGTCTTAATCTGAACTGCTTTTCCATGAATCCGGACGAATCATTCCAGACCACGGAAAATAAGGAAGGAGGGAAGGCGGAATCGGTGATGATCGCCGGTATGTTCGTGCTATACGGACAGGATTTTATTAACCTGTGCAAACACATCGGCAAGAAAGATGAGGCGGAAAAGGCACAAGGCCATGTGAATGAGATGATCAAAACCCTCGATGCACATGGCTGGGACGGGGAATGGTTCCTGCGCGCTTATGATCACTTTGGAAAAAAAGTCGGAAGCAAAGACAATGAAGAAGGAAAGATTTTTATCGAATCGCAGGCATTCTGTACAATGGCAGGCATTGGACTGGATGACGGGCGGGCAATGAAAGCCCTCGATTCGGTGAAGGAACGACTGGATTGTCCTTATGGTATTGTATTGAACAATCCGGCTTTTACAAAGTATGTGATCGAATACGGAGAGATATCGACCTATCCGGCGGGATATAAAGAAAACGCGGGTATCTTCTGCCATAATAATCCCTGGATCATGATAGGAGAGACCCTTCTCGGCCGGGGCGACCGGGCCTTTGATTATTATTCCAAAATAGCACCCGCCTACCTGGAAGAGATCAGCGATCTGCATAAGACGGAACCTTACGTATATGCCCAGATGATAGCAGGGAAGGATGCCCATAAACCGGGAGAGGCAAAAAATTCCTGGCTGACCGGCACGGCGGCCTGGAATTATTATGCCATCACGCAGTACATTCTGGGTATCCGGCCGGAATACGACGGGTTGATCGTCGATCCCTGTATTCCCGAAGCATGGGACGGTTTCCGGGTTTGCCGGAAATTCAGGGGTGTGTTATACGAAATAGAAGTTCGTAACCCGGAACATGTTTCCCGGGGCGTAATGGAGATCCGTGTGGATGGGAAGACCATCGAAGGCATGAAAATACCTGTTAAAGATAAAGAAACCACCGTCCAGGTTTCCGTGATCATGGGTTAAGCGCTTTATAATAGTAAGCGGCCTTATTTATCATGGACCGTATAAATAGCCGGGTTACCGTTATTCCGGATAACTGCCGGATTTTGGCACATGCCTGCCGGGTTTTTCCCGGAAATCTGCTGATGTTTCCCCCGCCCATCTACCCATCCTGTTTTGGAGGATCTTCATCTGTTTCCCGGCAGTTTGCCCCCATAATTTCTTTTCCGGATGATCAATTGGTTAGTTCTGCCCAGGCGCATTGAAAACCCGGTCTCCCGACCCTTCGTGATAGATAAGTCCTGTTTTTGAAAAAAGGCTTTATAATTTATGCAAAGGATAAATTATAAAAAGTTGGCATATATTAATTAAAAAGGGTATATTCTAATGATTGCGTCTATTCAGTCTGTACCCGTTAACATACAGGTAATGATTCTCTGTCTTTAATTACTCCTGAAATATAGTCGTGAAAATCATTACCAATAGAATTAAAAATTGCTCTTTTTTATGCAATGAGAAGGGATTTTTTATAGAAAAAGAGTCGTTTTGTCAAATATTAAGGATTTAATAATAATACACTAATATATTAATAATTCCGATAATTTGGATATAGTGAAATAATACATAAACTTTGTAGGAGTCTAACAGGGCCAGCGGTCTCTGGCCCTGTTACAACGCTTCGCTTGTCTCGCCAGACTTTATTTGAAGCTTTAAACATGTTTAACATATCGGTCTTAAAGATTTTGTAAAACAAAACCTTAAAACACGTTATTTATGAAAAACAGCGTACTTAAAAAACGTAATGTTTTGCAGAATGTTTTGATCAGAAGCGTTTTTTTGTTTCTGATCACCATAGCATTCGCAAATTATTCTATTGCACAACCTGTCACGGTAACGGGGCAGGTCACCACCCGGGCAACGGGTGAAGGATTGCCGGGTGTATCGGTCCTGGTTAAAGGTACCAACACAGGTACCATTACGGATGTAGACGGCCAGTACAAACTTGAAGTGCCCGGCCCGCAGGCCACACTTGTATTTTCTTATGTGGGCTATACTACCCGGGAAGTGTCCGTGGATAGCCGGTCAGTGGTGGATGTACAGCTGATCGAAGATACCCGGGCATTGCAAGAAGTCGTGGTAATCGGTTACGGTACGGAAAAGAAAGTGAATCTTTCGGGTGCGGTCGATCAGATCGATGCCCGTGAGATCCAGGAACGGCCCGTGACCAATGTGGCGCAGGGATTGCAGGGAATGGTTCCCAATCTTAATGTGGAGTTTATGTCGGGCGAGCCCGGAGAGGCCGCCAACATCAATATCCGGGGATTTACCTCGATAAACGGAGGGGATCCGCTGATCCTCATTGACGGGGTGCCTTCAGACCCGTTCGAACTGAACCGGCTGGCCCCGGAAGACATCGAAACACTTTCGGTAATTAAAGACGCCTCTGCAGCCGCTATTTACGGTGCACGGGCATCCTTTGGTGTGATCCTGGTCGAAACCAAATCCGGTACCCGGGAAGGCATAAACTTTTCCTATTCCAATTATTTTGCCTGGGATAAACCCACGGTGCTTCCAAACAAGGAAACCGATCCCTATATTTATCTGCGGGTGAGGGAAACCTCTACCGACAATACGCCCTGGGATAACCAGAATTACAGTGATCAGACGTATCAGTATGCCAGGGAACGGTCCGATGACCCTTCCATAGCGCCCGTCAGGCAGGACCTGACCAATTCCGAGGTATGGGAATATATGGGTAACAGGGACTGGACCAGGTATTTCCTGGGAGATTATTCCATGTCGCATAATCACCAGATGGGCATTAGCGGTGCTTCCGAAAAGGTAGGCTATTATCTTTCAGGGGCCTATAACCGCCACAACGGGGCGCTTGAAGTCGGTGACGACTTTTTTAACCGGTACAGCCTCCGTGCAAAAGTGGATTTCAGCCCGGTGGAATGGGTGACACTAGGTAATAACACGTATCTCACCCAGACCGAACGGAACAAACCCACCTACCTGGATATCTGGGCGCTTTATAATTTACATCCCACCGACTGGGATAAGAACCCGGACGGCACCTGGGCCAATAATGATGTGGGACGTACCGGCGCCCGTCTGGCCGACGGAGGCAAATCCATCAACGATTACGGAAGCCTTCAATCCCGGTTTACTGCTGAATTCAGATTCTGGGATGATCTGCTGAAGATCAATGCGGATTACACCTTCCGGCAGGGCATGACCGATTTGAATGAGTACACCACCAAATACAACATCGGTTTTGGTCCTGAAGACATCCGTGAAGAAGGCGGAAGTTACGGTTACCGGGAATCCATCAATGAAAACTACAATGTATTCAATATTTACGGTACCTTCAGTGAAGAATTCGGAAGCCACAGGCTGACCGCTATCGTGGGATATAACCAGGAATATTACCGGTTCCAGCTTTTCAGTGCGCAGCGAAATAACCTGATCTCATCCTCCCTGCCTACCTTGAACCTGGCTACGGGTGAAGCGTTTGTCAACGAAGAGATTGAAGACTGGGCCATCAGAGGAGCCTTTTACCGCCTGAATTATATTTTCAGAAACCGCTATATCGTGGAATTCAACGGCCGTTATGACGGATCATCCCGGTTCCCCAAGGATAAGCGGTTCGGGTTTTTCCCATCGGCTTCGGTAGCCTGGAGAATGAGCGAAGAACCTTTCATGACGGGCCTGACCGGGTTCCTGAGTAACCTGAAGCTGAGGGCTTCCTATGGATCGCTGGGTAACCAGGATGTGTCTGCCTATGGTTATATACCGACCATGAATGCCTATCTGAGTAATTATCTGATAGGAGGTGAACGCAATCAGCGGGTCACACCACCACCATTGGTCTCTCCCAATTATACCTGGGAAGAGGTCAATACGGTCAATATCGGTGTGGACATCGGTCTTCTGGATGATAAGATCAGCGGTAATTTCGATATTTACCGCAGGAACACATTGGGTATGCTCACCCAGGGTAAGGAGCTTCCGGCCGTGCTTGGAGCGGATGAGCCACAGGAAAACGCAGCGGATCTCAAAACCAACGGATGGGAGTTCAGCCTGAACTACAGGGATGAGGTGAATCTCGGTGGAGAACCCCTGTTTTTCAATACGCGGTTTATATTATCCGACAACAGGTCGTATATTACCAGTTTCGACAATCCCAACCGGAACCTCACCCAGTTTTACGAAGGCATGGAACTTGGCGAGATGTGGGGTCTCCAGAGTGACGGCCTATTCCAGTCTGAAGAGGAGATCTCACAACTTGACGAAACCGGCATAATCCCTTGGGGGGCGTTGCAGATCGTACCCGGCTGGCCGAAGTATAAAGACCTGGATAATAACGGGCTCATAGAAAAAGGCCTGACGGTTGATGAACCCAAAGATCTTTCGGTTGTCGGGAATTTCAGCCCACGGTTACGCTACGGAATGGATCTTTCGTTCAACTGGTCAGGGTTCGATTTCAGGGCCTTCTTCCAGGGTGTGGGCCAGAAAGATTACTATCCGCTCGACTACCTCTACTGGGGATGGTATCAGCAACCCTATGCAGGAGGTTATGTCCATCTGCATGATTATTACCGTGCGACTGCCGACAGCGAAGTGGAACGTGCCCAGCACTCCCAGGCTTTTCTCGATGCCGGACTGGCCGACCAGAACCTCGATGCCTTTTATCCTGTACTGCAGGCCTGGATGGCCGACAGGAACCTGGGCGAACGTATCGACCAGTCAAAAGGTCTGGCGATCCCGCAGACACGTTATATGTTGAATGGCGCCTACCTGAGGTTCAAGAACCTGACGGTAGGGTATTCATTGCCTCAGAGCCTTATGGACCGGATCGGCCTGGATAAGGTTCGGGTATTCTTCAGTGGAGAGAACCTGATGGAATGGTCCGAACTGGCTGAATTTTATGATCCGGAGGCCGTTAACGATATTAACAATACCGCGCAATATAACCCTGCTACCAGCACCGCAAGAGGTATTGGGAAAGGATATTCCTATCCGCAGCAGAGGAGGTATTCTGTTGGGCTTAATGTTCACTTTTAAATCGAATGATGATCATGAAAACCATATTTAAATATATTTTATCTTTAAGTTTATTATTCATCGTGGGAGCCTGTAACGATGATTTCCTTGACCGGTTTCCGGAAACGGAGATCGGAAAGGAGAACTTCTTCAACACGGAAGAAGACCTTGCCATGTACATTAATAATCTGTATGATTTTCCCGGTGTGGGTATTTATATCAGTGACCGGGGAACGGATAATGCCGCCACAACCGGCAACCTGGAGATCAAGACCATGATGGTGAGCGAAGCCAATTCGTCCACGATCAACCAGGGCTGGGAATGGGAAAGACTGAGAACGATCAATTTCTTCCTTGAAAATTTCGGAGGCGCCAATCTGCCTCAGGCGAGGCTGGATCATTTTGAAGGCTTAGCCCGGTTTTTCAGGGCCAGGTTCTATGTGGAAAAGGTGAAACGCTTTTCGGATGTGCCCTGGTATGACGAGGTGATCGATTCTGATGAGGAAGATCTCCTGTTCAAGGGAAGAGATTCCCGTGAATTCGTGGTAGAACGGATCATGGAAGATTTTGAATTCGCTGCCGGGCATGTGGAGGATGATTCCCGGGCAGGAGCGGTGGACAACTGGGTGGTGAAAGCCTATTTTGCCCGTTTTGCCCTTCATGAGGGTACTTTCAGAAAGTATCATCCCGAGCTGAATCTTACCGGAACAGCCAATGGTTTTCTGCAAAAGGCAAGGGACCTGGCTCAGGATATCATGAATAACGGTGGCTTTTCGATCTATTCCACCGGGAACCTGATGGAGGATTACCGGAGCTTGTTCGTGGAAACGAGCCTGGAAGGCAATCCCGAGATCATCCTGGCTGCCTATGCCGAGGATCAGTTGCTGAATTCCGGCTGGTGGGAATATATGTTCGGTAATTATGAAGTATGTCCTGTCAAGGACCTCCTCCAGTCTTATCTGATGGAGGATGGTTCCTACTACACCAGTCAGCCTGCTTATGAGACTAATCTGTTTGTTGAGGAATTCGAGAACAGGGATCCGCGCGTGTATCAGACCTATGCCTACCCGGGATGGGTAAACAACAATACCAATACCTATTCACAAGGCGGAGGAATATATGTGCAGCAACTGGCCAAGAACTTCAGCGGTTATCACCAGATCAAAGGGTTCGTCAACAACCCGGATCAAGCTTATCAGAACAGCGTGGATGTGCCCGTGATCCGCTATCCGGAGATCCTGCTGATCTATGCGGAAGCAAAAGCGGAACTTGGTGAGCTTACACAGGCCGACCTGGACATGACCGTAAATGCCATCCGGGACCGGGTGGGAATGCCTCACCTGAGCATGAACCCTCCGGTAGACCCGGTTCAGCAGGCACGGTATCCCAATATCCAGTCAGCTACTTCCCAATGGGCTTCCCTGCTGGAGATCCGTCGTGAGCGAAGGGTCGAGCTGGCCCTGGAAGGCTATCGCTTCGATGACCTCATGCGTTGGGATGCAGGTGAAATTCTGGAAGAAGAACCGATGGGTATTTATTTCCCAAGCCTGGGTAAATTCGACCTGACCGGTGACGATATCCCCGATGTGTATCTTATTCCTGCCTCGGAATCCATTCCCGGTGACAAGGAAACTAATGAACTGGGCGATCAGCTGGTATACTATCGATCGGGTGTCCCCGGGGAAGATGCCGGTATATTTCTTGAGAACGGCGATTCGGGCAAGTTGATCACGGTAATCGAAAGAGGCACTTTCGAAGCACCCAAGTATTATTACAGGCCTATACCTCAGACTGACGTTACCGTAAACCCGAATCTCGAACAGATACTCGGATGGGATTAAACGGTAAGGTCCTTTTTAAATAAAGGGAATAGCTAATTTGTAAACAATAATTCATAAATTACAGACCTGGTCGAAAGGCCGGGTCTGTTTTTTTACGGACAGATTTTTTGTACTTTTTTAAATGAATCCAATGAATACCAGGAACTGTTTCTACATTCCAGCTTTAGTTATTCTGACCCTGTATTTTGTTTCATGCCGCCCGGGAGCGGATAAAGATCAATTGGCCGGAAACTGGATCATTGAAGCCCCGGCAGGTGAAAAGATCACCCATCTTAATTTTGAAGGACAGAGCGTATTGCCCAACAGCCGGGTTATCGAACCTTATGGCGATACCTACCGGGTGGCGCCCCATCCGTTCGGGCTGGTGTTGAGCCCGGATGGCGCGATAGCGGTCACTGCCAATTCAGGAACAAGTCCGCTGTCGATTTCCATCCTGAAAGGGATTGGCACAGGTAAGCCCTCGATCAGGCAGATCCCCGAAGGGGCCAAAACCGATAAGGGCATTTTGGCCTCCGTGTTCATGGGGCTTGCGGTAAGCCCGGATAACAGTAAGGTGTATGTGGCCGGTGGGCAGGAAAACCTGATCTATATTTTCGATGTAAATACGGGTGAACGGCTGGACAGGATCGACTGCAGCGATTTTTCCGAACATTTTGACCCTGAACACGGATATATCGGCGACCTGGTGCTCTCCGCCGACGGATCCACGATCTATGCGGTGGACCAGATCAATTTCAGGGTAGCCATCGTGGATGCCATTGGCAAAAAGCTGATAAAGAGCATTCGTGTGGGCCGATATCCGTTCGGCATAGCCCTTTCACCGGATGAAAAGGAATTGTACGTGGCCAATGTGGGCATGTATGAATATGACTGGATTAAATCCGTGGATCCCGACAACCTGAAAGAGACGGTACTGAAGCAGCCACCTTTTGCATACCAGTCGGAAGCCTCCATCGAGGGAATTGATTCTCTGGGCGTACCCGGTCTCGGTGATCCCAACGCGCCGGAATCCTTTTCAGTCTGGACCATCGACCTGGAGGCCGGGGAAGTGGTGGCCAAAACCAAAACGGGTTTCCTGGTGGGGGAGGCACTGGAAGGCATCCCTGCCGTGGGCGGTTCCTCACCGAACTCGGTGGTGGCTACAGAAGATTATGTGTTTGTGAGCAATGGCAATAACGATTGCATCTCGGTGATCGACGTAAAGGCCGACTCGGTTAAAAAGAACATTTTCCTGCATATCGATGACAGGCTCAGAAGGTACAGGGGCATCATTCCATTCGGCCTGGCCCTGTCGCCGGACCGTGAACGGTTGTATGTCGCCGAATCGGGCATCAATTCGGTGGGCGTGATCGATATCGACCGGCTGGAGGTAGTGGGTCATATCCCGGTGGGCTGGTTCCCTTCCAAGCTGAAGGTTACGCCGGATGGGGAAAAACTCATCGTGGCCAACGCGAAAGGTTACGGCAGCGGACCGAATGGGGGTGAAAATTTTGACATGGGTCCTGAAGGAAGCTATGTAGGCGGCCTGATGAAAGGCTCGGTCACGATTATGGATGTTCCCGATGAAAGGAAACTCGAGGAGCTGACCCGCGAAGTGGTGAAAAATAATTTCCGTTTCTCCCGGCCCGGCGACGACCGGCACGACTGGCGAAGGGAAAACCCGGTTCCCCTGTACCCGGGTGGGAAGGAAACACCCATCAAACATATCGTGTTCGTATCGAAGGAAAACAGAACCTATGACGAGGTATTCGGCCAGATCAAAAAAGGGAACGGGGATCCGGAACTCGCCCGTTATGGTTATGCGGCCACGTTTTCCAACAGCGATGGCAGCAGGACACTTGAGAATGTGACTGTCATGCCCAATCACCTTACCCTGGCCAGGCGGTTTGCCATTTCCGACAATTTTTATGTGAATGCCGACCATTCGGCCGACGGTCACCGCTGGCTGGTCATGACCTATCCCAATGAATGGGTGGAGACCTCCGTTGCCGCTGCCTATGGAGGCAACCGGAGCATGCGCTGGCAGTCGGAAGCACCGGGGAACCTGGCTTTTGAAGGAGCCTCGGGTGCCATTTACCCCGAAGATTATAATGAAGCCGGCTCGATCTGGGAGCATATGGAAAGAAATGAGGTATCCTTCTGGAATTTCGGTTTCGGCACCATGTTCGCCCCGCATTATACCGATATCAGCTTCAAGGATTCGGGTTACGGGTACCTGATAAATTACCCGGTTCCCGCCCCCATGTTCGACAAGACCTCAACCACGTATCCCACGTATAACATGGCCATCCCGGATCAGTTCCGTATAGACCGGTTCATCGAAGAGTTCAATACCAAATGGATCGAAGGGAAAGAAAACATGCCGCAGGTGCTCACCATTATTATCGGCAATGATCACGGCGCTGGCGAAAGGCCCGAGGCGGGCTATCCCTTCCGGGAAAGTTATATGGCCGACAATGATCTTGCCCTGGGAAGGTTGGTGGAATTCCTTTCTCACACACCGTACTGGCGTAATATGGCGATCGTGGTCGTCGAAGACGATTCCCAGGGCGGGGTGGACCATATCGATGCACACCGGAGCATCCTGATGGTGATCTCTCCCTATGCCAAACGCAATTATGTAAGCCATACGCATACCAGTTTCGGTTCCATTTTCAAGACCTTCTGGAATATCCTGGGCATTCCTTACCTGAATCAGTACGATGCGGGTGCTACCGACATGGCCGATATGTTTACCGGTGAGCCGGACTTTACCCCTTATGAGGCCGTACCGGTCGACCGGGAGATGTTCGATCCCGACCTGGCCTACGATCCGCTCGATGAGGAATTCGACTGGGAAGCGCTTGATGAAGGTCCCGGACTGGACGATCCGGCTTTTTTGATCAGGGATATGAAAAAACAGGATGAAGAGAGAACTGAGGAGGGCGGAGATGACGAGTGAAAAAATGAAGAGTAAGATGGGGCGTGAAATGGAGAGTGAATTGAGAGGCATAATCCGGTGTGAAGTGGAGAGTGTACCGGGGAATAATTTGCGGTGTGAAGAGACGGGTGAATCGAGGCATACTATGCAGTGTGAAGAGGGGCTTGAATCGGGGAATGTTATTTGGTGTAAGGAGGAGGTTGAATCGAAAAGTGACATTCGGGATGAAGTAAAGAGTGGGATTCAGTATGAGGTGAAGAATGGAATTCAGTATGAGGTGAAGAATGGAATTCAGTATGAGGTGCGGAGAAGAATCCGGTGTGATGGGGGGAGTGAAAAAATGGGGAGGGGGAGATGGGGTAAACGATCCTTTTTCGCGGGTATTATCATAATTTTCTTCGTTCTTTTTACGTTTCCGGTTCCGGGAAATGGCTCCGGACTCTTTCCGCCCATTCCGGCGGAGGATGGCCGGATTCCTGCTTCAAAGAGTACTTTGTTTAGAGGAGAAAAAGCGGGATCGATTTTCCCTCCGGAGGGTGTTCATATACCCTCAGCGAATATGGGAACGATTTTCCATCCGGAGGGTGTTCATATACCCTCAGCGAATGCGGATCTGTATTCTGCAGGGAAGGATGGCAAGGTTCTGATTACGGAGGAAATGCCTGTTAACCCGGATGACGATGACAGGATCTCTGCCGGTAATTTGGGGCCGGATTTTACCGGAAAGCTTGATTGGGCTTTCATTGTGGATCAGGTCCGGGCTCCCGGATCAGGAGATGAAGGCATGGATTCCCGGGGTGAACTCCATCCGGTTTCAGATTTAGAAGAAAGTCCGGTATCCACGGGGGATGATGAACCTGATACAGCCCCGGAAGAGGCGGATTCTGTAGAACAGGTCGTTTACCTGAACAAGGGCATTGTGATCACCGCCCAGCGGACCGGCACACAGGTCTTCAACCGGCCGGAGGCTGTCTCCTCCCTCAATCCGCAACAGTTACGCTTTTATGATCCCCAGACCACACCGGATGCCCTGGCCATGATGCCGGGAGTTTTCGTACAAAAGACCAACCTTGGGGGCGGTTCACCGTTTATCCGGGGGCTGACCGGCTACCATACGCTTATCCTGGTCGACGGTATCCGGCTGAACAACAGCATTTTCAGGTCGGGACCCAACCAGTACCTGAACACAGTCGATCCGGGGATCTTGCGTAAGATAGAAGTGATCCGTGGCGGAGGAGCCACGCAGTATGGGAGTGATGCGATCGGGGGTACCATTAACCTGCTTACGAAGCAGCCTGAATTCCATGATGATGGATTTGATGCCGGCTTGAATCTTCGGGGAAAATACTGGAGTGCCGGCATGGAGCGTTCGGGACGTATAGGCGTAAGGGCCGGCGATTCATGGTTTGGTGTGCTGGGCGGTGTGAGTTATAAGGATTTCGGCGATATGCTGGCCGGTGGCGGGATGGGATCGCTGGATCCAACGGGTTATTCAGAAGTCGATGCGGATGTAAAGACCCGCGTCAGGCTCTCCGGTCAGGCGAATATCACCGGGGCGTATCAATATACCCGGCAGTATGATGTGCCCCTGTATCACAAGATCGTCACCGGTGAGTATTCATTATACTCCTTCGATCCCCAGCAGCGTGACCTGGGCTATCTGAAATACGACCAGCGGTTTGATCATACCGTTTTGCGATCCATGCAGGTTGCCGTTTCCCATCAGTCCGGGCTGGAAAAAAGAATAAAAATTAAAGAAGGAAGCGATCTGGAAGAAGTGGAAACCGACCGGATCGGCACGTTCGGGATGGATCTTCAGTTAAATACACAGATCAGCAAGAACTGGCAGGCTGTTTCCGGGGTGGATTTTTATTCCGACCGGGTGAACAGTGCGAAAGTGATTGCCGATATGGAAACCGGTGGGACGGAGCATGTACGCGGGCTGTATCCCGATAATTCCGGGTTTCAGACCATCGGCCTGTTTTCACTGCATTCCATCGAATTCGAATCCTTCCTGGTGCATGCCGGGGCAAGGTATAACAGTTACCGGATCAGCCTCTCGGACAGTGTATTCGGGGATCTTTCCATCAGGCCTGAAGCGCTTACCGGTAATCTTGGCCTTACCTGGAAGCTGGACGAAAACCGGCGGATAGTACTGACCGGGAACAGCGGATACCGGGCACCCAATATCAATGATGTGTCTTCTTTTGGCATTGCCGATTTCCGGTATGAGGTGCCTTCCTACGATCTTCAGCCCGAAAGGTCGCTTAATACGGAACTGGGCTACAAACAGCGTAGCGGTGATATTTCCTTTAGCCTTTCCGGTTATTACAACCGCCTTTTCAATCTGATCATCAACCAGCGGGCCACCTATAACGGTCTCGATTCGCTGGATGGTTACCAGGTGTACCGCAAAGAAAATGTGGGTAAGGCCTATATAACGGGTGTTGAGTTTGCTATGGAGTGGCTGGTTAGCCGGCAGTTCCTGTCCTATATGGATTTGACCTATACCTATGGGCAGAATATACTCGATGACGAACCCTTACGGCGGATCCCTCCCATTAACGGCCGGGCCGGGTTGAAGTACTTTACTACGGAAAGGTTGGAGTTTAGCGGTGACCTGGTATTTGCCGGAAGCCAGCGGCGCCTGTCCGGGGGAGATATCGATGACAACCGGATACCGGAAGGCGGTACTCCCGGCTGGGTGGTGATGGATCTGTATGGAAGTTACGAATGGGGTATATTCCGTTTTTCATTGAGCGGGCAAAATCTTTTCAACGAACTCTATAAGACCCACGGATCGGGGATTTACGGGGTGGGAAGAAGCTTCTGGGTTTCGGTAGAAGTGAGGATTTGATAAAAGTGGATGAGTGGATGGGTCGATGGGAGAATGGGTCGATGAGTGGATGGGTCGATGGGAGAATGGGTCGATGAGTGGATGGGTCGATGAGTGGATGGGTTGGCAGAAAGTCCAAATATTTGCCGATCTGCCATAGATACGTTGCTGCCTATTCCAAATGTGTGCCGATCTGTTCCGGATAAACCACTAAGTGATCTTAATATGTGCCGATCTACTGTGGATATGTTGCTACTAATCCCAAATGCGTGCCGATCTTCGCAGGATGAGTTGCTAATAGCTCCAAATATGTGCCGATCTATTCCGGATAAAACACTAAGTAATATTAATACGTGCCGATCTTCACCGTATGAGTTGCGAACAGCTCCCAATATGTGCCGACCTCCCCCGGATGCAAAAAGAAGAAACCCAAATACATGCCGATCTTATACCAATCCAAAGCTGACTGGTGTAAACGGGCTCCGCTCTATTACAGATCAATTTCTGTCAGGCGAAAAAGATGCCGGTCAGGCCTCGATCAAATCCAATCCGGCTGGGTTTACTAGGAGCATGATATAAACGAATGCCGGTCAATCACCAATAAAATCCAATCCGGCAGAGTTTACCATGTGCATGATAAAAGCGGATGACGATCAAGCCCAGATCAAATCCGATCCGGCTGGACTTATAATGAGCATGATAAAAACAAGTGCCTATACGCCCGGACAAATGCCGGTCTTGCGAAGAGGCCCGGCGTGCTTTTTCACGATTCATTTATTCATTTTCAGACAATCCCACTTTCCCCTGTTCCTGGTAACGTGTATCCAGTTCGTTCCACCGGGCTTTCATCGCTTCAAGTTGCTGCTGCCTGGCCTCTTCCCATGAAGGATCCCCGAAATTAAAAAAACTATCACCCAGGTTATTGATCTCGGTCCGGTCCTCATCCATATTATACAACTGCCAGCGCCCGTCAATAGCCGATGAGATTACCGCCTTCCATTTTCCCTGAAGGAGGGCCTTGTTGCCTCCGTGACTGAAATAAAGTTCATCATGGATCTCCTTATCGTTTTTAAACACCGGAACCAGGCTTTCACCAGGCAGGGCAGGGGCCTGATAACCGTTTCTTCCCATGAGCGGTTCCACCCCGGCAAGTTCCAGGAAGGTGGGCAGGAAATCGACCACATGTCCCGTGGCATGCCGGAACTCTCCTTTGGCTTTTATCCCGTCCGGCCAGTACACGATCAAAGGAGTGGCGATGCCTCCTTCATGGGTCCAGTATTTATGACGACGGAAAGGTGTATTGCTGGCCGTGGAAAAGCCCGGACCCAGGCAGAGATAAGAGCCGGCCGATCCGGGAAGGGCATCCTTATGGTGACCGTTTCCGCGTATGATCTGTTCGGCACTCGCGCCATTGTCCGACAGGAACAGGATCAGCGTATTTTTATCTTTGTCCATGGCTTTGAGCTGATCGAGGACACGGCCCACCTGCTGATCGATAATGTCCACCATCGCCGCATGAATAGCCATTTTAGTGGCATGGAGGAGCCTTTCTTGCTCAGTAAGCTGTTCCCAGTGCCTTGCCAGGCGAAGTTCGCCGGGTATGCTGTCCTTCAACCATTCTTCGGGCCAGCTCCATGGGGCCGTCACATGATATTCAAAGGCGCTGTTCTCACCCAGGTCAAAACCCAATTCTTTTTGTCGCTGATACCTTTCCAGCTTGAGCCTCTCCCAGCCCTCGAGATACCGGTCGCGGTACTTGTCGATCTCATCCTGCGGAGCATGCAGCGGAAAATGAGGAGTGATGTAGGCCAGGTATAAAAAGAAGGGCGAATCTGTATTCTGCTGCTGGTGTTCCTTCAGGAATTCAAGCGCATAGTCGGTAATGGCCCGGGTTGAATAATAATCTTCTTCTTTTTCAATCAGGGGTAATTTATTATCATCCAGGAAATGGTTCACCGCTGAAAAATGATCGTCATAGGCCCCGGTATGGTAGGAGCGGTCGAAACCTCCTTCTTCAATGATCTTATTCACATTGGGCACATGCCATTTCCCGCTGTGATAACTTTTGTAACCGGCCCTTTTCAAATGATGCGGCAAAAAGTGGCCCCACAGGGGGAAGCCGGCACGGGCACCGTCGTTGTTGACCTGCTGGGGATAATAGCCCGTAAGCAACGAAGACCGGGTGGGCCAGCAGCGGGCCGCGTTGTAGAACTGGGTAAAGCGGAGTCCCTGGTCGGCCAGGATATTCAGGGTGGGTGTTTCTATTTCTCCACCATAACAACCGAGGTCCGAATAGCCCAGGTCATCGGCCAGGATCAGGATTATATTCGGTGGTTCCTGCGGATTTTTTCCTGAAAAGCTGAAAGCGACTAACAGGAGTATGCTAATGGGTATTATACTGAGGGGTTTTATGCGGGAGATCGTCATGAATTATGTTTTTATTGGATTATCGATTGTAAATAAAAGGTTATCATAAAATTAAGTTAATAAATTATAACTGTTGTATAAGTGGATAATGAAAAAATCCGGTGAAATTTATTATCCCGTTTATTTAGCGATTTGATTCCATCTATGATGCAGGGAGGCCCTAAGGCTGTAAATTTATGCCTGAAGAACAGAAATGCTCTTAGGGCCTTCGTAGCCAAAATATAATTATTTAATGCCACGAATACTTAATGGCCCCCTTGAGCATCAAAAAAATAAAGGGATAAATCATTAAGGTACAGTAGAGCAGAATTCCTTAAGAAAAAATACAGTATATGAAAATTTAAACCAACGCGTTATATAATAATAAAACTTATAACCGATGATGACCGGGATCCCCATTAGTTTTACGTGAAATAAAATAACCGTGGAGAAATACAAATTGAAGGCGGTTTGCCGATCCTGTTTTTTGATCATCCTGCTGGTTACAGGGTGCCATTCCCCGGACAGCCGGCAGGGTGAACAGGATAAGACAGCTACCGGCAAAAAAACTCCCTCCGGGGAGGTAACCGGTTCGCGGAAAGCGGCCCCTTCCAGGGAAGAAACCGGTTCCCCTTCATGGGTAAGTTATTCTTCGAAGGAATATCAGTTTTCATTAACCCATCCTCCCGGCTGGAAGGTGGAGGAATTTACCTTTGGCGGGGAGCAAAAAATAGTGAATATCCTTCCGGAGAAATACCTCAACGAAGTGGAATTGCCCATTACCGTACATACCGATGCCGGTATATCTTTTGTGGGGATATATCCTGACGGGTATGGCACCGAATTGCCCATGGGAAATAGCAGGGACATGCGGAATGATGAGATCGATGCATTTAATTTTCAAGTTAACGCCGAAAAATCAGAAGTCTTTTTACTGGAAAGCGGACAAATATGGGGGTTTTTTATTGTCCCTTCTTCGCTGCCGGGAAGCTGGGATGAATATGGTTTTATTTTTGCACAGGTACGGGTCAATGATTTCAGGATGGAATGTTACGATCAGGAGACCGGCCGCAAGATCGGAATGAGGGAATGTGACCCGATGATGGGCGACATCATAAAACGGTTCGGGATAGTCGATTCAGCCGAAAGGCAAAAGATAAACACGATCATGCGTGAATTTGCGTTCAACTGACTTTATTGCTCCGGGTTTTCTGTTTCAATATCTTCTGCCGTCACGGACCTGTAATTATCACTTTTTGCGGACGCGAACCCGTCGTCAATTTTTGAAGCTCCGGATTTATTATCCAGGGTGTTTCCCAGGTTCCTGATTATTTTTGAGAAAGTGAACTTTTCCTTTTTCAACAGGTCATTTTTATAATAGCTGGAAGCGATCTTGCAGATGCCGATGATATCCAGGTATAGTTCATTAAAGTATTTTTTTGACTCCCGTGTATGTTTTTTTGAATTGATCTTTAAATTTTCCTGTAACACTTCAGCCTCAATGATCCGGTTGGCATAATCCAATAATCTGCGGATAAGGTCCGGGGCTATTCCTCTGGATGTGATCTTTTTTTTCAGTTCCGGATCCATACCTTTTTCAAAAGATTTCAAAAACCCGATTAATGCCTCCTGGTTCCTGTACTTTTTGTCGAACCATGACGGATCCATGTATCCGAGGTTTTTCAATATCCCGTCCGCTTCCTCCCCGAAATCCACCCTGACCTGTATTTTCAGAAGTTGGATATCCCTCAATACAGGTTTGATCAGAGACAAGAGTGCCGTAGTGGCTTCCCGCAGTTCTTTTGCCGGATCCTGCCCCAGGTATTTATCAAATCCGGTATCGATCCTTTTTTTTAAAGTGTCTACCAGTTCTTCATTCCAATTGGGCCGTACCGTTGAAAGTTCGCGAAGGTTATCGGAGAGATGGTGTACGATAGCAGTGGAAGCCATCAGCATATCCACATCACTGAACCTGTATTTTCGGCGAAGTCTTTTCATCAGGGTTGAATTTGATTGAACCTTCAAATAAAAAATTGGTGTATCAGCCTGGTGACCGACATTTCTTATCTGGTTATCGTCAATGGTTTTGAATTTATAAAAAAAATGGATAATACTATAGAATAAACAAAATTTAATTGATATGAGAGAAGATATTAAGCCTGGCAATAATTTTCCCGATTATGAACTTCCCGACCATACCGATACGCCCCGGAAACTTTCCTTCCTGCAGGGGGACGATCCGGTGATCCTGTCGATCTGCCGGGGTGTATTCTGCCCGAAGGACCGGGTATTCCTGCATGAGTTCGTCCGTTTTGCCCCCCGGGCCATGGTCGGTTATGTATCGCTGGTCACCCTCACTACCGACGACCTGATCGGATCGAACGAGCTTCGCCAGGGCGTGAATGCCCACTGGCCCTTCCTCAGGGATGAAGAACGGCGTGTGCAGAAAGATCTGGATATCCAGGAATATACCGATCAGAAACACGATCCGATGATCCCCTATGTGATCGTGCTGGAACCCGGATTGAAGATCTATAAGGTTTACAACGAGTATTGGTACTGGGGCAGGCCTTCGATGCACGAGCTACATATGGACCTGAAGGATATTTCGAAAAGGCACCGGCCTGACTGGAAGATCGATACGCCGGAGATGAGGAAAAAATGGGAAAAGGGGGAGAAGGAGCATTTCTGGCCGTTCGGAAAGGATTTTAAGCAGGAATTAAAACGGATGACCTGGGAGCATTGATATTGGGTGATGTTGCGATTTAGTGATGTGGCGATTTAGTGATGTGGCGATGGATGAGGACCTGGTGATTCTTGTCGTACTTTGGCTTGATCCCATACAAGACAGGAAATAAGTGAACAAGTGATGGGTTGGGATGGAATAATTTGAAGATTTAGTGATGTTGTGGTTTGGGGATGTGGCCGGAAGGACTGGGAGGGGGAATGGGGTGGATGGGTGAATGAGTGGATGGGTGAATGAGTGAATGAGTGGATGGGTGGATGGGTGAATGAGTGGATGAGTGGATTGAAAATGGGTAATGTTGTGATTTGGTGATGTTGTGATATAGTAATGTTGTGACTGGATAGTGTGGGGGTAGGTGGCAGGCCACCGGTATATCAGCAGCACGGAGGCTTATAAGCAGAGTGAAATGGAGGGGCTTATTGCAGAAATCAGTAAATATCATCCAATGGGATAATACATAAAAGCAATGAAATCGTTAAATTTGATAAAAATAGAAGATATGGACACGAAAGCAGCACGGGAAACTCTTCACAGGATGATAGATCAGATTGAAGATGAAGAATTACTGACCTTATATGTTAAATTACTGGAAAGGGAGATCAGCAGATCGGCTCCTGAGGATTTTTTTAATACCACTGAATCAGACCTGGTTGCCCGTGCCAGAGCATCTTTAAAATCCATTGAAAACGGCAAAACCCGAAACATAAAGGATTTTAAAAAAGATCTTGATAAGTGGAAAAAGAACCGGACTATATAGTGGAGATTACTCCCGAGGCGGAGATCTATTACCTTCAATTGCTGGAATATCTTTACCAGACCCATTCGAAAGATAGTGCCGATAAAAAAGCAGATAAAATACTGGAAATGGCCATGTCACTGGACCATAATCCCTATCGTGGACGTATAGAAGAAAAGCTGTCATTTTTAGGAAAAGAACATCGATTTTTATTGTATCAATATACCCCCAGAAAAACCATTAAGATCATTTACTTTATTGAAAAGCAAGCCAAAAAAGTTTTTGTAACCGACTTTTTTGGAAGTGAAATGGATGAAAAGAAAATAACAGACAGGAGCAAATAATCCAATCGTCCTAAAAGAAGAATATCCTACAACACCCCCCCAAGCTATATTTACATAATGTGATCTTATATAACTCCTCGGATCACAGCGGTGTCCCGATGAAAAATCGGGACGGTATTTTATGCCCTTTGTTACATAAGTACATTATATAAAATAGCCGCACCCCGTAGAATCTCCCGCAACCCCTATAGAATCCCCGCTGCAGGCCCTGCATAAATCCGGATCTACAGGGCAAGCAACTCACCAAACCGGTCTACGGGGCAGGCTCCCTACGCATCCCGTTTCCGAGAAATCCATACGATTATAGACGCCCGATAAAAACATCAAATAATACAGCAAAGAAAGGCACGGATCGTCCTTAAAAAGACAAGTCCGCTGCGCTATTTACCTGTCCCGCTGCCCTGGCGGGAGCCTGCACACAGCCCCTGTAGAATCCACCCAAAAGCCACATTAAAGCCGGATCTACAGGGCCTTCGGCGCACCGTAAACTGCTTTCGCTCCCTTGCCTACCGGCAGGTAAACTTGCTTTTTAGTCCCGACCGGCCATAGAAGTGGCTTTCTTTTTTTCAGTTTTTCTTTTTCAGGAAATGTTTTCAATACCAGAGGGAGAGACAGAAGAAAAACGAAGGAAAATACCGCCTAAACCCCTAACTTGATGTTTTTATCCGGATAATGGAGACAGTAGGAGAAAAAACACCGGCATACTTTTTTGGAATACCAGAGGTAAATTATACCCGTCCGGAAAAATTTAATAATTACTATCCGATCGGCTTGACACTGGCAGGCACGGCTGATAGGAGAAGTAGCTCTGTAAATAAAAATCAAGGACCGCCTGGATAGTGTGGAAGGATAAATTAAATGTTTTCAGAATCGTCCTTTGCCGGATATCGTTTTCCTGGATTTTCATCTTTCCCATGAGTATTCGTTTCCCATATTTAAGCAGGTGGATATCACGGCTCCTATCATATTTACTACTGCTTATGATGAATATGCTCTGGAGCTTTCAAGGTAAATAGCATTATCCGTCAGAAAAACAGGTTGATGACCGTGGAGGCCAAGCAAATGGCTTATTTCCTGACCAGTGACAAGCTTGTTGCTCTGGTGACTTTTGAATACCGACATTTTATTATGGATGAGACTCTTGAAACGTATGAATCACAGGTTAATCCTGATCATTTTTTAGATTAAACCGGTCAATACTGGCCAGACGGGCAGCCATAAAAGATATTTTCATGCTCCCGTATTGATAATTTTAATCTTTGAACTTATATTCTCGTTTATTATCTTCATTGAAAAAGTCCTATAGGTATTTTGGATACAGATCGAGCAGCTGGAGACTATAACCGAGAATGATCAGCGCCAGCAACGTGTTGGAAAGGGATCTGCCCTGCCGTGATACCAGCAGCAGTATGACCACGTACAATCCCTGACCGCTCAGTATGACCAGCAGAAGGTCGAAAAGCCGTATCGTATAATCAGGGTGTTCCATGAGAACATGTATTTTCTGCTTTTGTGGTCACCCCCCCGGAGAACGCATATCAGGCACTTATCTGCGACTCTTATCAAAAGCCTGTTCCAGGTCGGCGATGATATCGTCGATATGTTCCAGGCCTACCGATATGCGGATCAGCCCGTCGCTGATGCCCACGGCAGCCTTGTCTTCCGGTGAGAGTTTGGAATGGGTCGTTGATGCGGGGTGGGTGAGTATAGTGCGGGTATCCCCCAGGTTGGCGGTCAGGGACATCATCTCTACCGAATCCATGAGCTTTCGTCCTCTTTCCAGTCCGCCTTTCACTTCAAAACTGACCAATCCCCCGCCCAGTTTCATCTGGTTTTTTGCTATTTCATATTGGGGATGAGAAGGCAGGAAGGGATACCTGACATAATTCACTTCGGCATGTTTTTCCAGGTATTCTGCCAGGGAAAGGGCGTTTTTACAGTGTTTATCCATCCTGACGGCCAGTGTTTCCAGGCTTTTCGACAGGATCCAACCGTTGAATGGTGACATGGCCGGCCCGGTATGGCGGGCCAGGAAGCGGACCTTTTCGATCAGTTCTTCCCGGCCGAGCACCGCTCCGCCGATCACCCTGCCCTGTCCGTCAATGAATTTAGTGGCCGAATGGGTAACAATATCGGCTCCCCACCGGGCCGGATTCTGAAGATAGGGTGTCGCAAAACAATTATCCACATTATAGATGAGGTCATGCTTTTTTGCCAGCTTACTTGCAACCTCAAGGTCAATGATCTCCAGGCCCGGATTGGAGGGAGTTTCCAGCAGGAGCATCCTGGTGTTGTCCCGGATAGCATCTTCCCAGGAGGAGGGGTCCTTCGTATTCACATAGGTATAGTCGATACCCCACCGGGGCAGTACCTGGGTGATCACCTGGTGGGTGGAGCCGAACAGGGCACGAGAGGCCACAAGGTGGTCACCCTGATCGAGGAAGGAGGCGATGCTCAGAAACATGGCCGCCATTCCCGAGGCCGTGGACACGCCGTCCTCCGTTTCTTCAAGCGCGCAGAGCTTGGTGATAAATTCATCGTTGGAAGGGTTGGAGAACCGGCTGTAGATATTCCCTTCGATCTCATTGGCAAACATGGCCCGCGCCTGTTCCGCATTTTCAAAAGTAAAACTGGAAGTAGCATAGATGGATGAGGTATGTTCCCGGTTATGGCTGGGTTCTGACTGGCTGCGTACCGCCCTGGTTTCAAAATGCTTGCTTGCTTTCATGAGTTAAGATGTTATTTTCAATTTTCAATTTCATAGGAATAAGTGATCCTGGCCGTTTTTTCAAGTGTTTTGGTCACAGAACAGTATTTGTTCATGGAAAGACTGACCGCCCTTTTCACCTTTTTGTCGTCGAGGTCGCCTCTCAACAGAAAATGGACATGGATCTCTGAAAAAAGGGAGGGTGTTTTATCTTTTTCCCGTTCCGCATCGATCGTCACCTGAAAATCCTCCAGCGGTTCTTTCTGTTTTTTCAGGATGTTGATGATATCGATCGAACTGCATCCGCCCAGACCCGCGATCAGGAGCTGCATGGGCCGCATACCCTTGTTTTCACCTCCGGCCCCTGCAGACCCGTCGATATTGACCTCGGCGCCGTCTTCATTGACCGCTTTCATATGGACTGCCTGGTTTTGTCGTTTCAGGGTAATTCGCATATAAGCAGGTTTAATAATAAAATGTTACTTTTGCAGTTCAGTTAATCAGGTAAATATAAGTGATAACCGCGAATCTATAAAAATGAAAGAAGTAAATGTCCAGGAACTGAAAAAAATGATGGATGAAGAGGTTGATTTTCAGCTCGTCGACGTGCGTGAACCGAGGGAGCATGAGTTCTGCAATATCGGTGGCGAACTGATACCGATGGGTAAGATTTTAAGCAAGGTGGATAAGATCGATAAGGAAAAGAAAGTGGTGATTTACTGCCGTAGTGGCAACCGCAGTGCCAATGTGGTGAAAGCGCTTGAGCAGAAATACGGTTACGAAAACCTGTATAACCTCAAGGGAGGGATCCTGGACTGGTCGGATGAGATCGATCCTTCCGTGCCGAAGTATTGAACCCCAAGGTTGAAACCTCTGTGATTGCCGGGTAACTCCCTCTTCGCAATCACACTTGTTCATTTAAAGTGCGATCTCAGCATTCCCCTGTGGTTACTCTAAGAGTGTTCTGCATTTTTTGCCCCGGCGGTTTAGGCATTTGGATCATAAAACCGTACTGTATTCATAAAGTAACTTATCGCCCTCCCCCATAATCCTGAAATCAACTTTCAGCGCCTCCCCCTCCTGCCAGTCAATTTCTATCAGGCCGAAATTAAGTAAAGTGATCAGATCGCTTACACGGTGCCGGTTGGCCTCAGAAGCATGTTCATAAGAATGGGTCAGACCGCTGCTGGTAAAATCATATAAAGGATAATTCAGCCCCTGCAGGTCAAGACGGGATATCTCCGCGATATGGCGGTCACCGCTGATGATCATTACTTTTTTATCCGGGTATTTTTCCAGCAGGTCGAACAGCCTTTCCCGGGACCTGGGGAAATTGGCCCATTTTTCAAATCGATGGTCTTCGGGGATAACCTGGATGCTGGAGCCGATAATATGCAGGTCGGCCAGGCTGTTCCTCATCTCATTTTCAAGCCATTTCCACTGGGCTTCACCCAGTATGTCACCCGTCCGGTTTGGTAAATAAGCCCGTGTTACGGGATCCCGGTAAATCGTATCCCTGAAATACCTTGTATCCAGGAGGATTACCTTCAGTTCGTGTTCGCCAAACAGAAAATCGTAGGACTGATAAACACCCTTATGATCATGTATGGGATTTTCCTCCCCGATATCAAGAAAATCGATCATCAGGGCCTTGCTTTCATCTTTTTTGGAAAAATGCCTGCCACCATCGTTGACTCCGTAATCGTGGTCGTCCCAGGTACCGATTATTTCGGTATCTGACCTCAGCAGTTGCCGGTAGCCGGGATACGATTTCTGACGTTCGTACATTTCTGCCATAAGGTTCATATCATGTGTATCGGCATAGATATTATCGCCCAGCCAGATCCACAGGCCCGGATCATGGTTTAGCACTTCGTGCCAGCGTTGGTTAGAAATATTCTGCTTTGAACAGGAACCAAAAGCGATCAGCGTTTTTCCCTCGATGGAACGGTTTTTTTGATCCTGGCCGGTACCTGTGACGGGGCTGATGAACAAAAACCACAAAATAAAAATAAGCAAACGGTTCATAGGGGCAGAATTTTTTCGAAAGCTATCAACTGCCTTCAATATCGCCAAATATGAAGGATTAAATTTTTTTTAAAATATAAATAATTTAACTTCCGGGCCGGATTTAAATACAACATCAAATGAATGGCCGTCGAAAATTCATCAAAGGATCGCTGGCAGGTGCTTTTACTTCATTGGTATCAGGAAAGGTAAGTGGACTTTATGCCAAATCCGGCAACCCTTTTCCGGTGGTTGCCGCAACCTGGGATAACCGTGAAGCAACCCGGGCGGCCATGGAGGTCGTTTTACGGGGTGGTACGGCCCTGGATGCCGTAGAGGCAGGTGCCCGGGTGCCGGAAGCTGATCCGGACGATACCAGTGTGGGATACGGCGGCTACCCTGACCGGGACGGCAATGTGACCCTGGATGCCTGCATCATGAATGAAAAAGGAAATTGTGGGTCGGTAACCTATTTGCAGCATATCATGCATCCCATATCAGTGGCAAGGCTCGTCATGGAAAAAACCCCGCATGTGATGCTGAGCGGGGATGGCGCACTGGAGTTTGCGCTTGCTCAGGGATTTGACAAACAGGATCTGTTGACCCCCAAAGCCCGAAAGGCATGGAAAGAATGGATAATAAAAAATAACTATAATCCGGGCAACCACGATACGATAGGCATCCTTGCTATCGACAGGGAGGGTAATATCAGTGGGGCCTGCTCCACCAGCGGCCTGGCCTTTAAAATACCGGGCAGGGTGGGGGATTCCCCGATAATCGGTGCGGGTTTGTATGTGGATAATGAAGTGGGGGGAGCCTGTGCCACGGGGATAGGCGAACTGGTCATGAAAACGGTCGGGTCCTTTCTGATCGTCGAGTTGATGAAGCAGGGATATTCCCCGGAAGAGGCCTGCAGTACGGCCGTGGACCGGATCATCAGGAAACACCGCCGGGCAAAGGAGGATGACGCACAGGTGGCTTTTTTGGCCATGGATAAAACAGGACAAGTGGGTGGTCATTCTATCCGAAAGGGATTTAATATTGCCGTAACCGATAAAGCAGATACCCGGCTTCATATCCCGGAATTTTCGCTTAAATAACCGCACCCGGTTCATATCCGTTAAAACAATCTGAATAACTCCATCGTTATTACCGGGGTAGTGGGAAACTGCGTTTTGAACACACTAATACATGCTGAATGGCCCAATCAAAGGTTCTAGGTTCTGAAAAAATAGATTCCCTGTTAGTAAAGCAGTCCATACCCGCTGCCATCGGGATCCTGGTTCTTTCCATCTATAACCTGGTCGACACCATTTTTGTGGGCAATTTTGTGGGTCCCCTGGCGATCGCCGCGGTAACTGTGGTTTTGCCCATCTCTTTTCTTATTTCATCGGTGGGTATGGCCATCGGTATTGGAGGGTCATCAATCATTTCCCGAGCCTTTGGTGGTGGTAATGAGGAAAAAGCCAACCTGACTTTCGGAAATATGATCGGTATGACCCTGACGGTGGCAGCCGTTTTTGTGATCTTCAGTACTATATTTATCGATGAGGTACTGATCCTGTTTGGAGGACGGGGTGAGATACTGGAATATGCCAGGGAATATTTCCAGATTCTGCTTATCGGGATCCCTTTTCTTGCCTGGGCTATGATGTCGAATAATGTGATCAGGGCGGAAGGAAAACCAAAAATGGCCATGCTGGTCATGATGATCCCGGCCGTATCCAACATCATTCTTGATTTTGTTTTTATCGTTTACATGGGCTGGGGGATGGCGGGGGCGGCCTGGGCTACCACCATTTCCTATATCTTCAGCGCGTTATATGCACTGGGTTATTTTCTGTTCAGTAGATCCGAAGTGCAGTTTTCCCGAAAACATTTCAGGATCGATCTGATCATAGCCAGAGAGATCATGTCGCTGGGCAGCGTAACACTGGCCAGGCAGGGAACGATCAGCCTGCTCATCCTCATTCTCAACCATACTTTGTTCCATTATGGGGGAGAAATTGCCATCGCCATTTACGGGATCATCAGCCGAATGATCATGTTCAGCCTTTTTCCGGTGATGGGCCTGGTTCAGGGATTCGTGCCCATTGCCGGTTATAATTATGGTGCCGAATATTGGGATCGGGTAAAAGAGGTGATCAACAAATCGATAAAATACGGCGTGGCCCTGTCTTTTGTTATTTTCATTTCGATCCTCCTGGGTGCCGATTATATTGTGCACGTGTTTTCCAATGATGTGGAGATACTCAACCGGACTCCTTTTGCCCTCCGAATCGCCTTCCTTGCTACACCGCTCATCGCTGTCCAACTGATCGGAGCGGCCTATTTTCAGGCTATCGGAAAACCGGGTCCGGCGCTAGTGCTTTCCCTTTCAAAACAGGGATTTTTCCTTATTCCGCTCGTGCTGATCATGCCTTTGTTTTTCGGACTGAATGGCGTTTGGTTCTCCTTTCCCATCGCCGACCTGTCTTCTACGCTGGTCACCTGGCTTTATCTTAGAAGAGAAGTGAACCAGAGCCTGAATCCGCTAATCCGGGTCAAGAAACTGAAGACTGTTGAAGCATAAAAATGGTGATGCTTTTGCCCTGCTCCATGCTATGGCTCGATAACAAAACACGGCATAATCCCAGGTTGTATCCCAGGTTTCCGGCCGGAGAAAATGTGTGCCACCGAAACATCCGTCTGCCAGGGCACAATAGCCTATCCCGGTAGCCCAGACAGGATTTCTTTATTTTTGTTAACACAGGGCCGGTTTTTTACCTTATAATTTCATGTCCTCATTCCACATCCATCACGATCCTTCTGTAATCGTATAAACTGCCAATTTTATTCACATCCCGTAGTGTGAGAATGAGATGGATCTGCTTTCCCGCTGCATCATTGGGCACAGTGAATTTCACAACAGGCCTTTGTGCACCTTCTATAACCGGTGTGCCTTCATAGCTTCCTGCCTCATTGTAAATCCACCAGTCAAATAACAACCCGTCCCCGTCCGGATCGGTCGACGCGGATGCATCCAATTCAAGCTGCTCTCCCCTTTTCACTTTCAGTCTGTGGATCTTCTCGGTTCTGTCTCCGTTTATGGCAGCTATTGGATGATGGTTGGCTTCGTCAAAATCCATGATACACCAGTCCATCCGGCACTTGAAATCATTAAAGAAATCACGACGCCACCTCCACACCGGGGAAAAAATGCTTTCATATTCCACACCGGTTTCCGGATCGATCCATTTTTCGGCCACCTCGGTATATGTCCGGAAGGGTTTGAAGTTTTCTTCATCGACCCGTACGCTTTCATGTTTAGACATTACATTTTCTACTTTTTCTTCAGTAAATCGGCCGCTCCAGCCACCCCACCATGGACGGTCGATATCTGTCAGGCCCATATTCAGCAGACAAAGCCATGGAACCGTGCCACCACCTTCCAGGAAAGTAATCCTTCCGTCGTGAAACTGTCTAACAGGCCATCTGAATCCCATGGGGCCGTGTTGTCCCTTGATGTGTTCAAGTGCCCATTGATGCTGCCCGATCGCATTGTATTCATAAGGTTCCCAGGTGTTGGGACCAAGATTTGCGAGTTTCCCGGTACCATCCGCTTCCCCTTCCCAGCTTGGTCCTGCATAGGCATAGGTCTGGTAATTACTCCTTATCCAGTGAATGTCAGGGAAATTGGCGCAGATCCATGCCCCGGCATTATCCTGTGCACCATTTTCATAAACACGGATCTTTTCAATGATCTTTTTCATCTCCCTTTCCGTATGGTTTGCCCGGATATCGATCAAAGCCTGGGCGAGGGTGTTTGACCCTGCA
The DNA here is from genome assembly GCA_964543195.1 of uncultured Roseivirgaceae bacterium. GTDB lineage: Bacteria > Bacteroidota > Bacteroidia > Cytophagales > Cyclobacteriaceae > JAGTVG01. The sequence goes on from CAZIXF010000001.1 coordinate 156,116, forward strand.
TTGACTACAATATATACCGGGCGGGGATCATCTTTCATCAGCGACTTCAATATAAGATCGGAGCCTTCGGTAGACATGTCTTCACCTACGTCATCTATGCCATATCCGGGTTGCCCGCTTGCTACGATCGACCGTAAATAACCTGGTTCAGGCCAGCCGCCAGCATGAATTTTCAGGTTTTCATATACCCTGTCATAGGCATCAATGATCTGGTGGAATAATTCAGGATGGACCACCTGTTTATAGGGATCGGACGAGGCAGGTTGCAGATATTTACCCGTTACGGCAATAAGGCCCTCCAGGTCGAATTCATTCGAGCACATCAGCAGGTGTGTCATCTGTTGTTCTTCATCCGGTTCATTTCCCATGTCGGCAAGGATGATCAGTCTGGTCCGTTGCGACCAAGCCTGGGTTACAGAGAAAACAAGAAAAAATAAAAGGCATATAAATTGGATCTTTTTCATGAAGTATGGGGTTAAAAAGGATGATATAATTTAAAAATACGATTTAGGATAAAATAATCAAGCTCATGGGGAATTATATATCTGGCGTGAAGAATCGGGTCGATCCTGAGCAAGTACTGATATGAAACGGCTATTGAAAATGACCTTAGACCCTCAGCTATTTTTATCGACCGGATCCACTTCCTTTTAAGCACTTTTTATTCAGTCGGGCTGATCGTTTTCCCTCGATTCAATGAATTGTATGTAATCGCCACCAGGTATCCGGTTAGCTTCGTTCACCGGCCGGTTATATAGGTACATCCAGGCTTTTGACTCGAACTGGTCCTGATACACCGGTATTATAGACCGGGTATATTCATTCTCCCTGAGGCTTTCCCGTGAAGCGAGTTCATAATCATCAAGCCATTTGAGCAACCTTTCCGAGGCATTCAAAAAATAGAGCTCCCCATATATCTTTTCATCCGAATCCGGGTCATAAACACCCCCCGGATATCCATCGATTTCGTATAATTTCCCTTTTACATAAGCCGTGCCGAGAAGCCGGGTTTCCTCTCTCAACCGCCTGCTGAAAGGATTGTCGAAAGCCGACCTCAGGGTACCGTAAAGAAATAATTTGTCACAATACCGGTATACCATATTGAACAGTTTTTGCAATGACCAATAAGAAAGGTTAAGTATAAACAAAAATGTGTTTTACGGCCATGTTTGAAGGGATTATTTTCAGCTCCGGTCTTTCTTGGGTATGTGCCCATTCTTGATCGTGGGTGAAGATTTACTCCGCATAACACCTTTTGCATGCATCCATTCTGTTCCTGGTTGGAGCAGGGATATACACTCTCAACTTTCCAGCCCCACAACTCAAGCAGGCGGGTTCCCGGTGCCGTTTCTGTCTGTAATAGAACGGCTGATACCGTGAATCGCACATCTTTTCATGACCCGGGTTTATAATCGAAGGGAAGAAGATCGGCTACGCCTTCCGAAGCCCAGTGACCGTATTCCAGGATAAGTTCTGGCCGTTTAAACGTACCGTCCTCGAGAACCCTGATCTTTTGCTTGCGTCCGAACAGATAAGAGGTTTGAAATTTATCCCTGTCCCGGAACTGATTTTTTGAATGTATGGTAAGTTCCTGTTCATCCCGGTGGCCTACCGCTCTGCCAAAGGGACCACCTGCCGAACCCATGCCGGAACTTTTTTCTTTTTTATACACGACCATCAGAAAATCGTCCAGAAGCAGATAGCTTCCGGTCTGGTCTGTGTATAATACCTGGCCGGGATCAAGGTATTCTTTCGTTTCAAACTGACCGGCACTGTTCAGTCCAGCCCTGAACATTTCATATCCTTCACTAACCAGCTTTCCATTCGTCAGGGAATTCAGAAAATGCCTTTTGGAGCCCAGATAGGTTTTTTCGCGGTTTTTTTCCCATTTATCGAGCATCTTTTCATTTACCGGGGGGATCAGTTCAAAAAATGGTTTACCGCTATAGGAAACCTGATCGCCTTTCAGCCGGAAATGTTCAAGAAGAAAATAAACCGTATATCCTGTCGAACGGTTTTCAATTTGTATGAGATGATCGGAAGAAGCCGTTAAAACCCCGTCCTTTTGATTTAAATTGATCACAAACGGATTGATGATCTCGCATTGCGAAGCGTTATCAGACCGGCCCAGGAAATAAGACTTAAATTTTTTAAAAGACTTTTTCCATTTCCTGTCCGGATCGGCCGTTATTTCTACCTCGTCTAGTTCGTTTTCAGATGGACTGAGAGAAATCGTGAGGGAAGTGTCGGCGGATATGCCCTGGTCGAAAACCAGGGACAGGTTGTTGTAAGCGATATGGGAAACAATCAATTCCAGATACCCGGAAGCCGGAACGATAACCTCGAAATTGCCGTTTTTGTCTGAAAAAGTACCGTTCCGGTGGTTGTTGAAAAATATAGTTGCTATTGCTACCGGATCACCGGTTTCCGAATCTTTTACGGTGCCGTTCAGCACCTGGGCTTTCAGGCTGAAAGAAAGGATAATGACAAAAATCAAAATACTTAAGAATCGGAGCATGGTTTGCCGTTTATTCAATCATACGAAGAAGCCTGGTGTTTGGTATACAAAAAATGAAATTCTGTATTATCAAATGGATTGAGGATTTTATATTACCTGTTTTCATTCGGTATTTGATAATTGATAAGATAAACCTTTCCAGATAAAACAAATTCCTGCGGATCCGGAAGTATAAACACTGCAATTATCCCTGACATTGGGTTACATGGAGGAATCCTCCTTTTTTATACAGGTCTTTTATAGTGCAAAATGCACCAGGCATCTGATGTTTTTACATCAGATAATCCAATTCTTTATGTTAAATGGACATGTTATCCTTTAATCTAAGTGGCATTCTGCCTGTGTATTTGACAGTATTCTGCTCCAGCCCATTCATTTAACCATTGTGCTGACATATCCAGGACAGGCATAAGGGTTTTATCCGAAAAAAAGTCAAAGAAAACCATCAGGAACTGCCGGGTGGAGTCCCGGACCATCGTACGCCGGGAATCGCTGGTAGGGCTTCCAAAAGGACCTTCCTGGTCCCTGAGGACGGGCAGGAGGTGAATATTCAGGTCTCCCCTGCCAATTGCCTGATAGGGTTCGTTTTCTTTTCCTGTATCCAGTTCTGACGGTCCGGTGATCATTTCTTCGTCATAACCCCCGATTGAAAAGCCGGTCATTACTGAAACCAGGTTTAAGAGGTCAACCAAATTATTGACCTGGTATAAACCTTTCCCCTGTACGATCCTGCGTGTCAGGGCTTCGGCCGAAGGCCGGTACCTGCTGGGGTCTTTTCCCAGAATGCGGTATGCCTCTTTTGTTTGTTTGATCAATCCGGTCTGACTGACATCTTCGATTTTCAGCCTGGATTGTATCTGTTGAATTTCATTTTTAATATGGGCCAGAAGTCCGGGTGGAGTGGCAATTACCTTTACCCGGCAGCTGATCAGCCCGAGCCGGGTTTCCGGGAGCTTTATTTTTATTGATTCGGAAACGATAAAATCCGGTATCATAGATGAAAATTAAATGCCTGGGAGCAGTAAACAAAATTTTTCCTGATACAAGATAAATAAAACTAATAAAAGTAGCATTTTAACAAACAATGATTTATATTTACTAATATATTTAGTTATCAGGTTCATCTGGTAATGCAACAGGAATCGAAGTGGCTCACTTGTGACTCACTTGTGGCTCACTTGTAATTCGCTTTCGGCTTGCATGTGTTTGCATGTGTTTGCATGTGTTTCGCATGTGGCTTTTAATGGGTGTTTATCGGATCATGACCGACCGTATCATCACATTTCAGGCGGGGCCATTGATGTAATTAAACGGATGCTGGACAGATAAAAGATGATCGGATTGTCGTGAAATTGAATTCCTGTCTATGGGAAAAAGAATTACATATGGATTAAAGGAGATGGATAATAATATATGCAGCGCTGGTCTTGACTGGAGTGGAGGGATGCTTTGGACCAATGTTGACAGGTAAGAACCGGGAAAAATAATATGACCTGTGGAGATGGATCAAATTACAGTTTGACATGAGAGCATCAAATAGCTGGTGGAGATGGAAACACAAGATAATTTGTGGATTTGAGTTGTGAAAAATAAGGCAATTGCTGGATGATCCGGTAACTGTTGGGCAGGGGAAGATTCAAAACACCTGATTATGGGAGGGACAATATCAGGATTGGCCGGAAAAAGGAAAGATAAAGAGTAAAAATGGATTTTAAATACAATTAAACGATTCCGATATGATAGAAAAAAGGATGAATTCATTGGAGTTGGTCGACAGAATGACAAAAGAGCAGATCCGGGATTACTGGTATGAGTTGAAACAGACCCGGTATGACGGATATTATTACCGGGAATTGCATGAAAAGATCATGGAGATGAATCCGAACCTGGTCATGCCCGATACGGAAGCGATCAAAAAAATCGAAAAGGAAGCCTTATCCATTGCTTTCTGGGAAGAGAACTGGGAAATAAAGAATGAACGGCGGATTAAAGATGGAGGACAGGATTATAGTCTTTTCAGGAAAAAACCGGAAGCAGATCGAAAACGATCCTTTTCTCTCGAAAGAAAGGTATTATAGATACTTTAAAATAAACCCGGATTATTCATTAGAACATAAGTGACTGATTATCCAATAGTTTCTAATAACGGTCATTAGAGATTTTTATGCGTAATATTCACATTTTCAGGGATATACCCACTAATTATGCCTTAATGACGGATTTAGGTTGAAATAAAAATATGAATTATGTGGCGATTATGATTTTAAATATAGAAAAAAGTCAGGAAGTCTATACTTTTAATTGTTTCTTTTTTATTTACCTGAGGCAGGAATAATCGATCCGGTATTATTATTGATCAATTATTAAGCCTTCACCAGTTCGATGATAGTGATCTCGGGGGGAATGCCGATCCTTCCCGGATAGCCCAGGTAGCCGTATCCGCGGTTCACATAGAGATGCTGGTTGCCTTCCGTATATAAGCCGGCCCATTGTTTATACACATACTGGGAAGGACTCCATTTGAAGCTGCCTGCTTCCACCCCGAACTGGAATCCGTGGGTATGACCGGCAAAAGTGATATCGATATCCGGGTATTCTTCACGGATCTGGGCATCCCAGTGGCTCGGGTCATGTGAAAGCAGCAGTTTTACCGGCATATCTTCGACTCCTTTGTACGCCATGTCCAGTTTTCCGTATTTGGGAAATCGACCGGTACCCCAGTTTTCAATACCGAGTACGGCTATTTCTTCACCATCCACACGGATCAGGCGGGTTTCGTTCATCAGGATATCCCATCCCATTGCCCTGTGGGCATCGATCAGATCCCGGAAATTTTTCTGCTTGTCTTCTCGCGATGGCCATGACCGGTAATCCCCGTAATCGTGGTTACCTGTGGTGGAATATACTCCCAGGGGCGCTTTTACTTTATCAAAAACATTAATATAATCCTTTACCTCGCTGGTCTGGTTGTTGACCAGGTCGCCGGTGAAAAAGATCATATCCGGTTTTTCCCTAAGCAGCATGTCTACTCCGCCCTTTACGGCTATCCGGTTGAAAAAACTTCCGGAATGAATATCCGAGATCTGTCCTATCCGGATCCCGTCAAAGGCAGGGGTAAGATCTTTTATGGCTATCTTTTTTCTCCTTATCCGGTAATCGTGGGCACCCGAAAGAATGCCGAAGGTCATCGAGACCACAGGCAATGTACCTGCCGCCACAGCCGTCCAGGCCAGGAATTCCGACCGGCTTATCTTTTCTGCTCCTTCACCGGTTACGGAGGGCCGGTCACTGCTGAACAGGGACAACACCCATTTGCCTGCCCTGATCACATCATCGATCACGAGGAATACCACGGCAAAGGTTTTTGCAAAATAATGGATAAAGACGCCGACCATCAGGAATGTGCGGAAAATCCTTGGATACAGGTCAGGGTTCAGGAAATGGTATGAGAAATATCCCAGTAACACCAGGCCGGTCACACCCCAGTAACCGCCATAGAGAATGCGTCGCCAGAATATAGACATATCCTGGCCGATCACCCGGATCGCCTGAAATACGTACAGGTCGATCAGTAGTAATATGAGTCCGAAAACGGGAACTATGATTGCTTTATTCATGTTTTGTTTAACGGTTCAACGGTTCAACGGTTCATTGGTTTAGGGTGTAGGGTGTAGGGTGTAGCTGTTAGCGGTTAGCGGTTAGGTGTTAGGGCTACGAGCTACAAACTGCGAGCTAAAATCTTATACCTTACACCTTACACCCGGTCCCCGGTCCTTTCACCTTTCACCCTTCACCTTTCACCTTCCTCCATCTTCCATCTTCCATCTTCCACCCTCCATCCTCCATCCTCCATCTTCCATCTTCCATCTTCCATCCTCCATCCTCCATCTTCCATCTTCCACCCTCCATCCTCCATCCCCCATCCTCCACCCGGTTCTCCGTACCCCGTCCCTCAAACCCCATCTCCACAACTCCAAAAATCCACATCACCAAAAATCCAAATCACTTCATCAACTTCCAGCCGTTTCACTCACCTTCTTCCCGTTCTTGAATTTATGTACCATTTTGTCAGACAAAAGATACATCACCGGCACCACCACCAGGGTCAGGAAGGTGGCAAAAATCAGGCCGAAAATAACCGTCCAGGCCATGGGGCCCCAGAAATCGGCATTATTGCCTCCTACATATAGATTAGGCTCGAAATTTTTAAACAAACCGATAAAATCAATGTTCAACCCTACGGCCATGGGGAGCAAGCCAAGTATCGTAGTTATGGCCGTCAAAAGCACCGGGCGCAACCTGATCTTTCCGCCTTCCTTAATGCTCTCAAGCAGTTCATTATAAGGCAGCAACTCTCCGTCTTTCACTCCCAGTGCCTTACGTTTCCGCTTCCTTACCAGGTTGATGTAGTCGATCAGCACAATCGCATTGTTCACCACCACTCCGGCCAGCGATATAATCCCGATGCCGGTCATGATGATGATAAAATCCATATTGAAGGTTACCAGGCCGAGGAACACCCCGATCGTACTGAACAGTACCGATAACATGATGATAAAGGGGGAGATCACCGAGTTGAACTGAGTCACGATGATCAGGAATATGGTGAATATTGCTATGATCAGCGCCCTCATCAGGAATTCACTTGACTCGGCCTGCTCTTCCTGCTCACCGGTAAACTGGATATCGTATCCCTGGGGCAGCTCGAGGTCCGACAGCAGCACCTTCAGATCGGCCACGATCTCATTGGCATTGTATCCTTCATTTACATTCGAATACAGGGAGATCACCCGGTCTAGATCCTTTCGCTTGATCGACCCGTATGTTGAGGAATATTCGATATCCGCAACCGAAGTAATGGGGATCTGTTTGACCTTTCCCTGGTTATCCCGGAAGGTTATTTTTTTGTTTATCAGGGCATCCACATTGTACCGGTATTCATCCTGCAGCCTTACCTGTATGGGATATTCATCTTCTCCGTCCTTGAACTTCGAGGCTTCAAAACCATAAAGGGCGGTTCTGAGTTCCGAGGCGATCTGGTTGGTGGTGAGTCCGAACCGGCCAGCCCGTTCACGGTCAATGTTCACCAGCAATTCAGGCTTTCCCGTCTGAAGGTCCGATTTTAATTCTTCTATACCCTTGATATTGGATTCACTTACCATAAGCTTTACCTTGCCGGCAATGGCTATCAGCCGGTCCAGGTTTTCTCCGGAAATCTCGATATTGATGGGCTTCCCTACCGGCGGTCCCATATTATCCTTGTCTACAGAGATCTGGACACCCGGATATTTATCCATGGCATTCCGGATCTGTTCCATGATCTCCGAAGTATTAACTCCGTTCCGGAACTCATATTCAACAAAGGAGATCCCGATCAGGCCGTTGTTCGGGGTGGCCTGGCCCATGGAAAAGGATTGTGGATCGCTGGCCCCTTCACCCACCTGGGCAATGACCGATTCCACTGCTTCCTGGTAGGGCTCCAGTATGTCGAGGATCTCTTTCTCCAGCTTTTTAGTAAAAGCATTGGTGTTTTCGATATCGACCCCGATCGGTTTTTGAATATACACAAAGATATAATTGGGCTCGTTGGCGGGGAAAAGGCTTACCTTGGGTTGGCGTACCCCCACCAGCATAATGGATATAATCAGTAACAGGAACGTTCCGGAAAAGGTAACATAGGGCATCCTTCCATGCAGGGCCACATGAATGGTTTTGGAGTAGGCCTTTTCCAGGAAGGGTATGAATTTATTCTGAAAAAGCTTAACCCCGGGTATCAACACATGTACGTTGAAGGGGATAAATAAGGCCGTCACCGTCAAAAGATTGGCGATAAAATAAATTCTGGCAAGATAAAACGCCCCGGCTACGGCCATGATCCCGAGCGAAATAAAGAACAGGCGCAATTTTTTGGGATCTTTTTCCTGCAATCGCATATACAATGAGGTCAGTACAGGGTTGATCACCAGTGCGACAAACAAAGATGACGACAACACGATGATCAGGGTTATGGGCAGGTATTTCATGAATTCACCCATAATGCCCGACCAGAATGCCAGCGGGAGAAAAGCGGCCAGGGTAGTGGCCGTGGATGTGATGATTGGAAGGGCCACTTCACCCACTCCTTCCTTGGCTGCACGGATCGGGGAATATCCTTCCTGCATCAGCCGGTATATGTTTTCAACCACCACTATGCCATTGTCCACCAGCATACCCAAAGCGAGTATCAGTCCGAACAGTACCATCATATTGGCGCTGTATCCTATGGCGTTCAGTATCATGAATGCCATGAACATGGAAAGCGGAATGGCGATACCCACAAACATGGCATTCCTCAGTCCCATGAAAAACATCAGGGTGAGGGTAACCAGTATCACACCGGTGATGATCGAATTTTCAAGGTTGGTCACCATGCTTTCCGTAAACTTGGACTGGTCGTTGGTGATGGTAATGGAAAGATCGGCCGGAAACTGGTTTTTCTGTACCTCGTCAATGATATCTTTAATATTCCTGGCCGCAATAAGCAGGTTTTCACCGCCCCGTTTTACGACGTCCACGGTGACCACAGGCAATAACCTGGAACGCGAATAACTGGTGCGTTCCTCATAGGCATCCCGTACCTCAGCCACATCCTTTATATAAACGATATTTCCGTTTTCATCATCCACTACCACATCGCGGATCTCATCGATACGCTCAAACTCGCCGGTAATGCGCAATGAACGCTGATATACCTCATCCCTGATGGTGCCGCCCGAGATAGTCACGTTTTCAGCGGATACCGCATTGATGATGTCATTGAAATTAACCTGCATGGCTTCCATTTTATGGATATCCGCATCGATGCGGATCTCCCTTTCCAGCGCACCCTTTATCTCACATTTGGAAATGGCGGAAAGTTTTTCGATTTCTTCTTCCAGGATCTCCGCATAATTCTTCAGTTCATCGATGCTGTATTCACCTGAAATATTGATATACATGATCGGGATCTCATTCAGGTCGATATCCATCACATTTGGGTCCGAATCCAGATCGGTAGGCAACTCGCTCTTTGCCCTGTCCACCGCATCCTTTACATCCTGGAGGGCTTTATTGATATCCTCTTCAGGATTGAATTCTATGACTATAGAGGAATAATCCTGTACCGATGTGGAGCTTATATCCTCAACTCCCGTGATCGATTTCAGCTCCTTTTCAATAGGCCTGGTGATCAGATTTTCTATATCGACCGGTGAATTGCCGGGGTAAGGCGTACCCACATATACCGTCGGGATCACGATCTCGGGGAAGCTTTCCTTGGGGATTACCCGGTATGCCGTGATACCCATGATCACAATAATGATGGTAAGGATAATCACGCTGGTACGGTTGTTCACAGCCAGGGAACTGAGCCCGAATTCACGGATCACCGATTTTTTCTGATCTTTATTTTCTTCCATTATCTGTATTCATTAAAGAGTATTAAAGAGGGGTTTATTTCAGATGGTGGCTTCCACGATTTTTACATTCACTCCGTCGCTTACATCCCGGAAACCCTCGTTGATAAGCTCTTCACCACCGCTCAGTCCACTCAGTACTTCCGTGGTATTTTTATAGGTATTTCCCCTTTCGATCTTTACTTTTTTAGCCACAGGAACATCTGCGGAATTCGATACGATATACACATAATATCCCTGTCCGTCTTTCTGGATCAGATTGGTAGGAACCACCGGGGTATTTTCCGCCTCGTAATCCCTGATCCTTACTACGGCGATCAGGTTTGGTTTAATGTTTACATCCAGGTCGGGTACTTTTATTTCCAGGGTGAAGGTCCGGTTATCCGGGTTGATCACCTGTCCGATAGCCGAAATGGTGGAGACAAACTCCTTATCGAGGGCCGGCAGCCTGACAAAGGCTTCGTCACCGCGTTTGAAAGCATTGATGTAGGTTTCAGAGATCTCTGCCTCGACATACATATTCTCCAGGCTGACCAGCCTGACAAGCGGGATCCCCGGTTGTGCCAGCATGCCGATCTTTGCGTCCAGCCTGTCCACAATGCCGGTAAAGGGAGCCTTGATGTTGGTTTTTTCGATTTGAGCCCGAAGTGTTTTTATTTGGTTTTCAAGCGATTCTTTCCGGTTTTTGGCTTCCAGGTATTGCACTTCGGTACCAATTTTCTTTTCCCAGAGGTTCGACTGCCGCTCGAACATGGTTTTTGCCAGTTCGTAATTGGTTTCAAGCTCCTCGAGATTACTTCTGAGGATCTCATTTTCCAGTTTTATCAATGACTGACCGGCCCGGATCAACTGACCTTTTTCCACGTGGATCTCTTCAATCGTCCCTACCGTTTCCGCAGTGATGTCCACATTTTTTCTGCTTTCGACCGATCCGCTGATCTCCACATAACTTTCAAAATCTTCCCTTTTAACGGGAACCGTGGAAACAAGCGTGGCTTTACGATTGGCCCTGGCAAATTCAGGGTCGAGCGCTGCCACTTCCGCTTCAAGCTGTTCGATCTCATTCTGAAGTGCAGTCAGTTCGGCTTTTTTTTCTTTTAATCTGGACATTTTTTTATCCAGTTCGCCGGAGGATTCCTGGCAGGCCGACAGGCTCGTTAACAGAAGAATGATTAAAGAGGTAATTCGGAATTTCATTGTATTTAAAATTTATATCTTGAGTCAATTATACCTAATGCTTTTTCCAGTTCTATTTTTGCTACCAATGCATCGTACATGGCATTGAAGTAGTTGGTCTGTGCCTGTTTGAAGGCGTTGTCCGCTTCGATCACTTCCAGGTTGGAACCCAATCCTTCCTGGTATTTCAGTTTGGTATGATCGTATACCTCACGGGCCAGCTCCATATTTTCTTCCTGGTTTTTCAACCGGTCGAGGCTGGCCCTCAGTTGCCCCCGTTTTTCATGAACTTCAACGAAAATATTTTTTTCAAGGAGACTTCGTTGATAATTGAGTTGCCGGATCTTCAGCTTGTTCTGCTGGATCTTTTTCGATTTCATCAGTCCATCGAAAATGGGCATGTATATGGAGATGCCCGCAACCTGATAATCAGGCCAGATCCTTCGCTCACCCCACTGGACCAGTTTTTCGGCATCCTGCACACCGGCATTCAATCCCCAGCTGGCGATCAGGTCAATCCTGGGCAAATACTGGACTATATTGTTCTTCATGTCCAATTCGGATAATTCGACATTGGTTCGAAGTATGGAGTGTTCAATTCGCTGTGAATAGTTCATCTCCATATTCAGCAGGTCGGCCACATCCAGGTCGAGATCGGAAAATTCTTCCATGATCTCTATCTCCTGTTCGAGATACATACCCATCTGGAATTTTAACAGGTAGAGACTGATATTAGCCCGGATTCGGGTGCTGTTCAGCTGTGATTTAACATTATTAAATTCCACCAGGGTACGATTAAGATCGATTTTTTCCGCAAACCCGTTTTCGTACATGATCCGTGTCTCTTCAAGCAGGGTATCCAGCCGGTTATAATTGGCCCGGACCAGTTCCAGGTTCTCATTATTGACCAGTACCGCGTAGTATGCTTTCACCACATTTTCCACCACATCGATCTTCGACCGGGTGAGTTCTTTCCGGTTTAGACCGGTGAGCGTTCTGGCGGCTTTCAAGCCCACAAAATAGGACCCGTCAAAGATCATCTGGGAGAAATTAAGTCCCACGTTACCGTCGTATGGGGTACCGAACTGCAACTCGATCACTTCTCCTTCTGGTGCGGAGGGATCGAAAATATTGGCCGGGACGAAGGTGCGCCTGATGATAAAGTTCTTATTAAAAGTGGCGGCTCCTTCCAGCTGTGGCAGGCCCTGGGCGAGGTATTCGCCAGCCTGGGCCCGGGCTATATCCACATCGATGTCCGATATTTTTATATTTTCATTATGGGATAAAGCGTATTCGATACATTTGTCGAGGGTAAGCCGCGTTACTCCTTCGATCGATTGCGCCCGGGTAATTACAGTGAATGAATGAACCAGTATAAAAATAATTGACAGGTTGAGTGGAAACCGTTTCATTTCGAGTTTTTGGTTTTAAAATATTTATTTACTTCCCTGTAGCCTTTTTCCGTGACAAGGCCGTAGATAAAATGGTCGAATAATTGTATCTGAACATTGATGAATTCATATTTATCTGAAGGGAAAATATTTTCATCGAATGTCCATTGGATCTCTTCAAGCCGGAGTGCCGCCATTACTTCAGGATTGATATCTTTCCTGAAATATCCCTGCTCGATGCCTTTTTTAATTGTATCGATCATGGATTTTGAAAAGACATCTTTTTTATAATCCAGGTATATCTGCCAAGCATCCGAATAATATTTTTTTAGATCATAAAGCACCACCGGGTTGATCTGGGTAAAAAGTTCCCTCATACAGGATGAATATCCGTACAGTTCTTCGATGGCATTTTCCGAATCGTTCTTTACCGCTTCGAATTTCGTTTTCTCCCTTTCCAGATGATCCTTTGCGATCGTGGATACGATCTCATTTTTATCCCTGAAAAACTGGTAGATGGTTTTTTTGGACATGGAAAGTTCCCTTGAAATATCATCCATGGTCACACTTTTTATTCCATATCGCATGAACAGGTTAGCCGCTGCTTCTATTATTTTGTCTGCTGTCTCTTGCATGTAAACTCCGGAAACTCTGATGTTTTTTAAAGTTTTTATAGTATACTTCATAAAGGAAAAAATGTTTTACGGTTGTTGAAAAAATTCCACAGAATTCGATGAGCGGTCAAAAAAACTGATATCCGGACATATTATTGGTTTTTTACTTTGCTATTCCCACCGGGAATGCTCCTGCCGGGGACATTTGGCGGTGTTATTCCAGCGAATCGACAGAAAAATAAGGCGGTGTATTAACCGGTCCCCGTGTACAGGATTATTAACTAATCCCCGGTTGCGAGGTAAACACATTCTTCGGGTAACTGTGAATTATTCGGTTTTCTTGTACCCATGTAGAATCCGACCGGCAGATCCGATATACTGTCTCCCTGTCAGGTACCGGCAATACCCTGTTTAACCATGCACCAGGACACCATTCAGTTTAATTATTATCTAAACACGATCATTATCAGGCAGAGTTTGCAGAATCGTATTAATTTATTGTTAATTTACCCGTTGGAAATTCCCGGTATGAAGGAACAGTTCAAATTACATTTTCATCCATATGGTAAAGGACCGGAAACTGCAGTTGCTTTTCACGGATTTGGGCAGGACGGTACTTATTATAACGTGTTTGAGGAGTTTCTGGGGGAAAAATATACCCTTTACAGTTTTGATCTTCCCTTTCACGGCAAATCTTTACAGGATGGATATGATAAGGATATCAGGCAGGAAGATCTGAAGATTTTTTTCAGCACTTTCTTCGAAGAAAAGGGGATTGACAGGTTTACCGTAATAGGTTATTCGATAGGAGCCAAATTTGCGTTGAACCTGCTTGAACTTTTCCCCGGAAAAGTCGGGAAGGTATGGCTCATTGCGCCCGACGGACTGAAAATCAATTTCTGGTACCGGCTGGCCACGGGCAATCCTTTTTTCAGGAAAATTTTCAGGATCACAGTAGATCAACCCGGTTTTTTCCTGTCGCTTACCGATTTTATTGAAAAGACCGGCTTGCTCCATTCATCGGTTACCCGTTTTGCCAAAAGTCAGATGGAGGATGAGGAACAGCGGAATCTGGTATACAGGAGCTGGATCCATTTCCGGAAACTGAACCTGAACATCCGGGAGTTGGGCAGGAAGATCAATGATTATCAAATCCCGGTCAGGATTTTTATAGGTGAAAAAGACAGGATCATAGAGGAGAAGGCCGTCAGGAAGCTTGCCCGCCTGCTTACCCGTGTTGAATTGGTAAAGCTGCCGGCGGGTCACCACCGGTTGATCGATGATACGGCCGAATATTTGATTGAGGAAGGGTTTTGATTATATAGGGAGTTTTGATTCTTTCATAAAGGCCTCATTTTTGAATAATCCGGGAGTACCTGTATGATAAAATGCTCAAATCCCAATAAGACAATATCTGCCCTATGGCATGCCTGACTCGGCGCAATTCATTTCTCAATAATCAATTTTTCAAATTCCAAACCCCCTTCCCCTGAGATACAGATTCAATCTTTAGGGACGGATTAAGGAATTAAATATTAAGAAATTGAATATTAATCGGGGATTGATAATTGTATATTGATTATTTAATGCTCAATGCTGAATTCACAAACCCTTCATCATTTGCACAAAAAATCATGTTAATTCGTTAAATAATACATATATTACCCAATATACCGATACTAACAATAATCAAATAATCTATCATACATCGTGAGATTTTTAATTATCCTATTGACCTGTCTGACAAGTTTTACCAGCTTACTGGCCCAGCAAAAGAAATTGTACTATGAAGACAGCACGATCCGATCCGAAGGGTTTTTGGAATCAGGTAAAAGGTCTGGTGAATGGACGCATTTTTATCCCAATGAACAGGTCAGCGCTGTCGAGCATTATGAAGACGGTGAACTGGATGGGCAGGTGACCTATTATGACGATTCGGGAAATTTAACGGGTATTGAACATTGGGAAAACGGATTGTTGCAGGATTCGGCTGCATATTTTTATCCAAATGGGAATGTCGAAAAAACCGGGATTTACAGGGATGGTGTCTATAAGGGAGAGTGGCGGTTTTATTACGAGGATGGTACTGTGAAGCGGATCGGACATTATGGGGATGGTCTGCCGGAAGGCAAATGGAAATTTTACAATGAAAAGGGTGTATTGATCCAGGAAGGATTTTTTAAGAATGGCCTGGAAAACGGGACCTGGAAATTTTACCGTGATAACGGCACACTTGAATATATTGGGGAATATACGGAAGGGGAGCGGTCGGGGCAGTGGTATTATGTGAAGAAGAACGGCAAGAGAATGCCGGCGGAGTATTGATATTTGGTGATTTGGTGATTTGGTGATTTGGTGATTTGGTGAAAGGTGAAAGATCGAGGATGGAGGGTTGAGGATGGAGGATGGAGAGTTGAGGATGGAGGATGGAGGATGGAAGATGGAGGATGGAAGATGGAGGAGGGAGGATGGAGGATGTGAGGAGGGTGAGAGGTGAAAGGTGAAAGGTATCAGTTATTAGCTATTAGCTCGCAGTTTGTAGCAGGTTCAGCCCTAACTCCTAACAGCTAACACCTAACAGCTTAGGGTTTAGGGTTTAGGGTGTAGGGTAGATGAACTTTTCAGAAGAAAGTTTTTTGTTGATCGGTGGGAAGGTCGTATAATTTCGCCTATCTCAAAAACCAATTTACTAATCCGTAAAATTCAATAAATGAGCCAAATATTTGCTATAATTTTAATTATATTGTCGTTTTGTTGATAAAAAACACTTATAATTTCTAAAATATTATTTATTTATCAATATTTATGTCTGCAGGAAAAATTTCAAAAAACACCCTGAAAATTAGGGAAGTCTGTGTTTTTTACGACAGTATTTTATTTTTTTTAAAAAAGATTAGATTTTTACTTTCGTTTTTACGAAATTGGAAGCGAAAAACAGTGGGAAAAAAAGAGCAAAATTTTTTGAGCAATATTTATCTTGACTTCAAAGAAATTTATTTTGGGAATTTATCTTGTATGGTATGGGATCATACAAGGTATACGTGTTTATACAGTATTATGAAATCGTTTTATTAACTTAATTTTTATGCCATGCAAAAATCTACAAATGTGATACAGCGCATTGCGCTGTTTATGTTGAGTCTGGTGTTCTCTGCCGGGGTGGTGTTAGCCCAGGAGAGGACCGTTAGAGGGACTGTAACCGCAGAGGATGAAGGGCCTTTGCCTGGAGTTAACATTTTCATTCAGGGTACCACGGTAGGTACTATTTCCGACCTGGATGGATCATATCAGCTCGAGGTGCCCGGTCCGGATGCCGTACTGGTATTTTCTTCTGTGGGTTATGAAACCCAGACAGCGACTGTGGGTGACCGGAGTGTCATCGACATCGTGCTTGTGCCGGATGTAACGGCCTTGCAGGAGGTTGTGGTGACCGGTTATACCACGCAGTCGAGAAGAAATGTGTCCGGTGCCATTTCATCGGTTGAGCCCGAGGAGATCCAGGAAATGCCGGTATCCAATATGTCGCAGGCGCTTCAGGGACGTGCTCCCGGCGTAAATGTGACCTATTCCGGTGAACCGGGTGGTGGTATTCAGCTGCGTATCCGTGGTTTTGGTACCATTAATAACAACAACCCGTTGTACATCCTGGATGGTACCCCGGTAAGCGCCGGCGATATCCAGGCACTGAACCCGAATGATGTGGAATCCATCCAGATCCTGAAGGATGCTTCCACGGCTTCTATTTACGGTGCCCGTGCTGCTAACGGAGTGGTGATCATTACGACCAAAAAAGGAAGAACGGACAGGAAGACTTCGGTTACATTTGATTCCTATGTGGGCTTACAGCAACCCAGTAATATTCCTGAATTGCTGAATCCACAGGAATTGGCTGATGTATTATGGGCAGCCCAGCAAAATGCAGGTTTTAGTCCAACGCATCAGCAATATGGAAGTGGAGCCAGCCCTACTTTACCGAATTACATTATCCCGACAGCCGCGAATTCCGCAGATGAGTCGGCTTATGATTTCGAGGACAATCCGATCACACGGGCCAACAAGGAAGGTACGGACTGGCTGGATGAAATATTCGAACCTGCTTCCATTCAGAGTTATAACGTGACCGCCCAGGGCGGTTCCGATATGGGACAGTATTCATTTTCACTCGGTTATTTCAATCAGGATGGTGTGGTTATTCATACAGGTTATAACCGTTACTCCATGCGTCTGAACACCCTGTTCAATATTGGTGATCGCTTACGCGTGGGTGAAACCTTCATGCTTGCCTTTGAGGACCGGAATGGAATTTCAGGCGGTCGCCAGGGTACCGGTAACGCCATATCCATGGCTTTCCGCATGCCTTCGCTGATCCCTGTATATGATGTAGGCGGCAATTTTGCCGGTACACGGGCTGCGGGATTCAACAACCCCAACAACCCTGTGGCTTCCCAGATACTGGGCAAGGATAATATCAATCAATTTATCCGGACCATCGGATCCATTTTTGCAGAACTGGATGTGATTGAAGGACTTACCCTGAAAACCAGTTTTAATACCAATTTCGGTATGACCTACCGTAACCAATGGTTCGGTTTCAGGGGAGAATGGAATGCCGAGCCTTCTCCAGTCAATTCGCTGAATGAATACCGGTCGAGCAGTCTTAACTGGACCTGGTATAATACCTTGACCTATAATAAGACCTTTGCCGACGTACATAATGTTCAGGTCCTGGTTGGAACAGAGGCTATAGAAAATACCTGGAGTAATCTTCAGGGTGCGAGGGTGAATTATTTTTCAGAAAATCCCATCTATCGGGTGTTGAATGCCGGAGAAGGTAATCCAACTAACTCCGGAGGTCTTAGCGAATGGACGCTCTTTTCCCTGTTTGGAAAGGTCGATTATGATTTTGATGGAAAATATATCCTGAGTGCGACCGTGCGGCGGGATGGATCTTCCAGGTTTGGCGCCGATAACCGGTTTGCCGTATTCCCGGCTTTTAGTGCGGCATGGCGCCTCTCCGACGAGAGCTTCATGCAGGGAGTTACCGCTATCGATGATCTGAAACTCAGGTTTGGCTGGGGTCAGACCGGTAACCAGGAAATCGGTACCTATACCTTTGCCAGTACTTTCGGACCGTCGGTTGACTTTTCGGCATATGATATTACAGGATCACAAAACAATGTGGTTGTGGGATTTGACAGCCGGGTATTCGGTAACCCCGATGTGAAGTGGGAGACCACCACGACGCTCGATATTGGATTTGACCTGGCCATGCTGAATAACCGTCTGGGTATAGAATTTGACTGGTATCAGAGAACCACCACGGATATGTTATTACAGGTACCTGTATCATCATTAGCAGGTATAGCCTCTAATCCATTCAGAAACGTAGGTGAGATGGAAAACAATGGGATGGATATTGGAATAAACTGGGATAACCGTTCACCGGGTGATTTCAACTGGAGCATAGGAGCCAACCTGACCATGTATAAGAATGAAGTAGTTAAGCTGGTTAACGAAGACCAGAATATTGACAATGGTGGATTCCGATCGTTTGCTGCGACTCGGACTACCGAGGGTCAACCCATAGGTTCATATTATGGATACAGGATCCTTGGTGTGTTCATGTCTGAAGAAGAAGTAAACAATCATATTTCTCAAGCCGGAGCCGCAGTAGGACGTTGGAAGTATGAAGACGTAAACGGTGACGGCGAACTGACTGCCGACGACCGTGATTTTCTTGGTTCGCCGCATCCGGATCTGATCTTCGGTGTACCCATGAAATTCAGTTATCGTAACCTGACCCTCGATCTGTTCTGGAACGGAACGTTTGGCAATGAATTATTCAATGCCAACCTCTACTGGACCAGTTTTGTGCAGACTTTCCAGAACAGTCAGAAAGGAAAGGATATTCTTGATTCCTGGGGTTTTCAGGGTCAGAACCAGCGGGCGGACGCACGTCTTCCGGAGATCAGTCAAAATGCACCTTCTCACGAGATCGCTCCCTCCACCTATTATATCCAGGATGGTTCATACGTAAGGCTAAAGCAGTTGATCCTTGGATATAACGTGCCTACTGCCAACCTGAACTGGATCCAGAACCTGAGAGTATACTTCCAGGCTGTCAACCTGCTGACCTTTACCGATTATAACGGTATCGATCCGGAAGTCAGTACGGATAATAACGTATATGGAGGTGGCGCCGACCTGGATATCGGAGTGGATCGCGGTCAGTATCCGGTGGTGAAGAATTTCCAGCTGGGATTGAACGTGACCTTCTAATGATGGTTTAGGAATATGGAAAAACCTAATAGATTGATAAAGAAAACAATAAAACAAAATATTATGAAAAGACTATTTTATATCATATTGATCGCCGTTGCAGGCTTGGGTGTTTTGATCACCTCCTGTAGTGAAGACTTCATGGAGAAAAACCCTCCGGGTGTTCTCAGTGAAGCCGTGTTGGCATCCGTGGATGGTGTGGAAGCCTTATTGATCGGTGCTTATGCTGAAATTGACGGTAATGCCGGCTGGAGTGCAGGAGCTATGTGGTCATCAACCACTACTAATTGGGTGTTTGGCGATGTATATGCGGACGATGCCTACAAAGGGACCGATGTGGGTGACCAGCCTGCCATCAACCCGATCGAACGGTATGAGCATGACCCACAAAACGGCTATTTCAATACCAAGTGGCTGGCCATGTACGATGGCGTATCCCGTTGTAATGATGTGCTGAGGGTACTTGCAGAAGCAGTGGATAATGGATCTGTTGAACAGAGCCTGGCCACCCAGATCACGGCGGAAACCAGGTTCCTGAGGGCCTTTTATCATCTTGAATTGATCAAGTTGTTTGATTATATAGTATACGTGGATGAAACAGCGGAAACCGACCTTATCCCAAACAATCCCGCTAGTTCCACGGGAGATGGTAATGCCCAGTGGGGTAACCTGGAGGGTGATGGCGATATTCCCTGGGAACAGGTAGAGGCTGATTTTCAGTTTGCTTATGATAACCTCCCGGTCGATCCAAGAAACGGACAGGTAGGTCGCGCTACCAAATACGCAGCTTCCGGATTTCTGGCCAAGACCCTGATGTTCCAGAATAAATATTCACAGGCGCTTACCCTTATGAATGAAATTATTAACAGTGGAAAATATTCATTGCCGGATAATTTCCATGATAATTTCAGGATAGCAGGTGATAACAACTCGGAATCCATATTCCAGGTACAGAACTCAGTGAATGATGGTTCGGGTTCAGGTTACAATGGGAATTACGGGGATATCCTGAATTTCCCGTATACCGGAGGACCGGGCGAATGCTGCGGATTCTATCAGCCTTCTTTGAACCTGGTGAATGCGTATAAAACCGAAAATGGATTGCCCTATCTTGAGGCTTTCGGACTTGATTTTAATGCGGCCGGGGATGATGTGAACAATGACATGGGTATTGCTTCTGCTGATCCGTTCACCGAGGATACAAGGCCACTGGATCCTCGCTTGGACTGGACCGTGGGACGTCGCGGTATCCCATATCTCGACTGGGGTGATCATCCGGGTGGGGACTGGATCCGTAACCAGAATAACGGCGGGCCCTATGCACCCAAAAAGAATGTCTTCTACCAGGCCGAACAGGGCTCCGGATCCCATGCCGGCGGCTGGGGTGGCGGACTTTCTGCCAATAACCACAGCCTGCTCAGGTATGCAGAAGTATTATTGCTTGCAGCAGAGGCGGAAGTGGAAGGCGGGAATCTTGACAGGGCAAGATCTCTGGTCAATGAAGTGCGCGGCAGAATCGCCGATCATCCTGAAACCTGGGTGAAAGATCCGGATGGTGCCGATGCGGCCAATTATGTGATCAGCCGTTATCCCAATGGAGGACCCAATGATCCATTCCAGACCCAGGCAGGCGCCCGCGAAGCGGTTCAGTTTGAGAAACGTCTCGAGCTGGCCATGGAAGGTCACCGTTATTGGGATCTCAAGCGTTGGGGCGGAACCAAGGATCATCTGAATGAATATGTAACTGAAGAAGCTGCCAAGATACCTTTACCCAATATTGTAGGCGCTCAGTTCAATGACAGGGATATCCGGTTCCCGATACCTCAGAGTGCCATCGACAGAAGTGAACAGACACTTTCTCAAAATCCCGGTTATTGATTATTTGTTGAATAAAATATTAAAAAGCGGAAATTTTTTAATTTCCGCTTTTTTTTTGATGAAATATGTAATTTAGTCTGGAAATTTTGCTTCAAACCGGTTAATGAAAGTCGGGAGAATTTGATGAAATACAGCGTTGCAAGCTATCTGATCTTTATTACTGTCCTTTCCCTTTTTTCCTGTAGTCGCGATAAGGAACTTTTTTCTTTATTGCCATCCGAAAAGACAGGGATCGGGTTTATCAATACCATTCCCGAAAATGATACTTTTAACATATTTATACATGAATATATTTATAATGGCGGAGGCGTGGGTATCGGTGATTTCAACCGGGACGGGTTGAATGATGTACTATTTACGGGTAATATTGTCGACAATAAACTGTATCTCAATCGCGGAAACCTTGAATTTCAGGATGTTTCTGCCGAAGCGGGTATCGAAATGCCGGGTCAGTGGAGTTCCGGGATTGCGGTGGTTGATATAAATCAGGATGGATGGCCGGATATCTATATTACGGCCACTTTCCGGGAAGACGGCAGAAAAAGGAGGAACAGGCTTTTTATCAACCAGGGCCTCAATGAGGAAGGAATACCCCTATTTAAAGATGCGGCAGAAGAGTGGGGAATTGCCGATGAGGGCCATTCTACAAATGCGGTTTTCTTCGATTATGACCTCGATGGCGATCTCGATCTTTATGTGCTTACCAATGTGATGATCATTTCGAGGACGCAGCAACTGGAAGACCGGGTAAGGGACGGGACTTCCGAAACGAATGATAGACTGTACAGGAACAATGGAAACGGGACATTTACGGATGTGAGTGAAGAAGCCGGTATCCTTACCGAAGGATTCGGGCTGGGAATCGCCATACGGGATTTTAACAATGACCGTTATCCCGATGTTTATATATCCAATGATTTTATTACCAACGATGTGTTCTGGATGAATAACGGCGACGGTACCTTTACCAACCGGATTGCCGAACTGATGAAACACCAGAGCTTTGCCTCCATGGGCAATGATGCAGCCGATTTCAACAACGACGGATATACCGATATGTTCACACTGGATATGCTGCCCACCCAGCAATACAGGGTAAAACAGATGTATATGGGCACCAATTACCGGATGGACGAGATCATCATGGAACGAGGCTACGAACCCCAGTATATGCGCAACATGATGCAGGTCAATAATGCGGCCCGTTCATTCAGTGAGATCAGCCAGGTGGCCGGGGTGGAGGATACCGACTGGACCTGGAGTGTATTGTTTGCCGATTACGATAATGACGGTCTGAACGATATTTCATTTACCAATGGCTTCCCGCGCGATATTACCGATCATGATTTCACCCATTTCCGGCGCAGCCTGGTCTCCTCCTTTATGGATACCCTGGAGATCCTGAGCCACTGCCCAACATTCAAAAGCAGCAACTATTTCTATAAAAACAGGGGAGATTACAGGTATGATGAGGTCACGGATGAGTGGGGATTGAAACGGGCATCCTATTCAAATGGCGCGGCATTTGCCGACCTGGACAATGACGGCGACCTGGATTTTGTCACCAACAATATCAATGACCCGGCTTTTGTCTATGAAAATAAAGCCGACAAAATCCATGACCGCCGCCACTGGATTAAATTCCGGTTGAAAGGTGAACAGAAAAACAGGGATGGTTTCGGGGCCCGGATAAAGATCAGGACCAGTGAAGGTGTGCAATGGCATGAACACAATCCTTCCAGGGGCTATATCTCGTTCAGTGATCCCGTAATTCACTTTGGGCTGGGTACGGCAGAAACGATCGATTCATTATGGATATTCTGGCCGACCGGAAAATCGGAATCGATCACCGGATTGAAGGCCGACACGGTTTATTTGCTGGATGAATCGAATGCTGAATACCGTGACCTGGCCTTATTCCCGCGATCAGAGAAAACAATATTTATGGAGGAGGGGGTTCCGGCCATTCAGTCGTTTATTCACCATGACA
The DNA here is from genome assembly GCA_964543195.1 of uncultured Roseivirgaceae bacterium. Classification (GTDB taxonomy): domain Bacteria; phylum Bacteroidota; class Bacteroidia; order Cytophagales; family Cyclobacteriaceae; genus JAGTVG01. Next base: position 179,395 of record CAZIXF010000001.1, read on the forward strand.
AGAAATTCCTTGACTTCGCCATTCAATTGTTGATGCCTCACCGGCTTTCCCAGGAAGGGCCCGGGATCGCCGTCGGTGATATCAATGGCGACGGCCTGGAGGATTTTTTCACCGGTAATGGCCGCGGGGCATCGGGGATTTTTTTCCTGCAAAACAGTGAAGGTGAATTTATCAAAAGATCGCTGAAAGATACGGTGGACAGTGAAGATACGGGTGTGTTGTTGTTCGATGCGGATAATGATAACGACCTCGACCTTTATATCGTCAGTGGAAGCAGCGAGTTCAAAGCCCATAGCCGGAATTTTCAGGACAGGTTGTATCTGAACGATGGGACCGGTAATTTTCATTATGATCCGGATGCATTGCCTGAGATCAGGATATCCGGATCGGTAGTCAGTGCGGCCGATTTTGACCGGGATGGTGATCTTGATCTCTTTGTTGGAGGACGCCAGGTGCCGCAATCGTATCCATTGCCGGAAAAAAGCCTTTTGCTGTTGAATGAAGGCGGAAAATTCGTTGATGTAACAGAAGAGTATTGTCCTGAAATGCTTTCGCTGGGGATGGTCACCACCGCATTATGGACCGATTTTGACCAGGATGGATGGATCGACCTGATCGTGACAGGTGACTGGATGCCGGTGACCCTGTTCAGGAACAACGGAGATGGATTTACCAATGTAACGGCCAGGATGGGAATGAATAACACACGAGGCTGGTGGAACAGTATCACTGCTGTTGATTTCGACAAAGACGGCGATATGGATTATATATTGGGCAATCAGGGACTGAACAATAAATACGGACCTGTGGAAGGACACCCCCTCAATGTGCTCGCCCGGGATTTCAATAACAATGGTGTGGTTGATAATATAATAAGTTCATGGCGGGAAGGAGACTATTATCCGGTGCATCTTAAAAATGACATAGACCGCCAGATCCCCTATTTCCGGAAAAAATACCCTGAGTTCAGAAACTACAGCCTCCTTACCACCGAAGAGATCTTTGCCGATGAAGATATGGAAGGTGTGTATGAAGCTGAGGCAGATATTTTTGAAAGCATCCTGATTGAAAATGAAAATGGCAACCGTTTTAAATGGCGGGCCTTGCCTGTAGAAGCCCAGTTTGCCCCGGTAAATGGCATGGTCAGCGGTGATTTTAACCGGGATGGGGAATATGATATTCTGATGGTCGGGAATGATCACAGCACTGAATTGTTTTCAGGGAAACACGATGCCTTTATCGGACTGGTGCTGGCCGGGGATGGCAGGGGGAATTTTGAGCCGGTCTCTGTGGACAAGAGCGGGTTCTTTATCGATGGCGATGCCAAAGCGCTTGTGAATATAACAGGTGCCGGGGGAGGACCCTTATATATTGCCTCCCAGAACAGCGATTCGCTGAAAATATTCAGGAATACGGACCATACGACCGAAATGCAAACCATATATCCTGAACCCTCCGAATACAAGGCATTGATTGAATATAAAGACGGTAAAACCGAATACAGGGAATTCTATTATGGCTCTTCCTATCTATCCCATCCCAGCCGGGCTTTGTATCTACATAGCGATCGGGTCGCCCGGTTGGTTTTTTACGATTATCAGGGAAAAGAGAGAGTAATTTTATTAAATTCACGTGATTGAAGTGAGTATCCTTTAAATTACCTGTAAAGAGCCTGAGGATGATTAAACCATTCAGATCAATTTATTCAGTTAGTTCCCTGCCCTATTTGCTGCTTTTTTTTCATAGCCTGATACTGTTTCAGGCCTGTACCAGCAAGATCCGGATAAAAAACCCCGAATTAAACGTCCGGAATGCCTTACAGGCATCTATCCGTTTTGAAACTTCCGGACAGGCCGGAGCAGCAATCGAATACCGCGAAACCGGTTCCACAGATATAAAAAAGAAGTTTTCTGAATCAGAAGGTCAGGATCATCATCTCACATTATTCAAGCTCGAACCCAATACAGGATATTCCTACCGTATCCGTTGTTTTTCCGGTTCAGATACAGTGATTTCGGAAGCGAACAGCTTTAAGACTCCGCCTCTTCCTGTCACCTTTTCCCGGCTTAATGTGACCATTGATTCCGGGCATGTTTTTGATGGATATATCTTGTTGCGAAAAGCGGAAGATCCTGCTATTCAGTTCATGATCGACCAGACCGGGGCGCCGGTATGGTACCATGCATACGATACGGCGGTTTCCAGGTTCTATTCATGGACTGACGAAAACACTATTCTGTCACTTAAGGACGAAGATCTTATACAGGAGCTTGACCTTCACAGCAATATCCTGTTTGAACTCGGGAGGGGTGAAAAAGGATTCACCGATCCCCTTCACCATGAGATCATCAAAGACGGTAGCGGGAACATCCATTCTCTCACCAGGAATATGAAGCTGTTTGATCTGAGTGAGCGGGGAGGATTGGAGAAGGACACTATTTTTGGTGACGGGATACTTGTTCTGGATTCCACCGGACAAAAAATCTGGGAATGGGATATATACGAATTCGAAGATCCCTTGGAAGATCCCCGTATCGATCGGATGAAAAAAGACTGGTCTCATGGCAATTCACTGGACATCGATACAGATGGGCATTACCTGGTTTCCTTCCGCAATTTTCACCAGGTCTGGAAAATTCATTCCGGCACGGGCGAAATAATCTGGAAGCTGGGAATGGACGGGGATTTCGACCTCGATGAAGATGAGATCTTCCTCAGCCAACACACGGCACATATCAACAGGTTCGGAGAACTGATGATCTTTGACAATGGGGGCCCGGAGAGGATGTATTCCAGGGCCATATCGTTCAGGATTATGGGAAAAGGAAAATACCGGCCGGGAAAGATCAAGTTAAGGCTTCCCGGTGAATTATATTCCTTTAAGGAGGGTAGCGCTTATTTGATCGATGATGAAAAAATCCTGTTCTGCAGCTCCCGCACCAATAACCAGGTCATCACCAACCTGAAGGGGGACATACTCTGGCAATTACGGTCATCGGATTCGTTTTACAGGGCATATTATATTCCGGAGATCCCGGCATTCGACGACCAACCCATTCATGAAATTCTATGAGAGAGGGTCAGCCATCATCCCAGGAGACCGGGCTACTGTACCTCTTCGGCAAATTCCTCAAGATCGGGTCCATTGCATTCGGAGGATTTATGGCGCTTATTTCCATTGTCCAGCGAGAACTGGTTGAAAAGGATAAAAAGGCAGACAACACCACTATTCTGGATGGGATCTCAATTGCCAGTATCCTGCCCGGACCGGTGGCTGTGAACTTGATCACTTTTCTCGGGTATAAATTAAAGGGTCTGAAAGGGGGATTGATCAGCATGCTGGCTGTTACCATCCCGTCATTCATCCTGATTCTGGTCTTATCGATCATATATTTCCATTTTGGGAATGTAAAGGAGTTGAATGATTTTTTTGACGGTGTATTACCGGCTGTGGCAGCCATCATTTTGTCAGTTTCCATAGGGATGACCCGGAAAAATATCCGGGACTGGAGACAATATATCATGGCTGCAACCGCACTGGCACTGGTATTTTTTGTGGGTGGGTTTTTTATTACCCTGATCATCGTACTTTCCGGCGGAATACTGGGAAGGGTACTCTTTTTCGATGCAAAAACGGCAAAAGAGGATAGGAAAAAAGGAGAAGATTCTTTTTTTACCCTAATAAAAAAAGAGATAATCCTATACCGCAAGTCTTTGATCATAGGCATATTGGCAGTCGGGGGATTATATTTCATTCCTTTGATCTTTAAATCCTGGCTGCCAGAATACATCATGCAACTTCATTCCTTACTTTTTACCATAGGTGGCGTAAGCGTTACCCTATTCGGGGGTGGATATGTTTTTATTCCCCTGTTGCAGGAACTGGTGGTAGATAAACTGCATTGGCTTACGGCTACAGAATTCATAGATGGTATTGCTCTGGGGCAGGTGACCCCTGGCCCGATCATGATCAGCGCCACCTTTATTGGGTATAAGGTGGCTGGTATAGCCGGAGCTGTTGTAGGAACCATTGCCATATTCCTGCCACCGGGGTTGGTGATCATGGCCTGTGCCCGCTTTATCGATTTTTTCAAGCAGTCGGCTGCCATAAGGGCCATTTTCAAAGGTATTCACCCCGTGGTGATCGGTATGATATTCGCTGCCTGTTTAATAATAATGCAGGGCATGCCACATGATATGCTGCATTTTAGTATCTTTATTCTCTCATTTGTATTGGTGTTTTTTGTAAAACTGGATTTATTGATCATCATCCCGGCAGCAGGATTGATTGGATTATTGTTTAGCTGATTGATGGATTTATTTGACAAAAAGAATTTTGAGCGTCTGGTCCCGGTTCAGATCATTGGGACTCAGCGTAGCGGTTCCAACCTCTTGCGGCTCATGCTGAACCAGATCGAGGAGATCTTCGCTCCTCATCCTCCTCATATTTTAACTACTTTTTTTCCTCTCCTTAAGAATCACGGTGATTTAAATGACGATTCGAATTTCAGGCAACTGGTTAGAGATGTTTGTGAATATGTGAACCTGAATGCAGTCCCCTGGAAGGATAGTATCCTTGATCCGGATTTTATCTTGTCTCATTGCCGGGAACGATCACTTTTTGAGATCTACAGGAAAATTTATGAAGTGAATGCAATGCATAAAAAGAAACCCGTCTGGATCAACAAGAGCATGCAGAATGTTTATTATATCGATCTGTTTGAAAAAAAGGGGTTTTTTCCCTTGCTGATACACCTGGTGCGTGATGGGAGGGATGTGAGTTTATCCTTCAAGCGTACCATCGTGGGTGAAAAACATATATACCATCTGGCAAACCAGTGGAAAAATGACCAGGAAATAGCCGATTATTATGTGAAGAGATATGGTCCTGCCAGGGCCATAAGGATACGGTATGAAGATCTTCTTGACGATCCGGCCGGTGAGATCAGGAAAATATGTTCTTTTTTGAATGTTCCCTATTCCGACCGCGTATTCAATTATTATAATTCCGATGAATCCTGGCTTGCCGCAAAATCAGGGGAAATGTGGGTTAATCTGGTAAAACCCATAATCAGGGATAATTATAATAAATACAGGTCGGGGTTGGATCGCTCTGAGATCGAGATCTTTGAGGCCATTGCTGCAAATTTATTGCAGGACTATGGTTATCATGTCGAAACTGACCTTAACGGGCAGAATTATACTTTTTCGGAAGAAGAGATACAGCGTTTTCATCAGTTGAATGAGCAATTCAAAAAGGAGGTAATGGCAAAAGCTTCTCCCGGGGAACTGCAGAAACGGATAGGACAACAGCAGCTGATTTCATCCATTAAAGAACGTATCGGGATTTCCTGATGCGACTCCGTTTAAATCACCGGATAAATAAAGTCAAATGGTGATTTATAGCCGGAAATACAAAGGGGCAACAGATCAAAAATTATTTTCCTGTCATCTGATCGGAATTCTGTTTTTATTTCCTAAATTTCGAGCAATTTTAATAATAAATTTCAGGTAATCAACCTTAAAGATCATGGTCTGTATTAGGATTTTTCGTTATTCTTTTATCCTGATTATCCTGCTGATTTATCTGCCAATGATCGCTTCAGCACAAAATCAAAACGATTCCACGGAGGAGTATATGGTAAGGACCAAAGATGGCAATGAATTCAGGGGCCATATGGTCTCTGAGGATAACGACAAAATAATTCTGAGAACTAAAAATATGGGAGAGATCACCATCAATAAATCCGATATAAAGGAAATTGAGTCGATAAAAGAAGGCCAGATCAGGGGTGACGAAGTGTGGCTTGAAAACCCGCAGGCAACCCGATATTTTTTCTCACCTAACGGCTATGGCTTAAAAAGGGGTGAAGGATATTATCAGAACGTTTGGGTGCTATGGAACCAGGTTGCGGTGGGGGTAACCGATAATTTTTCACTGGGTGGTGGAATGATCCCGCTTTTCCTTTTTGCCGGCACTTCTACTCCTGTATGGCTTACTCCAAAGTTGTCAATTCCCGTTTCACGGGATAAATTCAATCTTGGTGCAGGGGGATTGATCGGAACTGTGCTGGGCGAAGATAATGGTTCTTTTGGTATACTATATGGAATTGCAACTCTGGGCTCAAGGGACAAGAATGTAAGCTTTGGCATGGGTTATGGTTACGCAGGGGGAGATTGGGCTACCTCCCCGCTTTTTAATATAAACGGCATGTTCCGGATCAGCCGGCAGACGTATCTGCTTACTGAAAATTATGTGGTTGGAATCGAAGGGGACTTAAACGGAGTAATTTCATTGGGAGGTCGTAGCATGATCGGGTCGGTCGGTCTGGATTACGGTTTGTTCATTCCATTTTCACCCGACATGGATTCCTTTATTGCCCTTCCATGGCTGGGATTCACGGTTCCTTTTGGGAAAAAGTAAACTTCTTCAAAATTGTTTTTCGGGCAGGCCGGAAATGTTTACTAAAAGGGTAAATATGAGGAAAATTACGTAGAATGGTCACAACCGTCAAAAATTATTCATGGTTCAATTACTGAATAATATTACCGGAAAAATCATATTGAATAAGTGAATCATATTCCTCCGGCACATATAAATATCCCGGGCACTGGGAAAGAAAAGAGCTTCCACAGTACACTTCAAAAACCTTTTTCTCTTTTCCGCTATATAATTCAGCCCGCGCTGTCCGGGTTGTGGTTTTTACCGGCCTTAAGGTATGTTCAAATTCAAAAACTTTCAGGCTATCCTGATTCTGAGATGCTATGACCAGGCTCTGGTTATCATTTAGGGGTAATTTGACAATTGCTTTTCCATTCCCCGGTACAAAGAATCCGCTTTCCCGGTATTTAACCGTTTTAAAATTGCCATTGCCGGTATTGATCAGTAAGAGACCGTTCAATGCATCATATCTTCCCCAGAATACATTGCTACCGAAATCGTTACCCACCAAAAGTACATCCATGAGGCCGTCTTCGTTGAAATCATGTGTGAGCATTCCGAATACGGGTGCAAACTGGGCTTCTGCAGGCAGATCCCTGATCCTGAACTTACCATTCCCCAGATTTTCAAGGTAGCTGCTTTTCAGATGTTTCGCATTCAGCTTCAATGCCATTTCATGTTCTTCTTCATTGAACAATCCCTCCATGGTCACATTGCTGTATCCTTCATAATTCTGCATGCGGGGTCTGAGATAAAGCATCTGTTTGAGCATATCCATCCATGAATGGGAAGGATATAATCTTCTCTCTCCATCCATTCCGGCATAATAACTTCCCAAAACTACCTCGTAAGTTCCATTATTGTCAAAATCGGCTGAATACGACACAACGGGTTCATCTACGCTTGCTTTATAATAAGAATTAGTGCCCAGGTTCCCCAGCATGTAATCGATGTCACCGTCATTATCGAAATCCGCGCCTGTTATGCTGTTCCACCAGCCGGTCATTTCACCCAGGCCGGTCCTGGAGGTAACATTGATAAGCTTCCCATCTTCATTTTTAAAAAAAGATGGAGCCATCCATTCTCCGACTATGATCAGATCTACGATCCGGTCGTTATCGAAATCTGTCCACAAGGCATCCGTTATCATGCCGATACTCCTCAGATCGGGGCAAACTTCATTCGTAACATCAACAAATTGCAGCTTCCCCTTTTCAGATCTGTTTTCCAGGATATAACTGTTCACAGGCTGAGGGTATTTTCCCGGCATCACTCGTCCACCGACGAAAAGATCAAGGTCTCCGTCACCATCGTAATCGGCGGCCTTGACCGGTAATCCACTGACCGTGAAATCCGGAAGTGCCCCGGAAGCAAGCGAAAAATTTCCCCGCCCGTCGTTTACATAAAGCCTGTCCTGGTAGGCACGTTCCGATAATTCCTGCTCATAACTCCCGCTTACAATATAAAGGTCCAGGTCACCATCCCCGTCGGCATCAAAGAGCAGCGTTCCCAGGTCTTCTTTTTGTTTATCATCATCGGGAGTAAAATATTTTTGTTCAAAGCGGTTCCCCTGGTTCAGGAAAAAAGTACCGCCATATCCGAGTGAACCTCCGGCAAACAAATCTATGGTACCATTACCGTCGATATCCCCTGCCGATAAGGAAGGTCCGTATTGTGTAAGTTGATGAGGAAGTGTCGATTGGATATTAAAATCGATGAATACTTCATCCAAATGAAGATATTCCAAACCGTATTTATTATGAGCGTCTTCGAAATAAAGAGTTTTTTCAGGCCCTGCCGGTATTTTGGTGCTCTCAGCGTCAGTATAACTGATTTCAAGAACCTGATCCGGCTCGATCCGGTAATTTCTGCTTTCCTTTCCATCGGGCCAGATTACCCGGAGCGAGTCCACCCTGCATATGGTATCCAGTCCAAAATGGATGACCTGTTCTTGAGAAGAACTGTATCCACGATAGGGTGAGAATTCAATATACTGTTTTTCCCTACCGTGCCAAAGCGTCATTTTAGCCCCATAACCGGCCGGATTTTTATGGTGGCCATTCAGTTTTATCCTTAAGTAATGATTTCCTGTACTGGTTGACTCCCTGAGATTATTTCTGAAGATGAAAGCTTCCTCATTAATATTACTGGTAATAATATCCAGATCCCCGTCATTATCCAGATCGGCATAGACCGCACCATTGGAAAAAGAGGGATGATTGAAGCCCCATTCCCTGTTTTTCTTTTCAAACGTAAGGTCTTTTTTATTCTTGAAAATCAGATTAGGTACCCTGGATTCCGGGATCAGTTCCAGCAGCTCTGCCTTATCGAATGCCATGCTTTTATTATAACGAATAGCGCCGTAATCCAGGTCTGTTACATCTTTTGGGAATCCGTTGCTGATAAACAGGTCCTTATAGCCGTCGTTGTCATAATCGGCAAAAAGAGGTGTCCAGCTCCAATAGGTAGCGAATACTCCGGCATATAGCGCAATATCGCTGAAATTATGATTACCATGGATATCTTTTCCATTGTTGAGTTGCAGTACATTCCGCATATACTGATGTTCGTAACCATATTTCTTATTCATTACATAATTATTGTAATCGCTACCCATCATGGTCCTTATCATGTGCTGATGATCTTCAGGCATCATATCCAGGGCGAAAATGTCGAGTAATCCGTCATTATTGATATCGGCCACATCATGTCCCATGGCTGAATGACATTGGTGTTTGATATATTTTCTTATCTGATTGCTGAATGATCCGTCCCGGTTATTGATAAGCAGCACATCGTTTGTGAGATAATCGTTGGTAATATAAATGTCTTTCCAGCCATCATTATTTATATCATTTACACTGATACCCAGACCATAGCCCTCATAATAAATATCTGCCTCGCGTGTAGCATTGGTAAAGGTTCCGTCACCATTATTTTTATAAATACGGTCATTGCTGGGAGATTCGCCGTGATTTTGTTTGATCCTGTATTTATTCGGGGAGAGCGTTTCCACCTGGTTAGTCAGTACATAAAGATCGAGGTCCTGATCATTATCGTAGTCAAAAAATACGGCGTGAATTGAAAATCCGTCATCATCAATGCCAAATTCTTTTGCTTTTTCTTTAAATACCGGGATGCCATTTTCATCTGGTCCCTGATTGATGAAGAGCAGGTTTTTTCTTCTTTCCGGAAGATAAACGGAGGCACAGACATAGATATCATCCCAGCCATCAAGATTTATATCGACCACTGTTACCCCCGTACACCACCGGTTGGGGGCCTCGATGCCGGCCTCTTTGGAAATATCCCGGAACCTGAGATCACCTTGATTAAGGTAAAGTTTATTTTTGACCATATTGCCGGCAAAAAAAATATCCTGAAGACCATCCTTATTAAAATCACCGGTCCCGACGCCACCTCCGTTATATAAATATTCATATGTGAGAATATTGAACTCTTTAGTGGGAGTAATTCCGTTATTGAATTTTACTCCTGTTTTGTTACCCGGCATAAGTTCAAAAAGGCTGTCATCGGATGACTCGCAGCCAAGAAACGGGATAAAAAATAATAATAAACCGTACTTCCAGATATTTTTATTATTCATTTCTGCACTTCTTTCTCCTGGTTGTGAATATAAAAATTTAATTGATAATTTGGTCCTTATTAAGGCTTCAAATCTTCACATCTCCCCAACTCCCCAACTCCCCGACTCCACATCTCCACATCTTCACATCTTCACATCTCCCCAACTCCCCAACTCCACACCTCCACACCTCCCCATCACCCCATCTCCCTAACTCAAAGACCGTCCGATACATCCCGCCTGCTCCGGCGCGACACTCAGGACTAATTGCATTTCTCCCCAACAACCGGACCCCGGTCCTCTATTCTCCCCACCTCCCCATCACCCCAACTCCCCACCTCCACGACTCCCCACCTCCACGACTCCACAACTCCACAACTCCACAACTCCCCACCTCCCCATCACCCCATCTCCCCAACTCAAAGACCGTCCGATACATCCCGCCTGCTCCGGCGCGACACTCAGGACTAATTGCATTTCTCCCCAACAACCGGACCCCGGTACTCTATTCTCCCCACCTCCCCAACTCCCCAACTCCCCACCTCCACGACTCCACACCTCCACACCTCCACACCTCCCCACCTCCACGACTCCCCACCTCCACAACTCACCTCACCCCATCTCCCCATCACCTCATCACCAAATCACCCAATAAAAATGTCCCCTAGGCCTCACTAAGTTTTGCATTTATCTAATTCACACAACGAGTTATATCAATTAAAAAACCGATCTCATGCCGAATACAAAACCCGATTCGCCGGATTTGTTGATTGAATACTGCAACCTGAACACGATATCGTAAAATGTGACGACATCGGCCCCGAAACCGCCCCCATAGATCAATTGGTCCGTAAATTTAGTATTCAGTACATTGCCGTCATAGCCTTTTACATATCCGTAATCAAAATAAGTCTTCAGATAGACCGCCAGGTGGAATTTGCTGAACTGCCGGGCATTGAGGATATCCCGAAGGTTCTGTTCAGTCTGGAAAAGCATTTTTCGCAGTGTATATTGATTCTGCAAAAACCAGGGTCCTTCGATCACATATAATTCATAACCCCTTAACGTGAATCGCCCGATTCCCATGGCATTGATCTGATTATAAGGTTGATCCTCCGGCAGAAACAGAGATCCGCCCACACCGCCGGTAAGGTAAAAATGTTTTCCCAGGTCAAAAAATTTATTATAAAACCCGGTGATCCCCAGCACATTCACGTCATCATAGATGCCCAGGCCTACTTTATCAATTTTCCCCGTTAGGTATGAACCCGTCAATGGATAAGCCTTGATATCACGTTTATCGTGGATATAGGTATAATAAAGACGAAAGAACTTTTGCTGATTTTCGCCATCCGAAAAATAGACCGGATTCAGAATGGCAATGGTATCATTGACCTGAGTATTATAATATCCAGTGCCCAGGGTATGAAACGTATACAGTGATTTACGGTATGTCATCGAAGCGGCTCCTGCGTATTGTTCCCTTAGCCAGTTTTCCGAATCAAAAAACTGGTATTTATGCTCGACTGTCCGGTAATTGATATTCTTATTCAGACTATAGCCTAAAAGCAGGCTTAAGCCCAGTTTCTGTTTTCTGTCGATATAGGGGAAGGAGTAACCAATCTGAAATTTTTTTGTGAAGCCAAACTCCCCAATGAGCCGGAGGGTTTCATTCATGCCTCTCACATTATACTGATAGATCTTCAGACCCCATTCAATCCTTCGCAGATCTTGGTTCTGGTTGACCCACCAGTCGTGAAAATTCCTGTCAGCGAGTTCCAGCACCGGGATCGGGAAGGTATACCATCGTTCGGTAACCCGGATGATCACATCTACTTCATTTCCGGTAATTTTGACAAGGGAAATATTAACGGATAGAAAAAGCCGGGTATTAATAATATTGTCTTCATTTCTTTTGAGCCGCATATAGAGCCCCTCGGTGCTTACGGCCATGTGGTCGGTAAAATCGAGCTCTCTTTTGATAATCCTATCGCGGGTTTTCCGGTTGCCCACGATGAAAATGCGGTCTATATAGAGGGAATCATAACCCGTGGTATCGATCCCGCCAAATGAGACATTATCCTCCTGGGCTAATAACTCATTAGTATTTTGCATGGTTCCCATCAGGACCATCACAGCCACCAGCATAAAAAAGCAGAGGAAGTTTTTAATATATGAAATGATAATATTTGATTTATGGAATTCTTCCACCTTTTCTCGCAGAACGCACCGGTTTATGAGTCATTCGATTAGATAACTACTACACTAAAATACGTATTAAAAATCAATTTATTTTTTCAGCTCAGCATCAGTTTGCTGTTGCTGTGGTCTGTACGACCGCAGCAGGATCACGATTCCGGCGGCCACCAGGGGTATACTCAGCCATTGGCCCATATTGAGCGGGATATTGGCCTCAAACTCAACCTGGTCGACTTTGAAAAACTCGTGGAAGAATCGCAGACCGAATAACAGGATCAGGAAGATGCCGAATAAACGGCCCTTAGGTGTTCGGTCCTTCATCATATACCAGATCCACAAAAGCAGGAAAAATATAATCAAACTGGTACCTGCTTCATATAACTGTGTGGGGTGCCGGGGTACTGCTGAAGTCAACATGGTGGCCCTGTATATGCCTCCCCTGGTTTGGGCAAGTTTATACTGAAGGGGAGTATCGGCCGGTTCATTCACGTGCATGCCTATCTCTGTATCACTGGCTAACATATTTTTAAACTGGTTCTCTATATAAGCACGGAGCTGAGCCTCCTGGAAATCACCCCGTTCAAAGTCGACGATGATCCTGACCGGGTTCTCCGCTTCTGTTTGGGTGCTGTTGCCTGCTTTCTCTACTTTCACATCGGAGACCACCCTGTAATATTCAAACTGGTCAATTATATTTCTGGCAAACACCACTCCGTAGGAAGAGCCGGTAGGGTTCCCGATAATTTCACTGTTGATGAAATTACCTGTCCGGATAAAACATCCACCCAGGGCTACCACGATCACGATCCTGTCTACTACCCAGAGAAAACTCTGGCCCTCTCTTTTTTTTCTTTTGAATACAAATCGGGGCTTACTGAATCCGATTTTGATAAAGTAGTTCGAGTATATGTAAATTCCGAGCAAAATACCTATGGCTGCACCATGACTGGCCAATCCGCCTTTCTGTATCATGAATATCTCTATGGGATCTGCCAGGAAACGTTCCGGTTCATAAAAAAATACATGGCCCAGCCTGGCCCCGATAATGGTGAACAACACGATATATATGGTAAGGCTTTCAATATCCCTTTCCGGTTTGTCTTCCACTTTAAAGATGTAGATCATGATCTGCTGTCCAACAATGAATGCCAGGGCGAATAACAGTCCATACCATCGGATATTTCCTATGATCCCCCAGTCGAGATTGGGAAAAATTTCCGGATTAACACTCCAGATTATAAAGTCAAACAATGCCATAAATATCTATTTGAATTATTCCAATTCCATTTTTTTCAATTCTTCGAGTTCTTCCCTGTACGAACCGGAAAGGATCGGAAACCGGCACCAGGTTCTGGGATCCACATTGAAATCATCGAGATGAAATGCCGGTGCAAACCTTTCCCGTTTCCATTGATTCGCTGACCAAAGTTGATAAAACTTTATGATATATTCTTTTAATTTTGGTGGTTTTGTAAGTTTTTTATCCAGTAGCTGCCGGTAGACGGCAACCGGGGATAAATGACGGTAAATGGCCAGCTTTTCTATTTCCAAGAGAACCTTATAGGGCATAAGGTCCGATTCATCGGTCTGTTCCTGATCGGAAGGTCTGAGCTCTGCCGAAGGTCTCAGGCTGTTCACATGGTGCAACGCACTATATCCAAGATGGTCTTCGGCCCATTTCAGCCATTTTCTGATGAAATATTTGTCGATGCCGGCAATCGGGGCCAGGCTGCCGCTTGTATCACCATCCATGGTGGCATATCCTACATCGGCTTCGCTCCGGTTCGAGGTAGCCAGCAGGACAGCTTTTTTTATGTTGGCCATCATCCAGATCACCGGCGATCTTGCCCGTGCCTGGATATTCTGCAGGGTAATGTCATCCTTTTCCCAGGTCAGCTTCCGGCCAAGGGTTTTTTCCATCTTTTCAACATAACTGGCCACCTCATCGTCAATAGACCACTCATGATATTCTGCACCTATCGACTTTGCCAGCGAGGATGCCGAAAGCCGGGTTTCCTCAGACGAATTCTTACTGGCCTGATATACGCACGTAAGCAGTTGACCGGTAATGAACTTTTCCGGATTTTCACTGTTCTTTCCATTAATCTTATCCAGCCAGGAGGATTTATGGATCTTATTCAGGAATGCTTCGAGCCCTAGTTCCCTGATGCCGCGCCGGATCATTTCCGCGACGATCACAACTGAAGTGGATGAATCAGCACCTCCGCTGAGTGAGATTACAAATCCATTAGTCCGGCTTTTCCTCATGTAATCGAACAGGGCCAGGCTGGTGGCCCTGATAAATTCTTCGTTTCGATCCGGACGGTCGCTTTTAAATCCCGTATGGGATCCGGAAGGTTTTGAAAAATTCACTTCTGCCGTAGCCAGATTGAAATCCCTGTAGGATAGGAGGGGATTCTGTTGAATAAGGCGGCCTTCCTGTGTTATCAACAACTCTCCATCATAGATCATCCGGCCCGCTTCGTTACCCAGCAGATTGGCATATACATAAGTGCAACTGAAGGTTTTTGAGCTGTCAACGATCAGTTTTTTTCTTCTTACCGATTTACCTATGGAAAAATGACTTGCACTGGGATTCAATATCAATTTAACCCCTTTCTCAACAAGACGGCAAGCCGGCCGGTTCGAACGCCAGGCATCTTCGCAGATCTCAAAGCCAACTTTTATGCCGGATAGATTGAACTGACAATCCCCGATCGGTACAGTCTCGCCGTTGATCAGGATCTCATCTAGTTTTTCCGGTTCCCAGGCCGTAAACCACCGCGATTCATAATGCACACCATCGTTGGCAAGAAACTGTTTGGCATATATGCCAAGGATCTTTTTGTCCGATATAACACAGGCACAGTTGAAATTTTTATTTTTATACCATACCGGTAACCCCAATGCCACGGTGATGTTTTCACAATGGGGCTGGATCTGTCCAAGCAGGGAAATGGCTTTTTCAGAAACCCAGGCACTGAGAAAAAGATCCTCACAGCCATATCCGGTAATGCAGAGTTCAGGCAGGCATAATAGTTCCGCTTTTTGTTCCCTTGCGGCTTTGATGGCGGAAATAATATGATCGAGATTCGATTCCCAGTCCAAAGGAGTCTGATTAAGCGCTGCGGATGCTATTTTTATGATCTTATCCACGTCAATTTTCATTTAAATATTCAACTTCACACAGGTTTTCTGGGCCGCAACCTGCTCAGCTCGTTTCTTATTAAAACCGGTCCCTTTTCCAAAAGGCTGATCGTCAATGAATACCTGCGATTTAAACTCTTTGTAGTGTTTCGATTCTTTTACATCCAGGATCTCAAACCGTATTGATTTATCATGCTTATGAGCCCATTCAATGATCTTACTTTTATAATTGGGATTGGTTTTTATGATCTTTTCAATATCGGCATAGGGCAAAAGCAACTTGTTGATAATGAATCTGCGGGTAAAATTATAACCTTTGTCCAGGTAGACCGCACCAATCAGGGCCTCGAGGGTGTCTCCGATTATGGATTTATAAGCCTGAGAATGCCTTCGTGTATCAATATACTCGATAATTTCCCTGATGCCGATCTTATTACCCAGATGGTTGAGAAATTCACGGCTTACGATCCGGGAGCGGATCTCGGTCAGGAATCCTTCATCTTTAAAGGGGTATTTTTTAAAAAGGTAGTCTGCGATCACAGCGCTTAAAATTGCATCACCAAGATATTCCAGGCGTTCGTTGGATTCCCTGATACCGGCAATGGTTTCCTTGGCCACGGAGCTATGTTGGGTGGCTAACTTATAGAGGCTGATATTGACCGGTTTTACATTAAGGGTGTTTTGAAGTTTTCTGGCAAGTGATTTTTCTCCGGCTGATCGTTTTTTAAAAAAAGAAAAAATTTTAGCCCAGAATAAATGCACATCAGGAATGTTTTCGGAAAATCACGGAAGTATTATGTCCTCCAAAACCAAAGGTATTGCTTAAAGCGACATTGATTTCTCTTTCCTGAGCTTCATTGAAGGTAAAATTCATTTTATTATCGATATTCTCATCATCTGTAAAATGATTGATGGTAGGAGGCACGAAATCATGTTGTATCGCCAATATACACGCAATGGCCTCGACGGCCCCGGCGGCACCCAATAAATGCCCGGTCATCGATTTAGTGGAACTGATATTGAGATTATAGGCATGCTCGCCAAATACATTCTTAATGGCTATGGTCTCACTGATATCTCCCAATGGGGTAGAGGTGCCATGAACATTGATATAATCCACTTCATTTCCGGGAATACCGGCATCCTCCAGGGTATTTTTCATTACTTTATAAGCCCCAATACCATCCGGATGAGGAGCAGTAATATGATGGGCATCGGCAGACATCCCAGCGCCGATCAGTTCACAATAGATATGGGCTCCCCTGGCTTTGGCGTGTTCGTATTCTTCCAGGATCAATGCACCCCCGCCTTCACCCATTACAAAACCATCCCGGTCTTTATCGAAGGGCCTGGAGGCTGTTTCCGGAGAGTCATTTCTTTCGGATATGGCCTTCATGGAGCTGAAGCCACCTATACCTGCCTGGGTGATAGCGGCTTCGGATCCACCGGTGATCATCACATCCACCTTCCCAAGCCGGATATAATTGCAGGCGTCGATAATGGCATTGGTAGATGAAGCACAGGCCGAAACAGTGGCAAAGTTAGGCCCCATAAAACCATACCGGATCGATAAATATCCAGCACTTATATCAGGGATCATTTTTGGAATAAAAAAGGGATTGAACCGGGGTATGCCTTTGTTTTCAGCAAAATTAAGGATCTCTTCCTCGAAGGTCTTTAATCCGCCAATCCCGGCTGCCCAGATGATACCCGCCCTGTCTTTATCCAGTTTATCCAGATCTATATGGCTGTCTTCCATCGCCTCCTGTGCTGAAATAATGGCGTACTGGGTAAACGGGTCCATTTTGCGGATCTCTTTACGGTCAAGAAAATTGAGCGGATCAAAATTCTTCAGTTCGCAGGCAAATTTGGTGCGGAAATGGGTAATATCAAATTTTGTGATGGTAGCAGCCCCACTAACTCCTTTTGATAATCCATCCTTGAATTCTCCCACATTATTACCAACAGGAGTTAGTGCACCTAATCCGGTAACGACTACTTTTTTTAATTCCATCAAAAAATAAAGACTTAATGAATTATGATTTTATGTTCTCTTCAAGATATGAAATAGCCTGGCCGACAGTTGAAATGTTTTCAGCCTGATCATCAGGTATTGAAATGCCAAATTCTTTCTCAAATTCCATTATCAATTCAACAGTATCGAGAGAATCGGCACCCAGGTCATTCGTAAAACTTGCTTCAGGAGTGACTTCAGATTCTTCAACCCCTAATTTATCAACAATGATGCTTTTAACTTTTTGTGAAATCTCAGACATTTTTTGTATAGCGTTTAATTTTGACTTTGCAAAGAAATATATTTCGGTTATTAATGTCAAACAATTTTTTTCAATCTTATCTATTTCACATTTTTGTATATATACTTAACAATATATCAAAAAGAATCCACATATATCGGATATTATGGCTAAAAATCGATTAATTGTAGATTATCAATATGATTTTGAAATATACGGTATAATTTCGCCTGCAAAAGAATACCGGTTGGCCTGGTTGTTAAATAATCATCTGAAGATCCATTTGGTAAAAAATGAAGATATTGTTCATAATTTCGTGAACAGAGAGGATCTGAGGATCTCAAACTATATTTATGAGACCGAAAACATGACATTCAGGCTTCTTAAGAATAAAAGCGAGAACAAAACCGATGATAAACTGGATTTTTTGATCCCGGAGCTCCATAAATTCGATTTTTTTATCATGAAAAATGGCTTGCTCGACGGTAAAGCCGATTCCGGGTTTTTATCTGCAATCAAGCAGATCCCCGGCATTCATTATATTACCGGTTTTGATATCGAAAAGATCAAATCAAAAGAAAATTTAATTTTCTGATATGAAGGATATGATAAATCGAACAAAAATTGTGGCTACCCTGGGCCCGGCCAGTCCGACAAAATCGTCGATCAGTTCATTGATCCGGTCCGGCGCCAATGTGTTCAGGCTCAATTTTTCACATGGCTCCCACAAGGAGCACCTGAACAGGATCAAGGCGATCAGGAGTCTGAATAAAGAGCTGGATGTTCCGGTGGGGATACTGATGGACCTGCAGGGGCCCAAAATACGGATCGGTGAAATCAAGGAGGGTGAGGTAAACGTTAAAGTAGGGAATAAACTGAAGATCACCACTTCTCCGGTGGAGGGAACAAGCAAGATCATATCCACCACTTATAATAATCTGCCGGCTGATGTAGAAAAGGGGGATATCATTTTGATCGATGACGGAAATATTGAATTGCGGGTAACCGACAAGACAGAATCGGAGGTGATGACCCAGGTATTACATGGGGGAATTTTAAAATCGAAAAAGGGGATCAATCTGCCGGATACCAATGTCTCGCTTCCCTCATTAACGGATAAGGATCTGAAAGACCTGAAATTCGGGCTTCAACATAATATTGACTGGATTGCTCTTTCTTTTGTACGAAAAGCGGACGATATCAATCATTTGAGGGATATAATTTGTAAAGCCGGCAAAAGGACTAAAATAATTGCCAAGATCGAAAAACCGGAGGCAGTTGAACATATAGATGATATCATCGAGGCATGTGATGCCATTATGGTGGCCAGGGGGGACCTCGGGGTGGAAATCCCCATGGAAAAAGTACCCTTAATACAAAAACAGATCATAAAAAAATGTAATCTGAATGCCAAGCCCGTGATCGTGGCCACTCAGATGCTGGAAAGCATGATCCAGAATCCCAGGCCAACCCGTGCAGAGGCCAGTGATGTGGCCAATGCCATTATGGACGGAGCCGATGCCATCATGCTGAGCGCTGAGACGGCCAGTGGAAATTATCCTGCACTGGCCGTACGAAGCATGGCAAGAATCATCCGGTCTGTGGAAGAGAACGTACATACCATCTTCAATAAAAATTATGAATGTGACAGGGGTTCACCCACATTCCTGAATGACCGGGTACTGGCCTCAGCCTGCCAGCTGGCCGAAGATACCGATGCGAAGGTGATCACCGGCATGACAGTGACCGGTTACACGGCTTTCAATATATCAAAACATCGTCCCAATGCTGCCATTTACATATTCACCGGCAACGAGTCCCTTTTATCCCAGTTAACGCTGATCTGGGGCGTTCAGGCCTTTTTTTATGAAAAATTTGAATCCACTGATGATGCCCTGCATGATATTCAGGCTTTTCTGATGAAAAATGAATTGATCGATGTGGGAGAAATATATATCACTACGGGAACGATCCCCGTGGCAAGCAGAAAACGGACCAATACCGTCAGGCTGCTGGTGGCCGAAGATCAGGAATGACCGGACACATCAGCCGCCGCAGGATCCACAAATAATATATTTTCTTTTTCCACTATTACCGTACCAGGGGAGAATCCCTTCTTTTTCCTTACGTATTTTTTTTCCGTGTAAATCACCGGGCAATGGTTCATATTCCGGTTTCGGGAATAATAGGCAGCATATTGAGCTGCTTTTTCAATTACAGGTTTCGGGAAAGTTTTGCCTGGCTGGTATTTAACCAGTGTATGTGATCCGGTTACATCTTTTGCATGTAGCCAGAGGTCCTCCTTAAACCCGTATCCAAAAGTCAGCTCATCGTTATTTTTAGCGTTTCGCCCGGCCAGGATCCGGAAACCCATGTATTCAAATTCCTTGAACCGGGGCTGATCGTCTTTGGTACCTGAGGATTCGGGCAATAACTGGTTTGCTTTAATAAACGCTTTTAATTCCCGGAGATTATCGATGGTTTCGATAACTTTTAGTTGATCTCCGGCAGTTTCGATCAGTTTTTTCTTTTCTTCCAGGTTCTTATGAAGATTTTTGATCTCGATCCGTTGGTTTTTTGCCTTCCGGTAATAATTCCCGGCATTCTTCTGAGGTGACAATTTCGGGTTCAGTTTTATGGTTATCGTCCGGTCATGATAAAAATCAAAAAGATCGACTTTCGAAACACCCTGTTTTATTTGATGCAGGTTGGCCATCAGGATGTCTCCGGCCTGTTTGTAATCCATGGAACGCTGAAGTTCATTCAGCTTTGCAGAGGTTTTGGAAATGTAATTTTTTGATTTTCTGATTTGATCCCTGAGTTGTCGTGATGCTATATTTTTTAACTTGTGGAGTTGTTTCCTCCGCGTATATTCGGCATAAAACCAGGTGACGGCTTCCAGAGGATCGGTGGATTTTTTGAGCCAGGGTTTTTCCGGGAACAGGGAGAACTTCACCACAGGAGGATCCTCTTTTACAAAAAACCCGGGATCTTCAAGATATTCGAGGGTTTCATGCACCATTTCCCATTTCTTCCCAGGACCGGCTGCATCAAAATTTCTTTTTTTCAGGTAATCCATCACCGTGGCATCGAAAGCCGGGATCCACTTTCCCGGATTACAGGAATGCTCCATAAATGCTTCCCGGGAAATTTCTACATCACGATCGAGATCTTCAAGCCTTATTTTTTCTTCATCGTTAAGCTGATGCTTGAACACCTCAACACAATGGTTGTTGTGGAAAAGCAGACAATTTGAAAATCCACCGAAAAGCTTGAAAAGCAATACGAATTCCTCTTCAAGATGAAAAGAAAACGCCCTTTCAAAGCGGTATTGGTAGACTTTTTCGATCTTTTTATCCATTATGGTTTGAAAAAGATCAATTGAATTCTTTTTTGCACGTGAAAAACCGGAATGGAAGCTCAGGCAGGAAAAATCCGGGTTCTGGTCCGCCTTGATATATAACTCCTCACCGGATGAATACAACCCAATGATCAATTCATTTTTATTCTGGGAAAAACAGGCGCCGATTTTCCAGTGTTTAATCTTTTTTTCAAGTGATGCGGAAAGTTGTTTTAAGAAGAAATAATTATTATGCACGATTATAATTCAACGTTTAATCCATCATGGGCCAGGAATACATTATCCGGCAATTCTTTCGATACCTCTTCATGAAGTCCCATCCTGTGGCTCAGGTGGGTGAGATAGGCTCTCCGGGGATTTATCTTTCTGATTTCTTCAAGGGCTTCATGAAGGGTAAAATGTGATTTATGATGGGTTTTCTGAAGGGCATTCAACACCAGGATCTCACTGCCCCTGATTTTTTCCCTTTCTGTTTCTGGTATGATGTTGGCGTCAGTGATATAGGATAAATTCCCTATTCGAAATCCAAGTACCGGCAGTTTATGATGCAATACCTCAATGGGATCGATCGGTATGCCTTCCGCAAGAAAAGGTGAGTTTACGATTTCTTCGATCCGGATCCTGGGGGCGCCACCGTATTCCCCCGGAGAAAAAATATAGGAATATTCATTTTTTAACTGTTCAATGGTATCACTGTTGGCGAAAACCGGTATCACCTTATTTTGCCGGAAATTATAACTGCGGATATCATCCAGCCCTGCGATATGGTCTTTGTGATGATGGGTAAAAAGGACAAAATCGAGTGCTGCTATATTTTCTCTCAACATCTGTTGCCGGAAATCCGGCCCCGTATCGATCACAAAACTTTTATTCTGGTACTCTATATGAACGGAAGTCCGTAATCGCTTGTCTCTGGGGTCTTTTGATCTACATACTTTACATTCACAACCAATTACCGGAACGCCCTGGGATGTGCCTGTTCCTAAAAAAGTGATTTTCACGTTTGTTCTGGTATTTTGGTCAGGTTTACGTATAATTTACGGTTTTTATCACTGAGATTTTCAGGGAAAACCTCTATCTCTTTAAGCATCTCAACAAGACAATTGATCTTTGCCTCGAGGGTATAGTATTTGTTTACGATAGCGATTTTTTTACTGTTCAGGACACAATACCCGGATTTGAAATTGCCCTTTTCATACCGGAGATTATAATCGGTTTCGGAGTACAGATCTTCAAGTTTATTCAGGAAATGTTTGGTATAATTAAAGTCACTCATCAATCAGCCGTATATTTTTTCACCAAGTTAACCAGGGCATCAAAATTAAGAGGTTTTTGCATCATTTCATTAATTCCGATCTCTTTATATTGTTCAGCGGACAGATTCTGGGCGTTGCCGGTTATTGCAATGATAGGAACCTGGGATTTTTCCGGATCGTTATGGTTTCTGATTTTTTTTGTGCATTCGATGCCATCCATTTCAGGCATATTGATATCCATCAGTATCACGTCAAAATTTTCGTTATCAAGAAGTTCCAGTACTTTTTTCCCGTTTTTTACCGTGGATATTGAAAAATTCTGAATGGAAAGGATCCTTTTAGTAAGATTTTGAATTACCGAACTGTCTTCGGCGATCAATACCTTTTTCGGGTTGCTCATATTGATTAATTTTTTAATAAATGTCGGAAATTTTTTTCAATATTCATGAACGATGTTTTAAGAAAGTCAAGGTCATCTTCCAGCTCTTCATAATCGTCATTTTTTAATTTTTTTTCAACCTGTTCAATCTCCATTGAAAATTTTTCGGCACCGAGGGTTCCCGCATTTCCTTTCATTGTATGAAGCTCGTCGCGAATTTTTTCGAAGTTCTTTTCCTGGAGGGCCAGGTCGCATAATTCAAACTGTTGTTGGGTTTCCATTATGAATTCAGAGAAGACTTCCTTTATCATGTCATTTCCGCCAAGAGATCTCAATTGATCTACCATTTCCATGTTGATCAATTGGCCAGGATGGTCTTGTTCATAAACGGCAGGTTGTGGCTGTTCTTTTTCACCATTGACCCACTTACGGACTTTTGTCAGAAGATCCTTTGACCGGATCGGTTTGGCAATATAATCGTCGAGACCCTGTTTCAGAAATCTCTCTTTATCTTCTTTCATGGAATAGGCGGTCATGGCAATCACCGGCGGATATTTATCCAGGTCCATTTTTTTTATTTTATTCGTGGCGGTAATCCCATCCATTTCGGGCATCTGAATATCCATAAAGATCAGGTCATATTGTTTCCTGGATACCAGATCAAGGGATTTTCTGCCATCTTCAACAAGGTCTACTTCACAGCCCGACTTTTTCAGGATCTCACCGGCTACCTGCCGGTTTATGATATTGTCGTCTACCAGAAGTACTTTTGGCTTTCTGTCCTTAAAATAACCTTCCACTTCAATATCGTCGACCGGTGATTTTTTACCGGGTTTAGCATTCTTATCAGTAGGCTCTGCCTCGAAAGTGAACCAGAAGGTGCTTCCATGGCCCAATGTGGAATACACGCCGATCTTACCTCCCATAAGTTTGGTGAGTTCACGTGATATGGCCAGACCCAATCCAGTACCACTATAGGCTTTGGTGGTTGAATTGTCGACCTGGCTGAACAGGGTGAAAAGTTGTTTGATGTTTTCTCTTGAAATTCCGATTCCGGAATCACTGACCGTACATTTGATCATATTCCTCTTGCCGGGGATTTTTGCTTTTTTCATCTGGATATCGATCGATCCGCCACCTTCGGTGAATTTTATTGCGTTGGATACCAGGTTTGAAAGTACCTGCAACAGCCTTGTTTCATCGATCATTGCATATTCAGGGAGGTTTTCATTCAAATGATAATATAAATTGATATTTTTATTCAAGGCCTGCTGGGAAAAGAGCGAGTATATTTTGTCCATCACATTTTTCAGGTTCACCGCTCTTTTTTTCAACTGCATTTTTCCGGCTTCGATTTTCGAAAGATCCAGTATATCATTGAGGATGTTCAGAAGTGTTTCTGAAGATTTTTTGATCGTTTTAACATAATTGCTCTGTTCATCCGTAATGGGGGTTCTTTCCAGGAGATCGATCATTCCAATTATACCGTTCATGGGTGTGCGGATCTCATGACTCATATTGGCGAGAAAAAGTTCTTTAACTTTGAGTGACTTTTCAGCCAGTTCCTTAGCCTGCTTCAGTTCAATATTGGTTTCCTTCAATTTTGTAATGTCCCTCGCCACCCCTTCAACAGCCACTGTGTTGATGTTATTATCATAGATCAGCCTGACATTACAGATGCATTGTAAAATTTTTCCTTCCTTATTGATCACCGAAGCCTCGAAGTTGCGCTGGCTTTTTTTTCTGACCAGGTTCCGCAATAATTTTTTCGAATTTTTTGAATAGAGGTAATAGTTGGTTATGTCTTTGCCCAGCAGTTCTTCCGGTTCGTATCCGAAAATATCCTTTACCGAAGGACTTAAAAGGATGATGTTGCCATTGAAATCACATCTGAAAAATACATCCTGGAATGATTCGAAGATATTTCTGAACTTTTCTTCACTTTCTTTCAGGGCCAGCTGAGACCTTTTATTGGCGGTAATGTCATAGGCGATCCCTGAAATTTCCTGCACACTTTCCAAATCAATATAAATGGGGTTCAGCACGATATACTTCCAGGATTCTTTTTTGGTGTCAATATCCACAAACCTGGCTTCGAAATGCACTGCCTCTCCATTAAATACCCTCTGATATTTTTCTTTCCAGAATGGCAGCCTGTTAACTTTATTGATCTTATCAGGATCGGGGAAGTATTCGGCCTGAGCGGGTATATGGGAATGGATGAACTGCTTGAAATTGTTGTTACTGGAGGTGAACTCATATTTTTTATTGATCGACCAGATCATGTGATCACCGCTTTCGAATATGGCCTGAAGGCGCGCGGTTTGTTCTTTTATCTTTTCTTCTTTCCGTTTCCGGTCGATCGTATTGGCAATCTGCCCTGAGATAAAGACCAGGAGATCTAGATCCCTTTTTGTGTAGCTGCCCGCACTATGATAGTCCTGTACGGCTATTATTCCGATAACCTGTCCCCCCAGAATAAGCGGGACACCAAGCCAAACCTGCGGGATCTCTCCCCTGATAATAAGCCTTTCTTCATTTTTTAACCTGATCAGATCCTTTTTATATAAAAACAGCGGTTTCTTGTGATGAATCGCATATTCGGTTATACCGTTTTCAAATTTTCTTGATCCGGGAATCTCCTTATCGCTCCTGTTTTCATCGATCAGATAGGGGAAATTGATACGATCCCGGTTCCGGTCGTAAAGTGCGATGTAAAAATTATCGACATTGATGATATTTTTAAGCTCAGCATATATATCAGAAAACAAGGTCTCAAGGTTCGCACTGTGAATAGCCAGATTGGATATCCGGTAGTATGTATGTTGTGCTTTTTCGGCCCGTACGCGGTCGGTGATGTCATAGAAGATCCCCTGGTATTCTTTTATTTTGCCGTGGTGAAGACTGCAGCTCAAACTTCCGGTAACGTTTATTTTTTCTCCACTTTTTGATACGAGTACGGTATCGATTTTGGGGGAGGATAGTTTTTCTCCCACCTGCCCGATCTTTTCGAGCGTTTCCTTCCGAACGCTTTCTTCAATTATGTTGTCCAGTCTCAGTTGCGGGATCTCATAGTCGGTGTATCTGAGTTTGTTTTTCCAGGCTTTGTTCACAAACAGGAATTTTCCATCCGGTGTAAATATCTGGATCAGGTCGTTGGCGTTATCAAAAAGGTTTTTCAGCTGGGCGTTTGATTTTTCGAGTGCATCCCTGACTTTTATTTTTTCAGTAATATTTTCTCCAATTAACGTAATGGAAGGAAACTCATCGGCTTCACTGTAAAACACAAATGAACTGAAACGGACTATGAAACTTTCCCTGAACGGACTTAGGATGTTTGCCTCTATTGAGCTGGAAAAACCTTTTCGTTCAAATAGCACAGTAATGGGATCGGTTGTGTTTTCCGATGTGTCGTGAAAATCAACGAAGTTCAGAATATCATGCCCGATCACCTTTTCTTTTTCAAGGCCCAGGAGTTCAAGAAAATACGAATTACAGTAATTAATTTTTTTATGTTCATCTACGGAGAGGGCAATCAGGTTGGATTTTTCAAGAGAGGATTGCAGTTTACGTTCTGATTCCTGCATGGCTTTTTCCCTGCTCTTTTTTTCTTCAGCGATTTTACGATCGCTTATATCTATTGAAGCCGAAATAAAACCGGTAAAATTTCCAAGGTGGCTGAACAAAGGCATGCCGGTGTCCAGTATCCAGCGGTACTCACCATGAAGGTTCTTCAAACGGTATGAGGCCTCATATTTATTATGCTTTTTGAAGGCATGGCTCAGTTTTTTTACTACCAGTTTATAATCCTCGTTGTGGATATTTTCCATCCAGCCGTCGTGCGTCTGATCTTTTAATGAACTACCTACGAATTTCAGCCACTGTTTACTGAAGTAATAGAAATTATTGTGTTCATCAGACATTCTGAACATTACGGGGGAGTGCTCGGTAAGGGTCCGGAGCTTGTTATCTCTGTCGATAAACTGAAGTTCAGCATCTTTAAACCGTGTAATGTCTACTGATACAGAGAGAAATCCAAGAAAATTACCATCGCTGTCGAATAAGGGAATACCCGATTCGTAGATATTCCGGATCTCGTTATCCCACCGCAACAGCCGGTAAGATATTTCATATTTTGAAATTTTATCAAATGCTTTATCCAGGGTGTTGAGTACTGCGGATCTGTCTTCACCGTAGATATGTGATGACCAGTCTTTTTTTAACTCCTGGTTTGATTTTTTATTTGTAAAATGCAGCCACTGTTTACTGAAATAATAATATTCGTTTTTCTCATTGCTCATCCTGAACAGAACAGGTGCGATCTTCAACAGTTCGGCCATTCCAGGGTCCTTGTCGAGGAGGTTTTTCACGTAATGATCAGAGATCTCATGATGCCTCACCGGAAAAGACAGGGTAAAGTGACCTTCCTGATTTTTTTTAAGCTGAATGTTGATCGATAAAAGGTGACCATGGCTGTGTTTGAGTATAAAATCCTTTTCCACTGTTTCGTTTGCTCCCATACCCGCTATTGTTTCCCGGATCAGGGAAAGGGATTTTTTACCGTTTGGCTGATATTCCGGAAACAAGACACCCAGGGATACATGGATAATATCTTTTGCCTTGAATCCAAGTACATCGGTCAGATTATCTGAATCGATAATTACCAGATCCCTGAAATGAACATTTAAATATTCCTGCGGGATCTCATTTTTCGATGTATTAGGATAATTACTGGTTTTTCTCAGCTTTTCTCCTGTCTTATTCACATTATACATAGTATTACAGGATCGACCTTATATCAAATTTAAAGAATTTATTCCTTTAATTCATGATTACCTTTTAATAAAGTAAATTGAATGCTTTATCGTAATTATGGCTGAAAATCGATTTAAACTGATCGCAATAGTGGGTCCGACTGCAGCTGGCAAGACGGAATTATCAGTGAACTTAGCTGCTGACCTGGATTGCCAAATAATTTCAGCCGATTCCAGGCAGATCTATAAAGAATTGAATATTGGCACGGCCAAGCCGGATAAAAGAGAAAGGAAAGGCATCAGGCATTATTTTTTAGATCATGTCAGTATTCATGAATACTACAGTGCAGGGCGTTTTGAACAGGAAGCCATTCAATTAATACGGGAACTCTCCAAAAAGACTGACCGGGCAATTATGACGGGAGGTTCGGGATTATATGTGGAGGCCGTTTGCGGAGGTATTGAAGAATTGCCGGGTCCTGATGAGAAGACCAGGGCCGAACTCCAGCATATTTATGACATTCATGGTCTGGCGGCCCTGAATCGTGAGCTGAAAGAGAAAGATCCGGAAACCTGGGAAGCCATCGACCGTCAAAACCCCAAAAGACTGATCCGGTCACTTGAAATGATCAGGCAGACGGGTAAAAAACTATCCGAGGTCAGAACGGGCCGGAAAAAAGAACGGAATTTCGATATCCTGAAGATCGGACTTGATCTGGACAGAAAAGAGTTATATAAGAGAATAAATCATCGGGCCGACCTGATGCTGGAAACCGGATTGCTCAATGAAGTAAAATCGCTTCTTCATTTTAAGGAACACGTGGCGTTGAAGACCGTGGGATACCAGGAGTTTGTCAGTTATTTCGAAAATGAATACGATCTTGATGAGGCCATCAGGTTGTTCAAGCGGAACAGCAGACGATATGCAAAGCGACAGCTTACCTGGTTTAAGCGGGATAAAGATATTGAATGGTTTTACCCATATGATTATAAAAATATTATTCAAAAGATCAAAACATTCTTAAAATAGCAAAATATTATCATAAAAAAACGATTGGTTGATGATGACAGTCTGGTGCTTTCGGAATTCTATGGAGTCGGTGGTATAGCAGGGGCTATCATGCTTTCCTTTTTCATACGGGATAGCCGGATGGAAGAAGCTTGTGCGGCTGCAGAAGGTTCATGGAATAGGTGGCAGCATCCGGGTGTTCAGACAGCAGCGGTTATTATTGCGATATCCTATGCGGCTGTCGTCACATTAATCGAAGCGGAAATTACCAGGATCACCGTATCCAGGGTATCAGGTTCTCAAAACAACATGATATTGGCACTCCTGCAGGCCTCAGTCATATCTTGTGGCCATACATTGGCCTGGACTTCGCCGATGTGGGCCTTTCTGAGGTAAAACATGGCCAGTCTGGACTGTCCGATACCCCCTCCTATGGAATTCGGAAGTTCATTGTTTATCAGCATCTGATGGAAATCAAGTTGTATCCGGTCGGTAGTATTGGTCAGTTTAAGCTGTTCAAGAAGTGATTCTTTATTAACCCGTATCCCCATCGAAGAAATTTCAAAAGCTGAATTCAAAATTGGATTCCAGAGAATGATGTCTCCATTAAGTCCGTTATAACCATTAAGGGTGGGGGTAATCCAGTCGTCGTAATCCGGAGCCCTTCCATCGTGTTTTTCACCATTCTTAAGACTGTTGCCAATCCCGATCACAAAAACAGCGCCATGCTCACGGGCAAATTCATTTTCCCTTTCTTTGGGGCTCATTTCCGGATATTTTTCCAGCAATTCTTCTGTATGTATAAAAGTTATCTTATCCGGTAAAACCGGCTCAATGTTGGAATAATTCTCATATACCACAAATTCAATCCTTTTGATAACCTCATAAATTTTGGTTACTGTCTTTTTTAAGAAATTCAGCGTTCTTTGTTTTTCATTGATCACCAGTTCCCAATCCCATTGATCCACATATAATGAATGTATGTTATCCATCTCCTCGTCGGGTCGTATGGCGTTCATGTCGGTATATATGCCAAAACCTTCCTTTATATTGAGGTTGGCAAGCGCCACTCTTTTCCATTTGGCAAGAGAATTCACCACTTCAACCTCACGATCGCCAATATCTTTGACAGGAAAAGTGACTTTTCGTTCAATACCGTTCAGGTCATCATTGATCCCTGTTCCCTTGAGTACAAACAGGGGGGCGGTAACCCTTAATAATTTCAGCTCGGACGACAGGTGTTGCTGAAATTTATCTTTCACCAGCTTAATGGCTAATTCAGTCTGGTGAAGGTCCAGTAAGCTCTGGTAATTTTCAGGAAGATATAATTTCATAAAGCCTTTTCTAAATATATGATTAATCCTTATAACAATACCTATTATCTAAATTGAAGTCTTGTGCTACAAACTCTCTTTAATTGCCTGTTGCTGTTTCTATAAAACCTTATCACGGCTCCCCGATGGATTAATCCCCGTTTAAAAGTCTACATGGGACAGCAGGGAGCCAACTTATTTAAAGACCTCCCTGCAAAAATAAGGAATAAATAAATGTATTTTGCAAAATTTAGGGGGATTAGTTATGGTTTTGATAAAAAAAATTAAAAATCGCCATCAGATATCAATATTTTTTGATTTATTTAGCATTTTTTAAATTTTAGCGTCTTGTATATGGATTATATTACCGAATCCATGAACATTGGGTGTTTCCATTGTTTTATTTGCAATTGAATTCATTGGGCTTGACAGGGAAAAATGTGCTTATTGTGGGATATTTTAATTCAGTGGGCGTAATTATCCCATGTAGTATTTTTGCCTGTATTGGGCAGGAGACATGCCGGCATATTTTTCAAACAACATATTAAAGGCATTTCTGGAATTAAAGCCACTGTCGTATCCGATTTTTAAAACGGTTTTATTTTCAAATTGTGGATCGGTCAGGCGGTTTTTGGCCTCCTCGACCCTGTATTGATTAATATAAGAGTAAAAATTCCGGTCGAGCTGGCCGTTTATTATCTGTGACACATGAGATACCGGCATATCCAGTTTGCCGGAAAGATCGTCCAATGTCAATTCCGGATTCAGATAGGGCTTTTCATTTTCCATGTAGTTGCTTATCCTTGTCGCAAGTGCTTTGGTATCGGATTCTGTCAGCCTGGAAAGAAAATCATCCGGTTCCGATTCGGATAAAATGTACAATTCAGGCTGTCTCGATCCAAAATAACTAACCATGAATGAGATAAGGGTAAGTCCCACACCAGGAATGGCATATAAGGAACTGATAAATTCGGCATTCATAATATACAGCAGAAAGATTATTGCATAAACGATATATGACAGGATAAAAATAATTGCGATATAATGTACCCAGCTCAATGTAATTTTTGGTGATTCAAAGGAGTAGACCAGGGTCATTTTTTTCTGATGACGTTTTACCAGCCACATGACCAGTGTTCCATAAATAACCAAAGAAAAAATCAAAAAAAGTGCCCTTATAAAATATAGAATATAAAAAGGATCGTTTTCATTCAGATTGCCTGAAGTGATCTGTTGATTGGTAAAAAATACAAGATGAATAAAAACCAGAATAATGTATGCGTAAAAATGTGTGGAATCTTTCCAGGTAAAGATCGGGTTATCATCGAGCAATTTGTCGATATACAGATATAAAAAGGGGCCAAAGGTAAGGGAATAAAAACTGAAATTGGATGTATACTGATGCAACGGGTTGTTTTGGTGATCTAATAACATATTTAATAATTCCGCGGCGATGAATAACATCCATATACCGAGAATCTTATCCGGAAGGGTTTTTGACCTTCTGGCAAACAAAATCAAGGCTGCAAATACACTTTGCGCTATTCCTATATGAAAAATTGCTTCCATGTGCCCTATATTGGGATAAATATAATGATTTTTATAACATATTGTATTTTATTAATGATAAATTGTGGATAAATTGTAACCTGCCTGTGTGATTTAAAATTGAAAATCCGGATGGTAAGTCAGAGATCCAGATGGCATCACAATACTGCCCTTACGAAATGATAGGTTAAGAGACCGGATACCACAAGCTTTGCCGCCGTTCCGGTGAGGAATCCGATAAATGAGCCAAGTCCTGACTTCAAGGCTTTTTTGGCATCCTTGCCACTGATGATTTCGCCCAGGTAGGCGCCTATAAACGGCCCGATTATTATTCCCAGCGGCGGGAAGAAGAACAAGCCGATCAGAAGTCCCGCCACACTTCCGTAAACCCCATATCGGCTTCCCCGGTAATAACGGGTGCCATAGACCGGGATTACCAGGTCAAGGACCGTAACCGCTACGGTGATCAATGCCCATATGCCCAGGAATTTCCAGGTGAAAGGATTTTCGCCGGGTTGCAACTGCTGTATCAGGAGCCCCAGGTAACTTATAAGTGGTCCCGGCAGGACGGGTAATATACATCCGATCAATCCTATAATGATTAAAATAAACCCGGCAATTATTAAGAATACTTCCATATTTAAATTGAAATTCTGTTTTAATACTCAAATAATGCCTGCAGCCAGGCCGGCCCCAACGATAATGAGGAATATCCCCACCAGCAACCGGATGGAATCATAAGTTACTTTCTTTAAAAGAATACGACCAATCACCGCACCGGTAAAGGCAGAACCAACAGCCACAATCAGTAAAAGAGTATGTTCGATTAATTCTTTTGAAAAATAGCTCGATGCGTAAATGGTAGTCCTGACCACATCCACGATAAGCGATATAGTTATACCCGTAGCGATAAAACCTTCCTTGGATAATCCTGTTTTTATCAGGAAGGCACTTCTCATTGCTCCCTGGTGGCCTGATAATCCACCGAAAAAACCACTGATCAATCCCCCGACCCATAATTTATTCCTGTCAAACGAAATATTTCGCATCTTCGGCAATATTTCAAAGAGTGCAAAAAAGATCATTACAATGCCGATTATGGCTGTAACGGGCTGAATCGAAAATTCTATGCCCTTCAGGTTAAAATCCCACGATTTCTGCCATTCAGATAATTTTACGAGCAGGTAGGCCCCTCCGAAGGCTGCGGGGATAGCGGCCAATCCAAATTTTAAAAATACCTCTTTATTGGTTTTGCCTCCAATCAGCGTGAATTTAAAAATATTGTTAAGAAAATGTACGATTGCCGTGAGCGCTATGGCCACCTCTACAGGAAAAAACAGGGCGAAAACGGGCATTAATATGGTTCCCAGTCCAAAACCTGATAAAAATGTCAACAGAGAGGCTGCCAGGGCAGCACCGCCTACCAAAACAAAATCCATTTTTTAGAGTCCGGCTATATAGGTATAATTTTTGAAAACAGGTTCGGATTTGCAATTGGGATACAGGATGTCAACAAACTCCTTGGTATAACCTGCTTTCTGATGCTTTTCTTCCGCTCCCTCACTTTCAAATATCATTAAATGCAGAAATTTGAATTCATTGGCCTCTTCCTGGAGAGATACATAGATCTTCGTACCGGGTTCGGATACATGAACAATGCGGACAAATTTGTTTATAGCTTCTTTTACTATTTCGATCTTATCCTTTTTCACAACAAATTCGGATGTTTTTGCAATCATTATTTTCTGGTGTTTATTAATTGAATATAAAACTTTTTTTAGTCATGATAGCCAAAAATCTAATTTAATCCGAATTTTACAGATAGTAAGAAAAAATTATGTTTTATGGTCCCAGAAAAAATTGTCGCATTATTAACAGATTTTGGTACGGAAGACCATTTCGCAGCGACCATGAAAGCCGTAATGCTTGGCATTGATCCGCGAATCCGTATCTTTGATATTTCCCACCGGATTCAACCTCAGAATATTCTGGAAGCTGCCTTTACCCTGTCCGACACTTTACCTTACTGGCCTGAGAACACCCTGTTTGTTGCGGTGGTGGATCCCGGTGTGGGTACGGAAAGAAAATCAGTTGCGACAGTTTTGAATACCGGCCACCACGTGGTATGCCCGGATAACGGTTTGCTGACATTGATCGATAAAACACCGGGAATAAAGACTATCCGTCTTATCAATGAGAAGGAGCAAAGAAGACCGGGGTCAGAAGATTCCCATACCTTTCATGGCCGGGATATTTACGCCTGGGTAGCCGGGAGGTTGGCAGCCGGAAAAATTGTTTTGGAGGAACTTGGCCCTGAAATGGAGGACGATATTGTTAAGCTTAAAATTGAGGATCCGGGTAGTGAGGACGAATATCTGAAGGGAACGATCGTAAAGGTAGAACGACCTTTCGGGAATTTAAGTACCAATCTTGAAGGCTCCTTCATATTCGACAGCAATATTCAATATGGTGATAATGTGCGGATAAGAATTTTTGAAGAGGATGAATTGAGATTTGAAAAAAAAATCAAGTTTGTCCCCACCTTCAACAAGACTATGCCGGGGGAGCCGCTTGCCTATATAGATTCGTCCGGGAGATTGGGTCTGTCGGTCAACCAGGGGGATTTCAGTAAAAAATATGCAATTAAAAGCGGCTCTTTCTGGGTAATACAAATTGGCCGTTCAGAGTAATTTCCAACGCAGGGGGCTGCTACAACAACGATTATATCCGTGCCTGAAGATCCGGGTGATTGTTAATAATCAAAAACATGAAAGCTGTTTCTTTGGGATATTGATAATAAATTCATGTTTTTATCGCTATTATTACATGATCACAGACTTGATGTCAATAACAGGAAAACGACATGAGATTATTCGCTGTTTTACTTTTAATTCTCCCTTTGCTTGCGCAGGCCCAGGATCCGGACCGGAGGGCCGTTTATAATGCTTCGCTTGATTATATAGAAGGCATGTACACGGCAGATCCTGCTAGGATCCAGAAATCCACCTTTAAGGATCTTGTAAAAAGAGGTTTTTACTGGAAAGGTAAATCACAGACTTTCAGTGAGCTTACCTCTATGAGTTATGACCAACTGGTACAGGTTGCCAAAGACTGGAATAGGGAGGGGTGGCTTCCTGAGGATGCGCCCAGGGAAATAACCATACTTGATATTCAGGATAAGATCGCCCTGGTGAAAACCACGGCCTATTGGGGCATTGACTATCTTCATCTTTGTAAAATGGATGATAAATGGATGATCGTCAATGTGATCTGGCAGAACTTCCCGAAAGGAAAACCTGTGGAAAGTCAAACCGGTAACCAATAAAACTTCTTCTCTTTATTTGCTGTAGGGGAAGGATTCGAACCTTCAAAGAGAAGTTAGTTCTGAACAGATCAGAATTTATCCTTTTATTCTCTACCCCCGAGACAGGAGGGCATGGCTGCCAATTTCATCACCCTACAATATTTCAATGCAACAAATATAAAGAAATATAATTTTAGTTAGCAAATTAATAATAAAAATTTATAATTATTAAATATATTTTATATTTACATTGAAAACATTGACAAAATTAAAATTTATTTTTTAAGTTATCCGAAAAAAATATGATAATGAAAATAAAAAAGCGATAACATATTTTGGTATTTGAAAAATTTCCTTACATTTGTAGTACATAGCTGGTTGAACAAAGGACTTGAGTGCAGATGGAATCCCCTTCTATCTCCTCAAGTCTTTTTTTGTTATATAGACCATAAACCAGCCGGCACCCCGCGGCACCCCGCGGAAAACGATTTATCCCTGCCTGTTACATGATTAAAATCATTCCCTGACAGAAAAATTCTTATTTAAATTGTATGCATAAATTTACATACAATTGAAATTGGAAGAGGTCATAAAATCGCAACCTATCTCTGATGTCCATCTGAAAGCCATGCTGGATATCATTCATACGGCCTCAGTCATATCCTATAAACAATATAAATTTTTCAAGCAGTTCGATATCTCTCCCCAGCAATATAACATTCTTCGCATACTCCGTGGCTCTCAACCTGAGCCCTTAACCTTCCAGGAAATTAAATCAAGGATGCTGGAACGAACTCCTCACACTACCCGGATGATCGATAAACTGGAAAGTGCCGGTCTAGTATACAGGGAAAGAAGCCACAGCGACAGGAGGAAGATTTTTGTTCATATTGCCCGGGAGGGTTTAAAGATCATGGACCGGATCGATAAAAAACTTCCCGGGTTCATGGAACCCATGCGTAATCTTTCTGCCAGCGAAGCTAAGCTGCTTTCCGGTCTTCTGGAAAAATTCAGGGGTTGAAACCGGCTTGCCAACCCAGGAAATACCTGTCCCACATCAATTTAATATTCAATAAATCCTGCGGTTTATAAATCGGCTTTCCAGGTTAATAACAATAAAAATTATGATTAAAATCATACGCGCAAAAATATTGCATATATATAATTGCCATGTAATATAAAATTGAGTAAATATTAAAACATGAAAACAGCTAAAACAAATGCAGCACTCAAAATTTTAATGGTATTCTACATCCTCCAGGTTGCCATCGTTAATGAAATGCTGTCACAGACCCAGTACTACATCAATTCAGACAGCAAGGTGGTGGTGGAGGGAACTTCTACATTGCATGACTGGAAATCGGAAACTACTGCCATTGAAGGCAAAGCCCGTATGGATCTTAAAAATGATAGAATTACCGGTCTCCGGGAGGTTGAGGTGAGGATACCTGTAGAATCGATTCAGAGCGGCAAAAACCTGATGGATAAAAAAACCTATGCTGCTCTTGAAGCTGAGGACCATCCCTATATAACCTTTAACCAGTCTGATGTAAAAACCATTACCACCGGAAAAGAACGAAACTATACCGGCACCATTCTGTTGGATCTTTATGATTTCAATATTGATCCCCCCACTAAAATGTTGGGCTTTGTCAGGGTGGAAAATTTAATTGAAGTCCATTTTTATATTAAAGTATCCATTCTTGATTCATACCCGACCGGAAGCGGGAAAGTAGAATGATATTTTTTACAAAAAAATTAAATTCCGAATAATCCATTTTAATTATTAAATTTAAACAGGATTTTGACCCGGTATTTTTTTTCCGGCAACGTTTAAATGTGGATTTTTGGATAAGGAATATTTAAATAATCTGATCAAAAGGATCTCAAGCCATTCGGATGAGGAAGCGGCAAGAGAACTTTTTAATATTTTTCATCCCAGGCTGGTACGATTTGCCATATTCTATACGACTTCCATCCATGAAGCCAACGATATCGTATCCGAAGTATTTATTAAATTTTTCCGCAGACTGAAAAAGATCCGGGAAATCAGGGATGTTCAGTTTTACCTTTACAAATCAGTAAAAAACCAGTGCCTGACCCATATTAAAAGGAAAAAGAGAAATGTATCCCTGGACGATCTGGACTGGGAAAATGCCTCCTATTCCTTTGAATTGAATAATCCGGAAAGTGAATTGTTAAACCGGGAACTTGTCAACAGGATAGAAGAATCGATCAATAATATGCCACTGAAACGGAAAATGGTGTATAAGATGATTGTTATTGAAGGCCTGAAATACAAAGAAGCGGCCGGGATACTTGGTTTATCGGTTAAAACCATTGAAAACCATCTTGTATTGGCTATGAAGGACTTGAGAAAGGATATTGAAGGATATTTAAAGTCAAATGATGCGGATATCGAAAAACTGCATGCATTATATAAAAAAAATGGCTGACCGGTTAGGGGAAAGCAGTAAAATATTCGTCTTAACAATAAACAGGCTAATTTTATCGGAAATATGTCAGAAACCCACCGGGATATAGATCAAATCATTGTCAGGGAGCTTACAGGTCGCACTTCGCCCAAAGAAGAAAAGCAACTGAAGGACTGGATCCTGGAAGCGGATGAGCATTATATGACTTATAAACTGCTGCAACAGACAGGGAAACCTGGTCTTCATGAGAACCCCCTGTTAATTACCGATGATTCCTTTGAAAAGATCTGGCAGGAGAGCAGCAAACAGGAAAAAACTACGATCGGACAATACGGGTTAAGGATTTTAAAGGCGTCCTCTGTCATTGCGGCCAGTATATTGCTGATCTTTGCCAGTGTATTCACTTACCGGCAAGTGACCATACCAAAGGAAGTGACTGAAAAGGTATCCGAACCTTATGTGATCGAAAAATTCAGCCCTTCCGGGCAGAAAATAAAAATATTCCTTCCCGATGGATCATCCTTATGGTTAAATGCCGGGAGTAAAATACAATATACATCAGATTTCAATGAAAAATACCGTACGGTTTGGCTTACGGGGGAAGCATATTTTGATATTTATGACGATCCCGGCAAACCCTTTCAGGTAAAATCCGGGAACGTATCCATAAAAGCCCTTGGCACATCTTTCAATGTGAATACATTTTATGGGAACAGGGAAGTGGAAATCGTAGTGGAGGAAGGGAAAGTCACTATTGAAAATCTGTTCTCTTCGCTAGTGCCCGGAATGCCCTTAAAGGCCATCCTGCAGCCCGGGGAAAAAGCTTTGTATTCGTTGAACAAGGCTGAGTTTGAGATCGACAGTTTACCGGATACATATGAATACACCTGCTGGAAGAACGGCGTTTTATCTTTTCAGAATGCTGATTTTGAAACCGTGATCAATAAACTGGAAAAATGGTATGGTGTTAATTTCATCCTGGATGAAGTCCCCGATCAGGCATGGACTTTTAATGGTGAATTTAAAGATGAATACCTGGATAAAGTATTGGAAAGCCTGCTATTTGAAGAAGGGATCAGGTATCATAAAAGCAACAATACGATCCAGATCGATTTTGAAAATCAAGAATAAAATGTTCAATTCGAAAAAGCGAAACAATAAAGCGATATAGTAAATAGTTCTTTTAAGTACTTATTTTGAATTAAGGCAGACTTCAGGCAACAACGGAAGAGACTGTAGTCAGGAAGAAAGAATATAGCGTCCTAAAGAATTTTTGCATGGTTTTTCATGAGGAATATTGTTGAGTTTTTGGACTACATGTGGTTGCTTTGGAAGTCTGCTTTTTTATTTATCCGGCAATGATGATACCCAGTTTCCGTGCAAGCTCCGATTTAATTTTTTTCAATTCGATATTCACTTTCAGTAATCTTTCAATTTCACCGGGTTGTTCCTGTGTTTTCAGTTCCTTCTGGTTTTCATCGATCAATCGTGATACGATCCTGTATTTCAGTCTAAGAATATTATCCAGGGCCGACTTACTCAGCAATTCTTTTTCGACCGGCACATAGACCTTTTTGTTCGACCAGTTTTCACTTATCTCATACCGGTTTGTAACCAGATCGATCACTTCATTCTTTATATCGTCCGGGGCATTTTCGATAAGATATTTGGAGTCGATCACATGACCTTCTTTGAGGTTTTCTTTAAATATTTCGAATATTTCTCTGTATACAGGAGTTTGAAATTCAATGTCTTCCAGTTCTGTCAGTAAAAATTCGTATAACAACTGTTCCTCTTCGATCTCATTCAACCCATAATTGATCAATAGACGGATGCTTTCCTTTTCCTGCAGCCGTATGCTTTCCTTTGAAAGGTCTTCAGCGACAGGGATATCCGAAGGCTGGTCGCCCAGTGTTTTTTCCAAAAGTTCGGCATCCGGTCTATTATCCGGTTCTGTTTTCTTTTTTCTCTGAGAGATCAGGATTTTGTTCAATTCCGAAACCAGCACCGTCTCGTCAATCGACAGCAAATTGCCGGTTTCCTTGATGTACACCGATCGCTGTACCGGATCCGGTATTTTGGCAATACTGGCAACGATCTCCTTAATTGTGGAGGCTTTTTTTATGGGATCATCCTGCGCATCCCTGACAAATAGCCCCACCTTGAATGAAATGAAGTCGGTAGTATTATCGGTCAGGT
Organism: uncultured Roseivirgaceae bacterium; assembly: GCA_964543195.1. Taxonomy (GTDB): domain Bacteria; phylum Bacteroidota; class Bacteroidia; order Cytophagales; family Cyclobacteriaceae; genus JAGTVG01. The sequence continues at coordinate 218,582 of CAZIXF010000001.1, forward strand.
AATCACGGAATTCATTGGGAGAAAGTTTACGGGCATAACTATCGGGATCCTCGCCTTCAGGAAACATGACGGCCCTAACATTCATTCCGGATTGAAGGATCATATCAATCCCCCTTAATGAAGCTTTTATTCCCGCTTCATCGCCATCAAACAGCACGGTAACATTATTGGTATATCTTTTTACGAGCTTGATCTGATCTTCGGTAAGAGAAGTGCCGGAGGAGGCTACCACATTTTCAACACCATTCATATGCAGAGAGATCACGTCCGTATACCCTTCGACCAGATAACAGGAATCTTTCTGGCGTATCACCTGCCGGCTTTCATACAAACCATATAAGATCCGGCTTTTATGGTATACCAGCGTTTCGGGAGAATTAACGTATTTCGGTTGGTTTTTATCCTTGGTTAATATCCTTGCACCAAAGGCAATGGGTTTGCCGGTCAGGTTATGGACGGGAAAAATCACACGGCCGCGAAACCGGTCATATAGTTTATCATTTTTCCTGATGATCAATCCGGCCTTATCCAGTATGTCTTCACTGAATTTATTTTTTATGGCCTCCCGGTAGAAAGAATCCCACGCTTCAAGACTGTATCCAAGATGGAATCTTTTAATAATTTCCTCACTGAAACCTCTTTCCCTGAGATAGGATAATCCGATTTCCTTCCCTTCCTGATGATCCCATAGTTTCCTGATAAAATAATCCCTGGCAAAGCCGATTACGATGAAAAGGCTCTCACGTTCATTATGCCGTTCGATCTCCTCATCCGTTTCTTCTGTTTCCCTGATCTCAATCCCGTATTTATTGGCCAGGTATTTCAGGGCTTCAATATAATTGATCCCTTCGATCTCCATAATAAAGCTTATGGCATCACCTCCTTTACCGGAACTGAAACATTTGAAGATTTCCTTGGAAGGAGAAACAAAAAATGAGGGGGATTTCTCATTGGTGAACGGACTGAGGGCTTTATAATTACTGCCGGATTTTTTTAAATTAACAAAATCACTGATCACATCCACGATGTCGATCTGGGATTTGATCTCACGAATTGTCTCGTCACTTAATCTGGCCATCCGGTGTTGTTGGTTTACCCTTTAAGAGATCAAAATTAAAACTATAGCATGTAATCCCAAACATGAGAATTCATTATCTTTATAATTACCAATTCCTGTCAGGACGTATTATTATTTAGATTAAATTTAATTAACTTTACATAAAAAACAGAACATATTGTGGCTAAAGAAGAGAAGGTTTTAAAAGCATTAAGTACAGTAAATGATCCTGATTTCAATAAAGATCTGGTTTCACTGGGAATGATCAAGGATATTGAGGCCAAGGACAAAAAGATATCATTCACTGTCGAGCTGACCACCCCTGCATGCCCTTTGAAGGAGATCATCCGCAGGGATTGTGAGCAAGCTATAAAAAAGGAATTCGGGGATGAATATTCTGTAGACATTAATATGTCATCCAACGTGACTACGATACGGAATGAAGCTCCCTTATTGCCGGATGTCAAAAACATAATTGCCATAGCTTCAGGTAAGGGAGGAGTGGGGAAATCCACTGTTACGGCGAACCTGGCCGTTGCCTTATCAAAGCTTGGTGCCAAAGTGGGTTTGATCGATGCGGATATTTTCGGTCCATCCATTCCTACCATGTTTAACTGTGAGAATGAACAACCTGAAGTGGTCCAGAAGAACGGCAAGAACATGATCGTTCCTGTCGAACAATACGGGGTTAAACTGATCTCGATCGGATTTTTATCACCCGGAGACAATGCCATAGTCTGGCGTGGCCCGATGGCAGGATCTGCTTTAAAGCAGTTTATCAGCGATGCAGACTGGGGCGAACTGGATTATTTATTGATCGATCTTCCTCCGGGCACGAGTGATATCCATTTAACGCTTGTTCAAACTGTTCCGGTCACAGGAGCGGTACTGGTCACGACACCCCAGAAGGTGGCACTTGCCGATGCAGTGAAAGGCTTTCAGATGTTCCGGCAACCTCAGATCAATGTTCCGGTATTGGGTATTGTGGAAAACATGGCGTATTTTACACCGGCCGAATTACCGGAGAATAAATACTATATTTTTGGCAAGGAAGGAGGGAAAAAGCTGGCGGAAAAATATCAGGTAGCGCTGCTGGGTCAGATCCCACTGGTCCAGAGTATCAGGGAAAGCGGTGATGAAGGTCATCCGGCCGTAATGAAAGAAGACAATCAAATTTCCTCAAAGGCTTTCAGTGAACTTGCTCAGGAACTCGCTCGTCAGGTTGCCATAAGAAATGCCACACAGGACAAGACCAAAGTCGTGGAAATGAAATCATAAGGAGACGATACACATGTCAACCCGTCGGAATAAATTATCGATCAAAGTAGAAAACGCACTAGACAGCATACGTCCTTATCTTGAGGCCGATGGCGGGAATGTTAAAATTCTCGAAATAAGCGAAGATAACATTGTGAAGCTGGAATTGCTGGGTGCCTGCGGAACTTGCCCGATGTCGACCATGACGATGAAAGCAGGCGTGGAAGAAGCCATAAAGAGAGCGGTTCCCGAAATCAGATCGGTTATTGCGGTAAATGTTACTCCCCAGGAGGAAGTATGACACCTGAGTTTATCCCCAGGATAATTGGGGAAAAAATCGGTATTGTACTTTTTTAGTATTTAAACTCGTCGTGTGAATCATTTAACATCTCATTATCTTTTAACATACTGATTACTAATGATTTATCATTTTATTTCCTGGTGTCTCCTGGTGTTTTCGAGACGTTGTGGCATTAAATCATTATATTTTAGCCACGAAAGCACCATGTAACGGAGAACCCAAGCTTTTTTGGCCGTCAAATCGTCAAATCGTCAAATCGTCAAATCGTCAAATCGTCAAATCGCCAAATCGCCATGGCACCACTAAGTTTTTTTATTATCTAATTCACACTACGGGTTATTTAATTATATTTAGGTAATAATAAGCCATTATATGCTTGCCGTGCAACTTTTATGTGCTAAGCATTCGTTTAATAATTATCAACGCGGGTTGATTATGCAGTGACAAAACCAGAGTGGATGAGAACCGTATTATTTCCATTATTATTCCTGATTTTCATACCGGTGATCAAAATAAAGGCCCAGGAAAGATGCGCCACGGTAATCTATAACCAGCAACTGAACAATGCCAGTTCCCACCCGGAACGCCTGCAGGTTTTTGAAAAATGGATGAAAGAAAAACGAACTGCCCGGGCATCAGAACCGTCTCTGCTTGGACTGAAGGAAGAGACTGTTTACGTAATCCCGGTGGTTGTCCATATCATTCATAATGGGGAAGTCGTGGGAGAGGGGGTGAATATTCCGGAAAGCCAGGTGTTATCGCAGATCGAAGTATTGAACGAAGATTACCGGAGACTGAATTTCGACACGGTCAATACGCCTGAGATGTTCAAGCCGGTGGCGGCGGATACCCGGATAGAGTTCCGGCTGGCCACCCGTGATCCGGATGGTGCTCCCACCAATGGGATCGTAAGAAAGACCGGGACCCAGTCAACCTGGAGTTCCACCAGCAGCACAGACGACAGGGAACTAAAAAGCCTCAGCTTCTGGGCACCTGAAGACTATTTTAATATCTGGGTCACTGACCTGGCCGGCTCCTATATAGGATATGCCCAGTATCCCCAGACGGATCTTCCCGGATCCATTCCTCCTTTTGATCGGGAAACGGATGGTATTGTGATCGATTATACAGCTTTCGGGTCAACGGCGAAAGGAGATTATCCGAATCTGCGATCCCAGTATAACCGGGGCAGAACCACAACCCATGAAGTTGGCCATTTTCTGGGATTAAGGCATATATGGGGTGATGGCGGATGTACGGCTACCGATTATTGTGAAGATACGCCCGTCCAGCTTGATTCATATGCAAGTTGTGATCATATAGAAGCGTTTTCATGCGGTAGTGATGACATGTATCAGAATTATATGGATTATTCTCATGATGAATGCATGAATATTTTTACAATAAACCAGAAGGAAAGAATGCGCATAGTATTGGAAAACAGTCCACGACGGGCCAGTTTACTTACCTCTCCAGCGCTTTCACTGCCCAGCTCACAGCCTAATATGCTCGTGGTCAGGGAAATTATTGCGCCTTCGACAATTTCCTGTGAAGCGCTTTTCACTCCTGAAATTCACATACAGAATACAGGTTATAATACCGTTTCGGAATTCGATGTCTTTCTCAGTCTGGATGAGCAGGAATACCCTCTTCAACGTTATGAATTGACTCTGGATCCCGGCGAATCGCAATCACTCCCACTCACTGATATCACCGGCGGGACGGAAGTAGTAAAAGGACAACATTTCATGCGGGTTGGAATAAGGAATCCGAATGGCATCGATACGGTTAACCATGAATTTCTGGATAAATCAAAATATTTTCTTTCCAACCCTGCCGGCAATTTTGCACCTTTCCGTGAAGGTTTTGAGGTAAATAATTTTCTTGATTCGGAATGGGATATTTATAATCCGGATAATGATATTTCCTGGGAAATGGTCAATATTAATTACTATGACCATACGAATCCGACCGTATCTATCAATATGTTCGATTATTCCGCCATAGGACAGGAAGACTGGCTGGTCAGTCCGGTAATCGATCTTTCCGAAACAGCGGAAACATTTATGACCTTTAATTATTCCTATGCACAGTATGATACGATAACGGACCTTCTGGAGATAAAAGTATCCGTTGATTGTGGAGAATCGTTTCCTTTTTCAATTTATAGTGCGGAAAGCGATGAACTCAGTGCTGTAAACATCAGTGTTCCCTGGGAACCTCAAGCTACAAACGACTGGCAGCGTAAGATAATAGATCTCAGTCAGTTTGCCGGACATGAAAATGTGCGCCTGGCCTTTATTACATATAATGGTGGTGGTAATAATTTATATCTGGATGATATTGAATTTCATGTAACGGGATATAATCTCACTGAAGACATTGATCCGGGGATTAATTCATTTATTGTCTACCCCAATCCTACTGGCCGGGGAAATTTTTTCATCCGGTTCAATACGCAAGAAAGGCAGCCCATTCAAATAATGATCATTAATACTGCAGGAAAGATCATCATGCAGAAAAATTTTGATACCATTCTTAATCAGACCATAGAATTCGACCTGGCCGGGTATCAGAACGGCATCTATCTGATTAAAGCTTCCGGAAATTCATTCAATAAAACTGCCCGGGTATTTTTAAATAAATGATTCTTTTCTGTTAATTTGACCTTCAATTTATTTTTATAATCCTAATTTATCTTATATGGGCAGAAAAACGAATCTGGCTGTTATTTTTGGAGGTAAGTCTGTCGAACATGAGGTGTCCCTGAGATCTGCCAAAAATATTGTTGATCATATCGACAGGAATACTTTTGATCTTTTATTGATCGGCATTGACCAGAAAGGTAAATGGCATTATCTGCCGGAATTTACATTTGATATTGAATCCGGCATACCCATTGGTTTAAGTCTCGATCAGGGGAATGAGCCGTTTTTTACGAAGATCGATGGTGAATCCCTGGGACGTGTGGATATCGTGTTTCCGATGCTACATGGTACCGACGGGGAAGATGGAAACATTCAGGGATTATCCCGGATCATCGATCTTCCCTTTGTGGGAACCGGTGTGCTCGGATCGGCTGTTGCATTTGATAAATTATGTTCGAAAAGGTTGTTTGCCAGAGAAGGAATTCCTTCTGCCGGTTATATGGCCCTGAGCATTGAAGATAGGGATGGGATTTCTTTTGAAAAAGTCAAAGATAAGCTGGGGGTGCCGTTTTTTATCAAGCCGGTTGCTTCGGGATCTTCCGTTGGGGTATTTAAAGTGAAGGATAAAAATTATTTTAATACAGTGCTGGATGACGCATTCCAATATGATAATACACTACTTATTGAAGAATTTGTCGAAGGCCGGGAAATCGAATGTGCCGTTATTGGCAATGAGGTGGTTGATACTTCACTTCCGGGAGAGATCAGGATGACGGGGAAATATGATTTTTATTCATTTGATGCAAAATATGTGGATGATGCCGGTGCTCAGCTGGACATGCCCGCAGATCTTCCGGATGATATCATTAAAAGAGTACAGGAACTATCGAAAAGAGCCTATCGATGTTTATTCTGTGAAGATTATTCACGGGTAGATATGTTTCTAAAACCGGACGGACAGATCCTGATCAATGAGATCAATACCATACCGGGGTTTACCCATATCAGTATGTTCCCCCAGTTATGGACGTTAACGGGAATCACCTATACACAGCTGATCACCAGGCTGATCGATACGGCATTTAAAAAATACCATCGGATGAAAAGGATCAAACGCGATTATGAGTCTAAATTATAACTTTTTAACAGTTGTTATGGAATTATTCCCGGTAAGCGGTAAATAATTGAATATTCCCTTCGTTTAGTTTTTGTATTTTTGCATGATTATGGACCGGATCTGGAAATTTTTAACCCGGAAGGATAGTCTTCCGCATCTTATAAAACATATCGTTTTTATAGGTATTATAGTCAGTGTTGTGCTTCTGGGATTTTTTTATATGTATCTGCCTGTAATTACTAATCACGGCGAGGCAATTACAGTCCCGGATATTGTCGGTTTGCATTATGACGATCTCGAGGAGTTCCTGACCGACCGGTCACTCAGGTTTGAAGTGATGCCCGATTCGGATTATACCAGTGAGTATGCTCCTCTGTCTGTTTTGAAACAATATCCGGAGGCAGGGATGAAAGTCAAGGAGGATCGAAAAATATTTCTTACTCTTAATGCCATCAATCCTCCCGAAGTACGAATGCCGAGACTGATCGATGGTAGTTTGAAAAATGCTGAAATGCAACTGGAAAGCTATGGATTGATCCGTGGCGAGATTATTTATAAACCTGATCCGGTAAGGAATGCCGTACTGGACCAGTTGTATCAGGGCGAATCGATAGAAGAAGGAACACCCGTGCCAAAGGGGGCCCAGATAGACCTGGTGGTTGGTGACGGGATCGGGAGGCAGGTATTTGAAATGCCTGATGCTACCGGAATGATAGAAGAGGAAGCCAGGATCCTTATCCTTGGTTCCAGCCTCAAGGTGGGGGAGATCAATTACATTGAATCTGAAGATCAAGATCCGGGGATTGTGGTTGATCAAAACCCGGTTTCCGGCAGAATGGTAAGGGTAGGAACAACCATCGATCTCTGGGTTTCCAAACCCACAGAGAGTGATACGCTGAATATTGATTAGATGATCCCGGTAATACGTACGTATAAGAGATTTTTCTTCATACTGCTGTTTTTTCACATCCTGAATGATGGAATGGCACAACTCAAACTCAAAAGAGTCTATGAGCCCGGCGAAACAGCTAAGAAATACATACAGGTCAATAAAAAAACTGCAGCCGATACCCTCAGCTTACCTTTCTGGGATGATTTTTCCGGAACGACCGGAGAACCCGATCCGGCCAGGTGGATGCCGGGAAGTGGTGTATTTATAAACAAAACCCTGGCAAGTAATCCGCCAACAATTGGCGTAGCTACTTTCGATGGGGCCACACAGCATGGAGGAATTTATAATTCAGACCCGTTAGCCGTTGGGAAAGCGGACACCCTGGTATCCCTGCCCATCAACCTGGGCACTTTAACTTCAGATGAATTAAATGGTGTATACCTCAGTTTTTACTATCAATATTTCGGCGTTGCTGAGATGCCGGACCAGGAAGATTCCCTGCGGTTATCATTTCTCAATCAGCAGAGTAAGTGGGAAGTGATCGATACATTTACTAAAGACAGGGTGCATGTAACCGATTCGTTTATCCAGGTTATTTATCAATTGGACACCCGTTTTTTACATGGAGCCTTTCAGTTTAAATTTGAGGTTTTTGCCCGCCTGTCGGGCCCATATGATAGCTGGCATGTCGATTATGTTTATCTTGATAAGAACCGGAATGTAAACGATAAGAGTTATTTCGATCGTGCAATCGCTACCCTGCCGGATTACATCTTTGATAATTATTCGGCTATTCCGGTCAATCAGTTTTTTGTTAATCCTGAAAAATTCACGGGCACCTCTTCAGTGGATATCTATAATCTGGATGATTTTTTGCAACCCATAGAGTATACGGCAAAACTGGTCAACACATTTGACAAGACCCGGACCTATCAGATCCTGAATCTGAATACTGAAGTGAATCCCATTCTCCGGGGCAAGCAGCGGCGAAAGATCCATACCGGCAAAATCAACGCTGCCGTTCTGGATGATCAACAGGATTCCATTTACCTTACCCTGCAGGTTTATATCAGTTCCGGGGATTCAATACTTGATAATGGGATTAATTACCGGCTAAATGATTCCACATCGTTCGATTTTGTTCTCCATAATTATTATGCTACCGATGACGGGACGGCTGAAAACGGATTGGGTCTTGAATTGAAAGGGGGAAAGGTTGCCTACCGGTTTGTTTTGGAAGAGCCCGATGTGCTGAACAGGGTCGATATTCATTTTCCCAACATCGGTCGTATTCAAGCGGGCTCCGGATTCAGTCTTTTCGTGTGGAAGGATCTTACGGGTTTGCCGCAGGATATCATTTACGAGCGGGAAAATATGTCCGTTGATCCTATTGATGAATTCAATCAGTTTCAGACCATACGCCTGCCCGATCTTTTCGTAGCCGATACGATTTATATCGGCTGGGAACAATATACCACGGAGTTTTTTGCTGTAGGCTTCGACAAAAGTCATGATCATGGCGATGATATATTCTATAATGTGAGCGATAATTGGGAACCGAATACTGAATTTCAGGGAAATCTGATGTTCAGGCCGTATTTTGGGAAAGCCTTGCCCACATCGATACCGGATAAGGAGGAATCTGGAACGGTTTATAAAATTTATCCGAATCCTGCCTCCGGAATTTTAAGAATTGAGGGTCCTTTTGAAAGTATGATCCTGAGAGACCTTACCGGTAAAATTGTCTATGAAACGGTCTATGATCCTTTCGAGAACCGTTATGATATTTCACGTCTAAAAAAGGGCGTATATATCATAACCCTCATCGGCAAACACCAAAGGTATACGGAGAAGTTAATTGTCAGCGATTGATGGTTCTGACATCTATGCTCAGGTTTATTTTTTTGGAATATAAAATGAACCACAACCGGAGGAAAGGAATTAATTTAATTTTTATATTTTTGTGCCAGTTTTTTAAAACCAAATATTAAAAATTTAATGTAAATCATGGGCAGTAAAGGTGCAGCAATTACCGGTGTATCGGGTTACGTACCGGATTATATATTAACTAACGAAGAGTTGGAAAGGATGGTGGATACCAATGACGAGTGGATCAGGACCCGAACGGGGATAAAGGAACGCAGGTTGCTGAAAGGTGAAGGCCTTGGTACAGCTTATCTGGGCACTCAGGCGGTTAAACTATTGCTGGAGAAAACAGGCACCTCTGCCGAAGAGATTGACGCACTTATTTGCGCTACGGTAACCCCGGAAATGTTTTTTCCTTCCACGGCAAACCTTATTTGTGATAATCTTGGAATTCATGGTCCCCTCAGTTTTGATCTGGCTGCTGCCTGCACCGGATTTTTATATGCCCTGGAAACCGGCAATAACCTGATCAAGGCAGGAAATCATAAAAAGGTAGTTGTGGTGGGAGCTGATAAGATGTCATCGATCGTCGACTATACCGACCGGAATACCTGCATTCTTTTTGGTGACGGAGCCGGTGCTGTGCTTCTTGAACCCACCGATGGAGAAAACCGGATCATTGATTCCATTCTCAGAAGTGACGGCGTCGGTAAAGATCTGATATTTCTGAAAGGCGGTGGGTCAGCTTATCCGCCAAATCATGACACGGTGGATCAGGGTTATCATTATTTTTTCCAGGATGGAAGGGCAGTGTTTAAATATGCCGTGAAAGGAATGGCCGATGTTGCGGTTGAAATAATGGATAAAAACAATCTTTCCAGTGATGATGTGGCTTATCTGGTGCCTCATCAGGCCAATATGAGGATCATTGAAGCGACAGCTAACCGTATGGGTGTGAACATGGATAAAGTTACGGTAAACATCCAGAAATACGGTAATACTACTGCAGCCACGGTGCCTTTATGCTTATGGGAATGGGAGGATAAATTTAAGAAAGGTGAAAATATTGTACTTGCTGCCTTTGGAGGAGGGTTTACCTGGGGATCTATTTATTTGAAATGGGCCTATTAACCTATATTAATTTCAAATAAAATTTACAGGTCATAAAATAAGTGCAAAAAAAATCGATTTTTTTGATTTTTATGTCTGGCATTTACTGGAAAAATGTAGTATATTCACTATCGGATTTTGATGCAGAGAAGATGAAAATAGCCGGATTCATTAAAAAAAGCCAGGATCACTTTCCAGGAGCAGTATCCTTTGTAATATTCACGCAGGGATGTAATTTCAGATGTCCGTATTGTTTTAATCCGGAACTGGCCAGATTCTATACTGAGGAAGAGGATGATGACATGCGGGTTAAAGAAGTACTTGAAATCCTCAAATCCAATAAAGAAACCTACGATGCGGTAGTTATATCCGGCGGGGAGCCCACCATACATAAAGATCTCCCGGCATTTCTGACCAAACTGAAAAAAATGGGTTTTGTCATCCGGCTTGAAACTAATGGCACTAATCCAAGAATGCTGGCAGAAGTTACAAAAATTGGATTGATAGACTATGTAGCCCTGGATATAAAGGCACCACTTCAGGTAGATAAATATAAAGAAATATCAGGCACCTCCATCAATATGCCTACGCTGGGCAAGATCAATCAATCTATCCGGATATTGACGAAATCGAATGTGGATTATGAGTTGAGAACCACGCTGATCAAGGAAAAACATTCATTTCATGATATTCTTGATATTTGCAATACCATTGTCGGTTGTAAGCGGTATTGCCTCCAGGAATTCAAGTCCGAAATTGTGTTTGATGAATCCTACAATAATTTTTCCAGCTACGACAAGAAAAAACTGAAAAGGATGATGCAGGCGATCAATCCGGAAATAAGAGAAGTTGTTTTTAAGTAAGACAATTGATTCTCTCTTCTTACCTGCCTTTCTTTTTTATGCGATTCCTTATGTCCTTTAATTTCAAATCAACCTGGGAGATCCGTGTTAGGCATGGGATTAATATCGGTTATGATTTAAAATTTTCAGGGTAATTTTCAGGGATTCGCCCAATTTTAACAGCAGGGTATGGCTGACCGGAGTCCCGTTCAGGCAATCTGCTCTTCTATAAGCTTGTTCAGTTCATCGATCTTCTCCGTCTTAAACACTTTTAACAGCATCTTTTTATGATAACTGGTGACATGCCCGGGATAATAAATAAATAAACTCGCATACGCTTTTGCTTTTCCGCTTTTTAAGATCGACAGGTTAGCCATGCTGATGCCTGCCATTTGACTCATTGACTCAGTTCGGTCAATGACATCTTTCGTTTAGCAAAGATTACATCCAATGTGACAAATATTGGCATCAGACCTCAATGTCTTTTTCATTTTCAATGTCTTTTTCAATTTTTGTGTTATATTTCCGCGATTTTTCAAACTAACGGATTTACAGCATGGAACTTAATACGCTTGACTGGTCGATTGTAGCGGTTTTCTTTCTCATTGTACTCTCCATAGGTTGGATTGCCTCCAGGACTGCGGGTAAGGATACATCGGAGTTTTTCCTGGGAGGACGAGGCATGCCCTGGTGGCTGCTGGGTATATCGATGGTGGCCTGTACCTTTTCTGCCGACACGCCCAACCTGGTCACCGGGATGGTCCGTGAAAATGGAGTGGCCAAAAACTGGGCCTGGTGGGCTTTCCTGATTACCGGTATGGTTACCGTGTTCATCTATGCAAAATTATGGCGCAGGTCGAATGTAATGACCGACCTCGAATTTTATGAGCAGCGATACAGTGGTAAGCCTGCCGCTTTCCTGCGTGGATTCCGTGCAGTATACCTGGGCTTATTATTCAATGTCTTGATCATGGGTACCGTAACCCTGGCCGCCATTAAGATAGGAGCCGTCATGCTGAAACTGGAGCCGTGGCAGACAGTCGTAGGGGCTTCCCTGGTGGTGGTGGTTTATGCCGGACTGGGTGGATTGAAAGGGGTGATCTGGGCTGACTTCTTCCAGTATGGGATCGCCATGTTCGGGGCTGTGCTGGCAGCTGTGGTGGCGGTAAAGCAACCTGAAGTGGGTGGGTTGCAAAACCTGTTGACGCATCCTGTCCTTCAGGACAAAATATCCTTTATCCCTGAATTTACCGATCCATCGGTCTACATTCCCTTGCTGATCGTGCCCATTGCCGTCCAGTGGTGGGCTGTATGGTATCCGGGTGCGGAACCCGGCGGAGGGGGATACATAGCACAGCGTATGCTGGCGGCCAAGAATGAAAAAAATGCCATAGGCGCCACCCTTTTATTTAACTTTGCTCATTATGCCTTACGGCCATGGCCCTGGATCATCGTGGCGCTGGCTTCAATAGTGATCTATCCGGATCTTCAGTCAATAAAAGCAGAATTTCCTGCCATAACGGATGAATATCTAAAGGATGATGTGGCCTACCCGGTCATGTTGTCGAAGTTGAGTCCCGGCTGGCTAGGACTGGTGGTGGCATCTATCATTGCAGCATATATGTCAACGATCGGCACCCATCTGAACTGGGGCTCTTCCTATCTGGTCAATGATTTTTATAAAAGATTTGTGAATCCGAAAGCTACCGAAAAGAGTTTTGTGGCGGTGGGCCGTCTTACTACCGTCCTGTTAATGGTGCTTGTGGGGTTGATCGCCTTATTCTTCCTCGAAGACGCTACCCAGGCATTTAATATCATCCTGCTTTCCGGCGCTGGTTCCGGACTGATCTATCTTCTGCGTTGGTTCTGGTGGCGTATTAACGCCTGGACGGAGGTGGTAGCCATGATCGTGGCCACCACTACGGCCGTGATTCTGGTGTTTTTCATCAATGATATGTGGCTGGCCAATACATTCGGAGGCGTGTATCCTCTTCCTTCCGATTATGAGGCATACGGGGTAAAAGCCCTTGCAGGCACCGTGTTCCCTATCAAATTGTTTGTGGCCATTACATGCACCACCATTGCCTGGATCGTGACCATGTATCTTACCAGGCCCGAAGATAAACAGACCCTGAGGGATTTTTATCAGCTTACCCAGCCGGGCGGACCGGGATGGAAAAAAGTGGTGGAGGATGCAAAGAAAGAAGGAGTCCAGATCAATGACCGGTATGAAGACAAAAGCTGGGAAATGCCCATTCAGATACTCATGGTGTTTATTGGATGTATAATCATATATTTCAGCCTGTTCGGCATAGGGAACATCTTATACGGAAACCCACTTACCGCCACGGTATTGTTCATCATAGCCGGAGCGGGCACCTTTTTTCTGTTCAAGTCCTTTAATAAATTACGGGCCAATTAATAACTCTGGACGGTTGACTTCAATATTCCGGATTATTATGCGGGATAGTATTTGCCATTAATTTAATAGATATGGATTTAACGTTGGTGATCATGGCGGCCGGTATAGGCAGCCGTTACGGTGGAGTGAAACAGCTGGACAGTGTAGGTCCTTCAGGAGAAACCCTAATGGATTACTCCATTTATGACGGAATGAGGGCAGGTTTCAACAAGGTAGTTTTTATAATCAGAAGGGAATTGAGAGAAGCATTCGATGAGCATTATCAATCCCGTTTCAGGGACAAGATACCCATCAGATACGTATACCAGGATGAGTTTCATAAATATGAAGACCAGTATGAAATTCAGCGGAACAAACCCTGGGGCACGGGACATGCCATGTTATCGGCTGCGGACGAGATCGATGAGTCATTTGCGATATTAAACGCCGATGATTTTTACGGAAGGGGAGCCTTTATGCTTATGGCTGATGCTTTAAGGCAAAATAAAAAGAAAAATACATTTTTTCTCCTTGCCTATAAGCTTATCAATACCCTGTCGGAACATGGTACGGTATCCCGGGGCTTATGTAAGACCGATGAAGACCATCATTTAGTCGATGTGCGGGAACTGACCAAAATCGGGAAGAAGGAAGGGGAGATCGTGTATCAGGAGGGAGATTCTTATAAACTACTGCAACCGAATGACCTTGTTTCCATGAATTTCTGGGGATTTACACCCTGGGTTTTTGAAGAACTTGACAAGACTTTCAGTGAGTTTATCGATAATAATTACGATAAACCAAAAGCAGAATTCTATATACCTTCCTTTGTCGATCAGCTCATCAAACAGGGGAAAGCACAGGTTAAGGTACTCTCTACGGATGAAACCTGGCTGGGTGTAACCTACAGGGAAGATAAACCAAGAGTAGCGAAAGGTATCAAACAGTTGGTCAGGGAGGGTGTATATCCGGAAGAAATCAAATAAAAATTTTTTTGTAAGCAAAAAAACCCCTTATTTAAAAGGATGAGGTGAGCAGGATAACTATGACCGCATTATTACGGAAAGCGTATTTGTATTTAATACTGTTCCTGGTTTTTATTCAGTCAGTGATCCTATTGCAGCGATGCAGTGAAACCCCGGGATCAAGGCAGGCCCCACGACTGAAAAAAGAACCGGGTGTGGTGGAGATGTTAACGGATGAGGATTTTGCCGGTACGGAATCCTGTATTGAATGTCATCCCGGAGAATATGAAGACTGGTTAGGGTCCCATCACGATGAGGCCATGATGAAGGCTGATGAAAAATCTGTAAAAGGTGATTTCAATGACATTACTTTTTACAGCCAGGGAGTAACCACCAGATTTTACAGGGAAGATGATAGGTTCATGGTGAATACTGAAGGCCCCGAAGGAACCAACCAGGATTATGAGATTGTCTATACATTTGGTACCGAGCCCCTGCAGCAATATATTGTGGAATTCCCGAAAGGACGATATCAATGCCTTCATATTGCATGGGATACTGAGGAGGGAAAGTGGTTCGACCTTTATCCCGACATGAAACTGGCCCTGCAGGAATGGTTGCACTGGTCCAACGGGAGTATGACCTGGAACACTACCTGTGCGGATTGTCATTCCACCAATGTACATAAGAATTATTTCAACGAGGCGGATTCTTTTAATACGACTTATACATTAATCAACGTGAGTTGCGAGGCCTGTCATGGCCCGTCGAAAAAACATATTCAGTATATTAATTCCGATTTATATGATTCAACAAAGGATTACAATGCTTCCCTTCACCTTAAGATGGTAAGTTCAGACCCCTCTACTCAGCAGGTAGACGATTGTGCGCGGTGCCATTCACGACGGGTACAGTTCACAAAGGCCTATAACCATTCCGGAGAGTTCAGAGATCATTATTCTCCGGAAATACTTCGCGACCATGTATATTTTCCCGATGGACAAATACTGGATGAGGATTATGTGTATTCCTCATTCGTGCAGACCAAAATGTATCACCAGGATGTAAAATGTACCAATTGCCATAATCCTCATTCCAATAAACTACTGTTTGAAGGCAATACCCTGTGTTTGCAATGCCATGTTCCGGCCGATTATGACACCTATGAGCATCATTTCCACAAGGACGATGAGGGTGGACAAAGTTGCATCAGTTGCCATATGGACGGACGCTATTATATGGTTAACGATTACAGAAGGGATCATTCCTTCCGTGTTCCCCGCCCTGATCTTTCAGTGGAATATGACGTTCCCAATGCATGTAACAGTTGTCATGACGATAAATCGGCCCGGTGGGCGGCTGACTGGGTAAATGAATGGTACGGTCCTGAGAGAGACAGGAATTATGCCGATGTACTCTGTCTGGGCAGTACCCGATCGGAAGAGGCTGTTCCTGTTCTGGATACCCTGGTACGGAGCCGGTCGCAGCCGGCTATTGCCCGGGCTACAGCCGTATGGTACCTGGGTTTTATCGATAATGAACAATCCAATATGGCCATTATATCAGCCCTGAACGATCCCGATCCCACCGTGAGGTATACGGCCGTGGAAGTAATGCAGTCGTTCCCGCAGGAACTCAGGTATCAGTATATTACTCCTTTGCTGAAAGATCCTGTCCGGTCGGTGCGGGTTATGGCCTTCGATGCATTGACTGATATTCCAATCTCTTCCTTCAGTGAAGATATTCGCCAGGTGTACCGGAAGGTACTCCCCGAATATAAGTCCATGCTCGATGTAAGGGCCGATTTCCCGGGTGGGCAGTTGCAGAGGGCGCGATATTATGAACGGCAGGGGCGGATTGATGAGGCGGAAGAAGCCTTAAAAAAAGCCATAGGTTTCGACTCCCTGTTCAATGCAGCCCGGATAAACCTGGCTCATCTTCAACATAATAAGGGTGATATTCAGGAAGCCATTAATTTGTTCAAACTGGTTATCAATATTGAACCTCAATACGGTCCGGCATACTATTCACTCGGGTTATTATATGCAGAGCAGGAAAATATGGACCGGGCTATTGAATATCTTCAGAAAGCCTTGGAAAGAGAACCGGAAAACACCCGGATTTTTTACAATCTTGCCCTCGCCTATCAGCAGACCGGGAAAACGGGGATGGCTGAGAAAACATTCCTGGAGGCACTGGATAAAGAACCGGGGAATTCTGATATACGGTACGCATTGACCATACTGTATGTCCAGCAGGAACAATTTGACAAAGCTTCTGAACATATTACCCGGTTGAAACAATCGTTTCCTGATAATCCCCGGTTATCCGAATTGGAATCGTTAATAAACAGAAATTTAAATAATAACTAACAATATAGTTCAGTGGGAGCGGATAAGACCGGATTTTCATACCATTGTAAATTTGGATATATTTATAAGGACATTGATCATTTCCGGACCAAAAAACTTTTTCAGGTGTGATACCAAAAACATTTTATCAGGAAAACAGATCGTATTTTACATATTGATGAATAAAATCGGTTACTGGCTTTATCAGCCCTATAAATGGTTATTCTTCGGACCGTTTTTTATTATTAACAGTATTTTTTTCGGCCTGGTCGCGGTACTGGTATCTCTTTTTTTCAGTCAAAAAGCAGGCAGCTATATCGGTGGTATAATGTGGGCAAGATTGAACGGTCTGCTCACCCCGGTCCGGGTAAAGGTAAAAGGGCGGGAACATTTAAAAAAAGGCCAGAGTTATGTGATAATAGCTAACCATCAAAGTGCCTATGATATATTTGTGCTTTATGGCTGGCTGGGGATCGATTTTAAATGGGTGATGAAAAAAGAATTGAGAAAAATACCCGGGGTAGGTTTTGGCAGTCAGGCAGCAGGTCATATTTTTATCGATCGCTCAAGTACCAAGTCAGCCATAGAATCCATTCAGAAGGCAAGAACAAAGATCAGGGACGGCACTTCGGTGGCCTTCTTCCCGGAAGGAACACGGAGTAAAAGTCCCGAACTCCTACCCTTCAAAAAAGGGGCCTATCGCCTTGCTTTCGATCTGAATCTTCCGCTTCTCCCGGTTACGATCAGGGGCACCCGGGAAATTATGCCGCCGGGAACACTCGATCTTCGGCCGGGGAGGGCAGAGATCATTATTCACCCCCCCGTAAATATCAATGATTATAGTCCGGAGCGTATTTCCGATCTGATCGAGGATACAAGAAACGCAATTGCCTCTTCGCTTTAATAGGTATAGCTTACAAATCCGATTTTTTTACTGTCAGGCGACCAGGAGGGCACATTGATGGTGCCCTGGCCACCGTAAAGATGCGTGATTATCTTAATATCGCCCCCGTCTGCCGGCATCATACGAAGCATGACATTTTTATTGGGAGGATGACTGGCGGGGGGAACTTCTTCCGGATAGGAAATGAATACTATCCATTTTCCATCAGGAGAGGGATGGGGGAACCAGTCCTGATATTCATCAAAGGTGAGCTGTTCTGCTTCTGAGCCATCTGGTTTCATTCTCCAGATCTGCATGGTGCCTGAACGACAGGAATTAAAATAGATATATTCACCGTCGGGAGAATAATCAGGTCCGTCATCAAGACAATCGGAAGCGTTTAACTTTTCTTCCCTGCCGCCTTTTCTCCTGTTTCGATATATGTTGAAGGAGGTTTCATCGCCTCTTCTGGCCACATACGCCACATGTTTACTGTCAGATGACCACCCGTGCCAGTAGGAGGGCACATTTTCTGTAACCAGTTGAGGTTCTCCTCCTTCATACGGTATCACGTAAATTCTGCTTCCCACATCCGGGTCATTATTACTTATGGCAATCCATTTACTGTCGGGCGATATACCATGGTCATTGTTCAGGTTGTTGAGATTGCCAGTGTTTATCTTCACCGGCTCACCCCCGTCTACCGGGTATCTATACAGATTACCCCCGGAATTATAGATCAGTACCGGTTCTACTTCTGACCAGTTTGGTGCCTCGATCAGATGATCAAATGTATTCAGGTTCACCCTGTTATAGGAATCGATATCAATGAATTCAAGACGGCTTTTCACCCCTTCTCTAGAATCTTCATTTTCGGGAGCAGCAGGCACGGTGATCCGGACATTATTGAATGTAGCCTGCTGGAAATTATGCTCATTATGTGAACAGATAAACAATCCTGCGTACACACTATAGCTCAGTTTTTGTTCATGTACAGCCAAAAGCTTTAAGGGTTCTCCTTTTTTAGCTGCACTCATAATATAGGTATTACCTTTTCTTTCCAGTTGAATAATGTCCGGCGCAGTAATCTCAGCTTTTATTTCTGCAGTCTCACCTTCTATTTCTTGTCTGTACTGCAACGAAGTGAGGCCATCTCCATGCACCGCTACATCTACATAGGGGGCATTATCGTCCAGCGATTGCCGGATCATCCATCCGACCTTTCTGTGGGGTTCGAGGTTATCTCCCATAAACTCTATTTTGGCATACAGGATAAAATCACCTTCCATGGTCTTCCAGACGTAATGAAATTCATCTTCCGTAAACCAGATATTCTCCCCTGAACCTCCAATTACATATTCGTCTTCCTGTTGATCATAGGATACCGTACCCTGAATTTTAACATTTCCAATATCGGATTGACCCTCGAAGATCCCATGTGCAAACTCCTGGGAAAAAGCATTAATCACTGTTAACATTATGATCCCGGTTAAAAAACAGATATATTTTTTCATGATAAACAATTTATAATGGACCTTTTTTAATCGTGTAAAGCTTCACGTAAGAAAAATAGGCAAAAATTCGATAAAAATCTATTGATGAGGTATTTCGTTCGGAGAAGGCCTTAGGATATTGCAAATAAATGCCTGATCCTCATTTTTTTCATAAATAGATTGCAGGTATTATGATAAGCAGGTCAGTTTGTAATGGGCAGGATGAAGTGGACATGGTCAGGAACCCGGATGCAATCAAATTATTCATTGACCGGAATGTCGATATGCCGGCCTTCTTCCAGAAGCATAAAGTCAACCCCGGCATATGAATCTTTAGCTTTTCTCAGATCTTTTTCGGGTTCCTTCATCCCATCGTCACCCAGCGGGAAAGTTCTGTAATGGATTCCGAAACTCTTTTCAGCATTGAGATCGAAATGAGCCTTTACCGCATCGGAAGGAGAGGTATGAACGGGTGACATGAACCACCGGGGCAGATAAGCCCCTATTGGAAGCAGGGCAACATTGATGGGTGAAAACCTTTTGCCGATTTCCTTAAAAAAGGGCGAATATCCTGTATCACCGGCAAAATATACATGGCTCTCTGCTACCTGTATCACATAGCCGGCCCAGAGTGTTTTGTCCCTGTCAAAAAATCCCCTTCCTGAAAAATGCTGGGCAGGCACACAATGTACGGTTATACGATCTGTAATGTCCTGTTTTCCCCACCAGTCCAGTTCGGCCGTATAATCAAGCCCCTTGTTATTCAGGTATTTTGAAACGCCAAGGGGTGTGATGATCCTTGGATTATAGTTTTTATCCAGTTTTTTTAATGTGGAAACATCCAGGTGGTCGTAGTGATTATGGCTGATAAGAATTAAATCGATAGGGGGAAGATCCTCAAACCGGATACCAGGAGGTCGCATTCTTTTCGGGCCTGCCCATGAGAAAGGACTTGCCCGTTTACTCCAGATCGGATCGGTAAGTATATTAATGCCTCTTGCCTGAATAAGGAAAGTACTGTGATTTACAAAATAAACACGAACAATCGAATCGGGAACATCCGCAATTACTTTATATTGTTCCACATCTTCGATCTCCTGCCAGGGTCCCTGATCCCGGTTCCAGGCCCATTTGACCAGGTCCTTAAAACCTTTGGCTCTGGCTTCGCCCGGATTTCTAAATTTTTTGCCGTTAAAGTGCGCTGATGTTTTACCGGAATATTCCGGAGCCGATAACAGGTATCCGACAAAAATACCTGCTGCGAAAATAACCCCGGCCAGGGCCAATAATGTGGTTATCATGAACTTGATTAAATACATAATTAATATTCACCCGAAAATAATCAAATATACGAATTGGTCGAGGTATTAAACCAATGAGTAACCGCTATATTATGAAAAAAAATCGATTATTTTCAGGTAAAACCTGAAAGAAAGAACACGACTTTCTCTACCATGATTGTCCATGTCTTGTTTTTCTGCCATTGGGATTTTCTGTTTCAAGATGCATAGATCATATCATAACGATTGGGGTATCTGGTTATCTGTTTATCGGGGAAGATGCCGGTGATATCCGGAATGTCCCGGAGGCTGTCTTGCTGACAGGTTTCCGAATCTTTATGAAGCAGGGAAATATCCGAATTGGATACGGAATTTATGATCCCGGAAGCCGTACTTTTTTCCTTGTCGTTATAACTATCAGGTGTTGATCCATATGTATATTCATCATAACCCTTGAATTGTCCCTGAGGCACGATAACTCCGGCAAGCAGGATTAAGATAATTGTCGCATACCTGATATAAGAAATCCGGATTTTACCATAAAGAACGATGATCAGGAAGATTGTGGCGAACATATGCGCCAATAAAAGAAAACAGGGATCAATAAGAGGAAACCATGTTGAAAATTTTAATCCGGTCAACGATAACAGGAGGAAAAAAATAAGATTATAAAATGTAAAATATCATGAAGTTTTTTTATATTGATTTTGAATATATTACAAATTAATACGGCTATAGTTTAGTATAGCGTGTTAAACTTGGTGTTTTCTTCGTGTCTTCACGTCTTAGCGGCTGTTTTTTTTGTCTCTGTTAAAAGTCCTTGGGATATCGTGAACACATGTTCCAACGCAAATTTAAACTGTAGCCATTAATTCCGAAGCAATACTTTAAGGGTTTTGGTTATTCGGTAATTCGGGTGAATTAAACTTTCTAATTTGGCCACATTCAGTGATATTCAGCAACTTTTTTTGAGCGAACTGAAAAACAGGATTCCTCCCAATATGTCATTTGCCGAGGTGCTTGCCGATGATCTGAATATCAGTATAGATAGTGCCTACCGGCGATTGCGAAGCGATACCAATCTCACTTTTGAAGAATTACAGATCCTATGTAATAAATACAAGATCTCACTGGATTCATTTTTGAGTTCCTCTGCCGAATCGGTTACCTTCAATTACAGGGCGATCGATCATAAAGGATTCGAACTCAAAGATTATTTCAGGTCCATTCTTCATAATATTGAAAGTATCCGCAGATACGAAGCCCGGAAGCTCATTTATACCGCCAAGGATATTCCGCTCCCGCACATATTCAGATACAATGGGCTGACCGCATTCAAAATCTTTTTTTGGAGCTCGAACATTTATGATAGTACAGGCCATGAAGAAGAACAGTTTATCATGAAGGACCTTCCAAAAGATATGCTTAAAAATGCAGGAAAGATCTGGGAGAGTTATTCGAATGTACCATCCGTCGAAATATGGAGTGATGACACCATAAATAATATTTTGCGACAGATCGATTACTGTTATTCCATGGGCAAAATCGATTCACCTGAAATTGCCCTTCAACTCTGCCAGGAAGTCAGGGAAATTATCCTGGATCTGAGGATGAGTGCAGAGTCGGGTTATAAAAACGTAATGGAAAACAGGAAAGGAAAGGACACAGGGCAGGAATTCAGCTTGTTTTATAACCGGATAATCATTCCTGACAATATGGTATATTATAAAATGGGGAACCTTCAGATGGTTCATCTGGGTCACAATGTATTGAATATATTATCCTCATCCGACAGGCATTTCTGCAACCACACCTATGATGTTATTCAAAAACTGATAGAAAGTTCTGTGAAGATCCAGGCCGGCGAATCAACAGAAAAGGAAACCTTTTTTTCTTCCATGCTTGATAAAATCAGTCTTCTTGAACGAAAAATTAATCCTTAATAGCTGGTAAATTTTAAAATGATCCCCTGATAATACATTAGTTCAGAGAAAATCGTTCTGATTAATTGGAGATTACAGAAAGATTAATTATACATTCAATACAGAATCTTAAAGAATTATGCTGATTTTTCAGTAATAAATCCCGGGGAGAGCCGGTTAACCTGTTTTCTTATTAAAAAACTTATATATTTATAATTTTCTTAACAGCTTGGATATATTTTTGTGAAGCGCTTAAATAACTAAAATCGATATATTATGTCAGAAATGAATTCTATTCCGCACAGTAAAATTGGCCTCGATAAAAACGGCCTGATGAATCTAAAGAATATATACTGGAATTTACCTACCGCTGCCCTGTATGAAGAAGCGCTGAAACGGGATGAAGGAATCCTGGCTCATTTAGGCCCGCTGGTAGTAAGAACAGGTGAATTTACCGGCCGGTCACCCAATGATAAATTTGTGGTGGAGGAAAAAACAAGTAAGGATAATATCTGGTGGGGAAAGGTCAACCGGCCATATGATGAAATCAAATTTGAAGACATTGAAAGAAGAATGGCTTCCTATTTACAAGGGAAGGATGTATTTGTACAGGACTGTTATTGCGGAGCCGATCCGGATTACCGGATGCCGGTCAGGATCATTACCCAGTATGCCTGGCATAGCTTATTTATCCACAATATGTTTATCGATCCCAAGCGGGAGGAACTGGCTGATTTTGAACCGGAATTTGTCTTGATCGATTGTCCTGGATTTCACTCCAATGTGGAAACGGACAAGACCAATTCGGATGTGTTCATTCTGGTGAATTTTGGGAAAAAGAAAGTACTGATCGGGGGTACTGAATACGCGGGTGAAATGAAAAAGTCGGTATTTACCGCCATGAATTATTTTCTTCCGCTGAAAAATGTGATGCCTATGCATTGCTCAGCCAATATTGGACAGGATGGTGATACGGCTTTATTTTTTGGTTTGAGTGGTACGGGTAAGACAACCCTTTCTGCGGATTCAACACGAACTCTGATCGGTGATGATGAACATGGCTGGAGTGATAATGGTATATTTAATTTTGAAGGGGGATGTTATGCCAAAGTGATCCGTTTGTCCCTTGAAGCAGAACCTGAAATTTATGAGACTACAAGAAGATTCGGCACGATTCTCGAAAATGTAGGTATTAATTCCAATACAAGAAGGCTTGATCTCGATGATGATACGCTCACCGAAAACACAAGAGCTGCCTATCCGATTTCACATATTCCCAATGCTTCTGAAGATGGGATGGGCGACCATCCGAAAAACATCATATTTCTGACTGCCGATGCATTCGGTGTTCTTCCCCCAATATCAAAATTAACCCCTGATCAGGCCATGTATCATTTCCTGTCAGGTTATACTGCGAAAGTAGCGGGCACTGAAAGGGGAATCACTGAACCCCAAGCCACATTCAGTGCATGTTTCGGAGCTCCGTTCATGGCGCAGCATCCCAATGTGTATGCCGAGCTGCTTGGTAAAAAAATTGAACAATATAAAGTAAATTGCTGGCTTGTAAATACCGGATGGACAGGTGGCCCCTATGGTGAAGGCAGAAGAATGGAAATAAAGTATACCCGGGCCATGATCAATGCCGCATTGAATGGTGAGTTGGATAAGGCTGATTACCATGAGGATCCGGTCTTTGGTGTAATGATACCATCAAAAGTTCCCAATGTACCTTATGAAGCACTTACTCCCAAACAAACATGGAAAGATAAATCGGCTTACGATAAACAGGCCGGGGAGTTAGCTAAAATGTTTATCAATAACTTTAAGCAGTTTGAAGAGCAGGTGAATGAATCGGTTAAAAAAGCCGGTCCCAAATCAGAATAGGAACATAAAAGATTTCAGTTCAATCATAGAATACGGTATAAAGCCGCCCTTTCGAGGGCAGCTTTCCGATATGATCCCCGTGACAATCCTGTCGATCCTTTCTCAGCCGGTATGTATGGTGAGCCGAATATTAGCCGGGTAGTTGATAAGGTAAAAGTCAGTTTTTTACCTTTACAGAAGATAATTCTTTGTTCAGAAAAGTAGTTAATAAGGAAGGAAGCGATATGAAGAAAAGAGTAATCAGTAATCTGAAACTGATACTGGCTGTTGTTTCTTCAGCAGGTATAATGCAGGGATGTTATCCCGGTGGTGCTGAAGATGTGGCCGATCTGGTTACGGTACTTACCGACCATGATGAAAGTTTCGGGTTTTCCCAAAAGAAAACTTATTATATGCCGGATACAGTCAGCTTTTTTGGATCTTCAAATAACTTTTTGAATGATCTTGTACTCCGGCATGAGCATGAATTAATAAAGGAAGTTGAGGAGAATATGGAAGCCAGGGGTTATGTAAGGCTGGATACTACTTCTGTGGAAGCCCCGGATATGTTTCTTGGTATCGACGTGATCGCCTCTTCATTCAGTGGGGTAAACTGGGTGCCTTCTTATCCCGGATGGGGTTATTATCCTTCTTCCTGGGGATGGTGGGGACCCGGATACGGCTATGGGTATCCCTCCTATTATCCGGTAGGATACTCCTATGATGTAGGTACGGTTTTCATCAACCTGGCCGATCCCAACCAAGTGGATCCGGACACAAAACGAATTAAAGTAGTCTGGTTTGCTGCCCTTGATGGTCTGTTGTCAAGCAGGGACGATATTACCCGGAATATGGTAATCAATGGTATAAATCAGGCCTTTGACCAATCATCCTATTTAAAATCGGAGGAATAAGAAAATTTTCATAATCCCTGAATGATGAGAAAACTAATTATTCTAATAATCCTGTTATGTCCGGTCACTGCATTGGGTCAGAATATGTATGGCGTCACCTATAACATGGCGTTACCCCTGGGTCAGACTTCCGGCTTTGTGAACAGTTTCAGTGCAAGGGGGCTTGGATTTGAAGCCAAATATATGCTGGATGATAATTTTATCGCTGGTTTTGGGGGTGGCTGGAATGTCTTTTACGAAAAAGAGGAAGGTTCTTTTCAGGATGGTACTCAAACCATTACGGGAACACGATATAAATACCTCAATGCTTTTCCGCTCATGATTACTTTTGATTATTCCTACATTTTATCAGATCTGATCCGCCCTTTCGGTGGCTTGGGTTTTGGTGCCTACTGGATCGAAGAAAGAACAGAACTGGGCGTTTATTCTGAAAGTACCGATAACTGGCATCTTGGCCTGGCTCCGGAAGTGGGTATACTCATTCCGATTAATTATACAACCAGTATATACAGTACGTTCAAGTATAATATTGCTCTCAAATCCGGTGATTCCATGATGCATCAGTATCTTGGGCTCAATATAGGTCTTTTATGGGATTAATACGGTTAGATCAATCTTTTTAAAATAAGTTAACCCGGTCGATCAGCGGGTTTCGATTTTTGTGAGGCCACTGCTTAGATTGGCCGGATTCTAGTCAAATTGTTCTTCTGTTCCGGATTCAAAGGAATCAATAAACAGGGTGACCGGATGATTGCCTTAATCAAAATTTATTTGACCAGAGTGGATCCAATGATTTGAGTATGGTTTACGGCTTCCCCGTAATCTGTTACCCCTTCAATTTCGATCTGGATCCTGTTTGCATCATCCGAATTAAAGAAAGAAATTTTTGTATTGCCCAGGTTATCTGTGAATACCGAAGGATCCCAATAAAGGGTGGTACGTTTATCCGGTATGTAGTTTTCATCGCCGGTATCATATTCGGGAGAATAAAACTCTCTTACCAGGCTGTATCCGGGTAACTGCATGGCCTCATACCCTTTGGACCTTGTGTTTTCCCGTTGCACCGGTCCCCGGCGCGTATAGATCAGTATTACGCCATTGGCGCCACGCATCCCAAAAGCTCCAGTGGATGATGCATTTTTTAATACTTCGATCCTATCCACATCCTGCGGATTGATGGACATTAAAACAGAATTTACATTACTGACGTCAGATACATTGTTTCCGTTATCACCTGCCAGCGTATCCGCCTCATTGAGCGTTCTTGCGGTTGATGGATCCAGGTTATTGATCGGGACCCCATCCACGATAAACAAGGGTTGATCGCTGGTATATTCTCTGTTGGTACCAACTCCCCTGATATTGATCCTTGTATTTAATCCCTGTCCGCTGAGCATTACTCCCGGCACCCTACCCTGGATTAGTTGAAAAATATCAGAAAAGTTCCTTAAGGTCTCATCCACAACGATCACATTATCGGGTTGACCGTAAAGCTCATTGTCATATCTTTCGCCTCTTATTTCTATTTCTTTCAGCACGATCCGGTCAGAAAAATCATAGGCCTCCATGATCCGCTGTTTTTCTTCAATCAGGTTAAGATACCTGTGAACTTCTTCATCAACCGGTGCTTCCGGACTTTGAAAATCTACCGGTTTTGCAGGCCAGGGATTTAATGAATTCAGTTCAATATCGATATTAACGGGTTTGCCTTTATCATTCAATGATTTTGTTATGACCCGAAGTGTATCGGGGATATCCAATCCCCTAAAACTGAAATTACCGTGCAAATCGGTGGTAGTAGTCCAATATGCCGGGAAACTATCATCCACAGATATGATGTTAATATATCCGTTTTGCAGCGGGTTTCCGGTATTCTCTATATATGCCTTGCCGGTAATGTTTATCCCGGATTCATGGGAATAATCAGTATTTGAAAATTTCCGGTCAAATATTTCTTTCCAGCTGAATCTGCGCCAACCATGGGTAAGCATCACCAGATCAAGAGAAATTTTTGTATCACGATCATCATCCATGAAATAATACCCCGGGTCATCGATTCTTCCTTTAATATCTGAAGTAAGCAGAAGGCTGGTCCGGATCGTGTTCCTTCCTGGTTTTTTTTCAAGATGTTCTGCATCGGTGATGGCTATGGAAAATCGGGTATTCCGGATAGCCTTTCCAAATTCATCTTTAAAATTCAGTTTAAGTTCAATTTGCTCACGGGGTTTGAGTGCCTCATATTCCTTTGCAATATCTATGTCCATTTCGGATTTATTATCGATGAAAACCACTCTTTCGCATCGTGGTGTATGCCAGGCATCGAAAATTGTGATCTGGAAAATTCCATCCGGCAATTTTGATTTGGGGATACTCACTATCGCATTTCTCCGGTTGATCCGTATTTTTTCCCGGTGGTATAAAACGCCCCGGCTCTGGCCAATAATATATAACTCGGTGTTGTCAAATGACGGGGAAGTTTTAATTATTAGCTGAATATTTTTATTTCTTAAATTATTGACCGACATGACATATCCCTCCGGTTCAGGTTCCGGAAGCGGAAAGGTTTTTTCAACCCCTTCGTAGCGTACCTTGGCACGGAGTTTTTTACCGGTTTGCGGGATCAGGAAAAAGCTTCCCATACCATCATGGCGTGTAGTAAATTCAACGACCTGATTTCCTTCCTCATCTACTACTTTGCCGGATATATCGATTCCCCCCCCGGCAGGATCAGTGGCTTTAAATGCCACTTGTGAGGGTATACCATTGACAAGATTTCCTCCTTCCGGGAAAAAATCTATAGCATAATCGATAGTCTCGGAACCCATGTAATTAGTCCCGATCAATACTTCGGAAGCATTGTAAATATTGACAGCTTCATCATAGAAAAAGTCTTCATCATAATTTTTCATCCATTGGGTATAGGCCCTGAGCCGGTATCTGCCGGTTTTGCTTTTCTTTGGGATCGTAAAATTGCCGTCTGCATAGGCATCTGCGATATTCAAACGCAGATTTTCAAGGATCTCACCTTCCGGCGATATAAGATCCACGTATAGAACTCCGCTTTCCGGAGAGGGGATATGCGTGGCGAGGTTAACGATGAAGGCGTTGAACCAGATGGTTTCACCGGAAGCATAAAAAGGCTTGTCCCGGTGAAGATATACTTTTTCTCCCAGTGAGGCCATTTTCGAAAGCCTGAGATCAAGTTTGATCTGCTGTATGAATGGATCCTGGCTGAGATTATCCTTCTCAAGCTGGATCTCATCCCGGTCATTTAAATAGATCGACCCGAAAGCATTCACTGCTTCGAAGGAACCGATGATTTCTTTTTCCATTGTGGTACGTTTGACCAACGGGTTTTGCTCCCAGAAACGTTTATTATAGCCCACTTTATCCAGAATTTCCCGGTCGCTCCGGCTCGATCGCAGCAGACGTCCGCCAAGACGTTTGAATTTTTCAGGCTGATAATGTTCGTAACAGGTTAAAAATGAGTTGGTCTCGACCTTATGGCTATACTGGTCCTCCAAATAATAATCGAAGGTCTGTTTAAGAGATATATAATCGAGAAATAGTTTGTTCTCAGCTGGTTTGTAAGCAGCCTCAATTTCGAGCACATAATCTTTCCAGGTACCTTCAGGGTTCGTAAGGGCAATCATATCAAAATTATCATTCCGGATATAACCGTGCAGCTTGAGAATTTCATAGGTGTCGATATCAATGAAAATCTCTCCTTCCATAGCCGGTACGATCAGATCTTCTTTTGGTGTAAACTCTATTACGGCCACCGTACGGTCCTCGATATTCTGCAAGGATTTTACATCGACGAGGTAAAGTTCCCTGACCTTTTCATTTACCGGCATCACGAACTTATCGGTTTCCGGCTGGTACATAGTAACAAGCCGTGTGAGCAGGGTAAAGTTTTTATTAAATACGAAGTCAGCAGCTTCAGATCCGGTATTCATGGCATAACGTCCTTCCTGTATGGCCCAATCCACAATGCCCTGGCTGCTGTACCGGGTATCATAGAAAATTTCATAAAGCTCGGAATAATCCTTTTTGTTCTTTGATGTCTGCCGGTAATAGGCGAGTGCATATTTCCAGTCTCTCGAATGTCTTATCGCTTCACCAAAGGCCCTGAGCAGGAGATTGTAGGCATACTCCCCTTTTTCCCGGTCTTCTATGACTACCTCTTCCAAAATCGTTTCGCCAGGTTCCAGCTGGACCGGCAGAAACGAACTGTTTTCAACCCGTATTTCCTGATCTTTATAACTGATATGAGAAAAAATGAGATTCACGGGTATTGAATCTACTTTAATAATAAACTCACCTTCTATATTGGAAGAGGTTCCCCTGTACGTACCGGCAATGGCTATACTCGCGAAAGGAATGGCTTCGCCGTTGGAAGCATCGGTAATCCTTCCGGTCAGACTGATTTGCTGTGCCTGGGAGCTTCCTGAAAAAATGAATACCAACAGAACTGTTAAAAATGAAAAATAGTTTTTCATAGTTGAAAAAAACCGGATCTTGATGCAAAGATAATCAATTGTAAGGCTAAAATCGAGGTATTATTTTCCTTTATATCAGGCGACTGAAATTGGTCGATACCGGTCAGATCAGCTTGTCTTTTTTTAGCTGTTCTATCTGCCCGGTGATCGTTTCCCTGGCAGGTCTGTATTCCACATTCAGGTCTTGTTTGCTGTATGAATTATCAAATTTTAATGTTTTACCAACATTATTTCTGATAAACTTCCATGAATATCCCTGAAAGGGTCCGAATATATACAGCAAAAATCGTGGAAGATAATGATCGGGCACATCGGATTTGTTGTCCACGTTTTCGCGAATCAATTGGGCTATTTCCAGAAAGCTGATCGTACGGTTTACCAGTATATGCCTGCCCCTTGCCTCCTTGTTAGTGCCTGCGGCAACATGGGCTCCGGCCGCATCACGTACATCTGCCATGCCCCATGAAAGCTCGGGCACACCGAATTTCATTTTGCCGGAGGCTATCCGTATAATGATATCGATACTCGTGGAATCTGTTCTTTTGGTGAGTGACGGACCCATTACAAAACCGGGATTAATCACTACCAGATCCCATTGGTCCTGTTCTTCCTTTATTTTCCAGGCTTCTTTTTCTGCCAGTGTTTTGGAATAACTGTACGGAAGATGCTGAAGATTACTGGTAGTATTCCAGTGTTTTTCAGTGAAGATATTATTTTCCGTTTCCCGGATGTCGGTTACATCACCATAAATGGCCGCAACGCTGGAAGTCAGCACCACCCGCTTAACCGTTGAGGATTCATTGGCGCCCCTCAATACATGCCTGGTCCCTTTCAAAGCAGGATCTACAAGTTCTGTCTTCGGATCTCTGACTCCCAATACTTTGTATGGAGAAGCAGTATGGATAATAAGTTCAGTATCCTTTAAGGGTTCAATAAAGGCATTATCATCGAGGAGGTCGGCCTCAAAAATTTCCAGCATTCCCGGATGTTTTTCAGACAGCTCATTGAGGTGTTTTGTTTTTTCCGGATTGTTTGGGTCTCTGAGAGAGGTTCGGACCCTGAAGCCCTCCTCCAGGAGAAACCTGATAATCCAGGATGCAATATACCCGGAACCGCCGGTTACGACCACAGGTTTGGATTTATCTATGAAACTCATTGTGAAATTAGTTTTTTATTATATATTCCCTCTGATTTGAGACGAATTTCTAATATAATAATTTACCTTTCTATTATGGATTTACAAAGCAAACTTTATTTTTACGATAATGATAATAAATGGACGGAACTTTGGGAGGGTATTGAACGAAAAATAATCGGATATGATAAAAATCTGATGATGGTGAAAGTACGTTTTGAGAAAGGAAAATCAGCTCCTCCCCATAATCATCCTCATAGCCAGTCCTCCTTCATCGCTTCAGGCAAATTTGAGGTCCAGGTGGGAGACCTGACCGAAGTATTATCGGAGGGAGATGGTTTTTTTGTCCCTTCTGAAGTGGTTCATAGTGTGACCGCATTGGAGGAAGGAATTATCATTGATAGTTTCAGCCCGGCGA
The DNA here is from genome assembly GCA_964543195.1 of uncultured Roseivirgaceae bacterium. Taxonomy (GTDB): domain Bacteria; phylum Bacteroidota; class Bacteroidia; order Cytophagales; family Cyclobacteriaceae; genus JAGTVG01. Next base: position 249,799 of record CAZIXF010000001.1, read on the forward strand.
GGGAAGATTTTTTAAAACGGAAATAATAATTAATAAAAAATATAATAGGATATGAATATACGATTCGATAATAAGGTGGTACTGGTAACGGGAGCCAGCTCCGGTATAGGGAGGGCTACCGCCATTGAATTCGGCAAGACGGGTGCCAGAGTGGCTGTACATTATAATGAAAGCCAGAAAGAGGCTGAAGCGGTAGTGAAAAAAATTAAAGAGGAAGGATCGGATGCGGTGGCGATCCGTGCTGATGTATCCAGGAAAGAAGAAGCCCAGCAGCTTGTTGGCGAAACCTTAAAAGCATTCGGCACCCTTGACATACTGGTGAATAATGCCGGTTCATTGATAAAAAGAATGAACCTTGAGGATATGGAGGAAGAATTATGGGACAGGGTGATCAATGTAAACCTCAAAAGCATATATCTGGTGAGTCAGGCCGTGATCCCGGTTATGAAGAAGAAAAAATATGGAAAAATCGTCAATCTGACATCGATTGCGGCACGGGTTGGCGGTGGAGTGGGAGCAGGTCATTATTCGGCCTCCAAAGGAGCTATTTTAACGCTGACGAAAAACATGGCCAAGGAACTGGCTCCCCATAATATTTACGTCAATGCACTGTCGCCGGGAATTATTAAGACACGGTTCCACGAACGGTATACTTCCCCGGAGATCTTTGATAAGTTCAAAGAGCAGGTGGTGTTAAAGAGGGCCGGTACGGCTGAGGAATGTGCCTATCCCATCCTGTTCCTTTGTTCCGACTATGCTTCCTATATCCTGGGTGAGACGATCGAGGTGAATGGAGGCCAAATGATGGACTAGGTTCATTTGGTGGTATGAGGGTGGAGGATGGAAGATGGAGGATGGAAGATGGAGGATGGAGGATGGAGGATGGAGGATGGAGGAAGGAAGATGGAGGAAGGAAGATGGAGGAAGGAAGATGGAGGAAGGAAGATGGAGGAAGGTGAAAGGTGAAAGGACCGGGGACCGGGTGTAAGGTGTAAGGTATAAGATTTTAGCTCGCAGTTTGTAGCTCGTAGCCCTAACACCTAACCGCTAACCGCTAACAGCTACACCCTACACCCTGCAGATCGTGGATTTGCCATATCTGACGCCTGCAGGGATATTAACGTCCCCCGTCGTATCCGCCCCCTCTGCCACCTCTTCCATTACCATTATCCTTCAGCTTGTAGCTGAAAGCCAGGGAAACCATGGGCCCTCGTCTCCATTGGAAACGGCTGTTGGCATTAAAATTATTACCCTCGGTATAGCTCCTGTAAATATCTGTATTGAAAAGATCCCGCACACTAAGCGCGATGTTCCCTTTTTTGCCAAACAATTCCTTCCGTATACCCAGGTTGATCTCATACATGGCTTTTTCGGTATCCTGGCCTTCTTTTTCCGGTGCCCGGTAATCACCATTGATCTGGAATTCGAACCAGTTAAACACATCAAAATCGAAGCTGGCACGGGCGTCCATGGTATAGGCCGAAGTATTAAGATCCTCACCTGCTGCAAATCCGCTTGTACTACCCCGGTAAAAATAACTGCTTATATTGAAATTCCACCAGTCAAAGAACTCGACCGTATACCTTGCCTCGATCCCGATATTGTCGCGGGAAGCTATATTCTGGGGTATGGTCACCGTGATCCCTTCATTATTGACCGTATCGACCCGCTCGATCTCATTCACGGTCCGTCTGTAAAAAACCCCGGCGTAAACAGATCCTTTTTCACGGTTGTTGACGTATCCAAGGTCATAGGCTCCGGTGTATTCCGGGTCAAGGTTCGGGTTACCCGTTCGATAATTCCGGTTGTTGTTAAAAGAGTTAAAAGGATTCAGTTGCCTGAAATACGGCCTGTCGAGCCTGCGACTGTAACTTACCTGAATGGAATTCAATTCATTGATATCATAAGTTAGTGCGGCACTGGGGAAAAACCCGAAATAGGATCGTTCATTGTCTTGTACGTCCGTTTCAAGAAGGGTGCTGATTCCCGTATATTCGACCCTCAACCCGGCCTGGTAACTGAAGCGTCCACTTTTGTTGCTGTACATGGCATAAGCGCCGTAGATCCCTTCATCATAATTGAAGGTATTGGTAAATGCTTCAAGGGTATCCCAGGGGTCGGTTTCAGAAGGTCGTTGCTGTACCCGATAAATATTTCTTATATCCCGGTATTCCGCCCTCAAACCCGTTTCAAATTTACCATCCTCACTGAACGGCCAGGTATAATCCATTTTGGCCAGGAATGCTTTCACATCGGTGTCGTTCAGAGAATATTGAAACAGAGATGTATCCATTACTTCCTCCGGAAGGCCCTTTGTTTCAACAAGATCCCCTTCTTCTACCTCTAAACTGTTCCTGGCCTGGAGATCGGCGGTAAGCACATGTTCTTCTTCGCCGAAAGTCTTTTCATAATTGAGGTTCAATTCGTAATCCTCTTCAATTTCTTCCTCAATTTCATTCCGGATGGTTCGTTCTACCAGGTTCGATCTGTCAAAATTGGCTCCCAAAAAGTCATTGAAATATAGATCCGTATAGTTCTCTTCGTTTTCCCGGTTATACACACCCGATACCCTGAGCACATCATTCGGCGTGAAATAAAAATCGGAGCCGAACTGAAAGATGTGATTATTACCTCCCCGGCTCCTGTCGATATCTGTTCTCAACGAATATGTGGTATCCGGATAGGTAAAGGTCTGATCGCGCCAGCCGCCTCCGGGGGCCCTGTCGGTATTAAAATGATACCGGCCAAATACATTATACCATTTTCTGCGGTAATTCATATTGACGGAAGCCCCATGATCTTTGGGAATACCGCCTTCCAGAGTGAACGTGCCGTTCAACCCCCACTCCTGGTTATCTTTCAGGATGATATTGATGATACCGGCTGTTCCCTGGGCTTCATACTTCGCCGATGGATTGGTAATGATCTCGATCCTTTCGATCTGGTTGGCGGGGAAATAGCGCAGGGCTTCCCCGCTGGAGAGACCCATCATGCTGGAGGGCTTACCATTGATCAGTATCCTTACCCCCTGCGAGCCCCGCAGACTGATATTCCCCTCCAGATCTACCGAAACAGCAGGAATGTTGTCGAGTACATCCGAAGCACTTGCACCTGAATTACTCAGATCCGTGCCGACATTGAATATTTTTTTCCCCCCTTCCATGGTCATCCGGCTCTGTTCACCTTCCACAATTATTTCAGATAGATTTTTTGCCTCTTCGACCAGTGATATTGCACCGGCATCAAATACCGGATTATTTTCATTCAATCGAATTCCTCGTTTGTACACCGTTTCGTAAGACAGAAACTTGACCTCCAGGAGATAATTTCCAGGCTCCGAAGTTTCGACGGCAAATTCTCCGGACGGATTGGAAACAGCACCAGTCACCAGGCTGGAATCGTTAGGATCCAACAGGGTAGCAGTGGCCTGAGGCAGGGGATCGCCGGTGCCGGCATCTATTACTGTGCCGGTTACGGAAAACTTACCTGCATCCTGACCGGAAACTAGAAAAGGCATAAAGATAACAATTAAAGCAATAGTAATTCTTTTGTTCATAATTGTGTCGTGTGATAATTAGCCGGTTACTACTATACAAAGAAATCCTATACAGAATTTGAAGTTGTTTTGAGTGAAATTTGAAAAAAACAGGCTTTTAAATGTTTTTTGGAATGGTTTTTTGAATTTATTGAAGCTGAAATTGCAGAATATGAATGGTTTTTTTACCGGTCCAAAGGTATGATCACGACTTCCACCCGGCGGTTTATCCAGCTTTTTTCACCCGCCGGATGGCTTTCAAGGGGCTGGCTTTCTCCGAAATAGCGGGTGCGGATGATCCGTCCCGGAATCCCCTTTTTCTCAAAGTAATCTTTTACATTCTCAACCCGGCTTTTTGATAATTGCAGGTTATATTCATCGGTGCCGGACTGATCGGCATGGCCTGTCAGCATTACGTTGGATCGCTTATGGGCATATAAATATTCCGATATGGAATCAAGTTTAGGAATTTCAGATTTCCTGATCTCAGCTTTATCCAGATCAAAAAAAATGAGTTCGGAATTGACTTTTTTTAGGAAGTCCCTTGATTTTATCACCGTACTTTCTTTCCTGTTTTTTATGACGATCTCTTCCCTTTGCCTCTGATAATTATCCGCATTGATCTCCTTGATGTATTTTCCTTTCACTTTTTCTATGGCCAGCGAATATTCCCCTGTAAGGGCATTGCTTTTAGCCCTTGTCACCAGTCTTTTATCCTGTTTGCCAATGATCAGGATCTCTGCTTCCAGGGGATTCCCATAATAATCGCTGACAATCCCGTTAATCATCAGTGTGGGAAGAGGTTTGAGCAAATGATCCGGATCAGACAATTCCACCTCAATAATCTCGCCGTTCCGGGTATGGAATATTGTGGTTCCATCCAGGTTCATCGTAAAGCCAAAGTCATCTTCAGCCGTATTGAAAACCGGGCCAAGGTTCACGATCTGCTCATAACTTCCATCTTCATTCAAAACGGTTTTATAGATATCAAGGCCGCCAAATCCCGCATATCCTGATGAAGAAAAGAATAAGGTTTTACTGTCGCTGGCAATAAACACCGATCGTTCATCTCCTCGGGTGTTTAACCCTATCTTTTCGGGATAGGTCCATTTACCTTCTTTTTTATAACTGATAAAGAGGTCCATCGGCTCGTCATACCACTTGCCTGCAGCAAAAATGAATTTTTTTCCGTCCGGAGAGAGGGCAGACCCGTCCGTAGCATAATACCAGTCGTTTTTTTCAATCTGTTCCATAAAGAAACGATGTATATTGCCTCCCAGCCCTTCCGGTTCACCCCAGTCCTTCCCGGATAATTCGGAAATATAATACGGCCCCCCGGTTGTATCCCATCCGGCCTTCCAGCTCTGAAAAATCACATATTGACCATCCGGAGTTACATTCGGTTCATCCTCACCCATTTCTGTATTTACCGAAGGCCCCAGGTTTACCGGTTGTGACCATTTTCCATTCGTTTTCCGGCTATAATATATATCACCATCTGCTTCCCGGCGACCATGATAGGTGGTATAGTCAGGATCACTCCAGGATTGACCTCCCCGTCCGGACATAAAAAACAGGTATTTCCCGTCCGGTGTGAGGCAGGGATTCGTCTCACGGTAAGGACTATTCAGATGGTCCAGTTTACTAATGGAAACCGGGTCCAGATCGAGTGTGGTTATTTCCTGGCCATGGGAGAAACCGCTCCACAGGATTAAAATAAACAGAAGGTATATCGTTTTGTGCATTGTATCCTGATAACAGATAAATAACGATCCGGTGATAAAATATTTTAATCAGAATTATCTTATATTCATAAATACGAAACTTTTATGTTTAATGATCCGGAAGATATTTTTTTAATCCCATGAAAAATCAAAACAATGCGCTACTGAAGACCTTGGTGGTTCTTTTTTATCTCAGCTTTTATGTGGTAAATGTTTCAGCCCAGCGGCCGAATGAACCCATGCTTGTGGATGAAAAAGCGACACGAAAAACGAAGGCTTTGTATCTGAATTTAAAAGCAATAGGGCAGTCTTCTGTTTTGTTTGGCCATCAGGATGACCTGGCTTACGGGGTGGGATGGGAAGATGAGCCGGAACGGTCTGATGTGAAAGAGGTTTGCGGATCCTATCCAGCCCTATTCGGCTGGGAGATGAGTAAACTCGGACAGCGTCCTTTCAATATCGATACGGTTAATTTTGAAAAAATGAAGGGCTGGATAAAGGAAGCATACCGGATGGGTGGTGTGAACAGCCTCGGTTGGCATATGGATAATCCCGTGACAGGAGGCGACAGCTGGGATAACACACCAGCCGTGTATTCGATCATTCCGGGAGGGGAACATCATGACTGGTATAAACATAAGCTGGATTTGTTAGCGGATTTTGTAAAGGATCTGAAAGTAGGATTATGGACAAAGATCCCTGTTATTTTCCGGCCCTTTCATGAGCATACGGGAAGCTGGTTCTGGTGGGGAAGGGGAAATGTCACTGCTGAAGAATATAAAGCCTTGTGGCGGTTCACCGTCCGTTATCTGCGTGATGAAAAAAATTTACATAATATTCTGTATGCCTATTCCACAGATGTGTTTTCATCAAGAGAAGATTATCTTGAATTCTATCCCGGAGATGAATACGTCGACATCATAGGCTATGATGATTACCATAGTATCCGGAAAAAAGAAACCTTGCCGGAGATGACAAGACAGCTGAAAGAGATCGTAAAACTGGCGGAAGAAAAAGGAAAAGTCGCCGCCTTGTCTGAGACCGGTCTGGAAGCTATACCGCTGGAAAACTGGTTTACCGGTTACCTGCTGGAAGCCATTAAATCGGATCCGGAGGCAAGCCGGATAGCCTATGTGATGGTGTGGCGTAATGCGTCGAAGAGCCATCATTATGCTTCCTTTAAAGGACATCACAGTGAAAAGGATTTCCTCCGGTTTTGTGAAAACCCCTTTATTCTCCTGGTGAATGATCTGGAAAATGTATATAAAATGCCCAAATAAATATAATCATGTCCAAAACTGTTAAACATTTTAAAAAGGAACTATATAAAGAACTGGATAAACATATCCTGCCATACTGGATTGAAAGGATGGTAGATAAAGAACAGGGAGGATTTTACGGAAGAGTTGACGGGAATAATACCGTCGATAAAAAGGCAGGAAAGGGAAGTGTGTTGAATGCCAGAATATTATGGACATTCTCCGCTGCCTTTAATTTCAGCCATGAACCGAAATATCTGAAAATGGCCAACCGGGCCTTTGATTACTGTATTAAAAATTTTATCAATCGCGACAGAGGTGGCATGTACTGGTTGCTGGATCATACCGGCCGGCCAGTTGAAAAGAAAAACCAGATCTACGCTTTAGCTTTCATGATATATGGTCTCAGTGAGTATTACCGTGCAACAGGGATCACCCAGGCTATTGAAGATGCGGTTGATCTGTTTCATAAAATCGAGAAATATAGTTTTGATCCTGAAAATAACGGTTATTACGAGGCCTTTGACGAACACTGGAATATACTTGATGATATGAGGCTCAGCGACAAGGATGCCAACGAGAAAAAATCCATGAACACCCATCTGCATATTCTGGAGGCTTATACGAATTTATATCGTGACTGGGATGATGGAGAGTTAAGGGACCGGATCAAAAATCTGGTCAATGTTTTTGCAGACAGGATTATCGACCCGAAATCCAGGGCTGTCAAGCTCTTTTTTGATGAAAAATGGATCAGCAAAAGTAAGGTCAGGTCGTTTGGCCATGATATAGAAGGCAGCTGGTTGATATACGAAGCAGCTGATGCAATCAAAGACCAGAACCTCATCCGGAAAACCGGTGAATTGGCAGTCAATATGGTAGATTCGGTGATGGTAACAGGATTCGACAAGGATGGCGGTCTTTTTAACGAATCGGATGATTCAAAAATCATAGATACGGATAAACACTGGTGGCCTCAGGCCGAGGCTATGGTGGGGTTGGTGAATGCATGGCAGTTGACGGGCCAGGATAAATATCTTGATCAGGCTTTTTCGGTCTGGAACTTCATTAAAAATTACATTATTGACAGGAAAAATGGGGAATGGTTTTACAGGGTATCCCGGGATGGCAAACCCTACCCGGATGAAGATAAAGCCGGTTTCTGGAAATGTCCCTACCACAACAGCCGCGCCTGCCTCGAGATCATACGCCGGCTGAAAGAATAAATTTTTAATATATATTCATAAAAAAAACGAGGAATAACGGAACTTTTTTGATATAAATTTATGTTATTCTGGAAAGATTTTTTGAGAAAAAACCGTGAATTTTTATGAAAACCTGTTTAAAACCTATATTGCTCCTCATACTTTTGAGTATGATGGCCTTTATTTCAGATAAGTCTGAAACACTGGAGAGTAATTTGTGGTACCAGTATGAGGAAGAACGAATGGCCATGGATTATTACGATGCCATGTACGATAAATGGCAGAACCTGGCATTCAGGAATGTATGCCGGAGTGAGAAGCGTCAGATGAACGGCATTGGCTCCCTTATTGATGAATATGGAAACCCGGAATTGATCCGCGAGGCAGAACCGGGTCAATATCATCATCCGGAACTCAATGATCTTTATGATCAACTGCTGAGGAAGGGGAGTGGTTCTCTGATCGAAGCTTTACGATCGGGGGCCTATCTCCAGGAAAAATCAGTCGATGATCTTAAATCTCTTGTGTTGTCTACCGATAATAACGAACTGGCCTATGAATTATCCGAATTACTGGTTGATTCAAGATGTCACCTGTACGAGATGGTGTGTCAACTTAAAATCAGGAATATTGAATACAGACCGGATATTCTTACGGTTCAGGAATACATGAATTGTATTGAATCGGTTAGGAAAGAATCCAGTGAGAGGAAACCGGATTGTCCCTATAACAAAGAAACGTGTCCATTCAGGAAAATGTCGAATTAGGAAGGATTTATGCAAAAAAATACTATGCAATAGATAGAACCCACAGGAAATTTTCAAGTATACTTTCTTCGGGTAAAGGTCACATCTGATATGTGGCCTTTTTTAATTAAATTCTCTTTATATTCAGGATCGAAACAATAAACCGGTTGATTTGTTATTCATCAGGTAAACTGGAAAAACACCTATTTAATATTGAAAGACTTAAACGCGGTTGTAATTGGATCCGGTATTGGAGGAATGGCCACCGCAATCCGGCTGGCTGCCCGAGGGATCAAGGTTCAGGTCTTTGAAGCCAATGATTACCCCGGAGGAAAATTAACTACCCTTACACAGGATGGTTTCCGTTTTGATGCGGGCCCCTCTTTATTTACTTTGCCCGAACTCGTAGATGAATTGTTCATTCTTTCCGGCAGGGATCCGCAGAAACATTTCAGGTACAGACCGGTAGATCCATTATGTCAGTATTTTTATGAAGATGGCACCCTGATAAAGGCGCATGCCGACAAAAAATTACTGAAAGAGGAAATTGATCACCAACTGGGAGGTCATGGTGAAAAGGTGATCCAATATCTGGCGAAAAGCGCTAGAGCCTATGATTTGACTGCCGGTATCTTTCTAAAGAAAAGTCTTCATAAATTCGGAAATTATTTATCGTCCAGTGTATTGAAATCCCTGGTCCGGATCCATACCCTCAATCTCACCACCACGATGAACCGGGTGAATGAGAAATCATTACAACACGAAAAACTTATTCAACTTTTTAACCGTTATGCAACTTACAATGGATCAAGTCCCTATCTGGCTCCGGGTGTGCTCTGCATGATACCCCATCTCGAGTTTAATCTTGGCACTTATTTTCCTGAAAAAGGAATGCATGATATCATACTCAGCCTGGTAAAACTTGCCGAATCACTGAACGTGAAAATTCATTATAATTCAACTGTGGATAAAATTCTGATCCAAAATAGAAAAATTGCCGGGATAGAGGTTGACGCGAAAAAAACGGAGGCCGATATAGTGATAAGCAATATGGACGTGGTGCCTACATACAGGAAACTGCTTCCTGAACTGAAAGCTCCTCAGCGTGTGATGGAACAGGAAAGGAGTTCATCGGCTCTTATTTTTTACTGGGGTATGGACAGGCAGTTTCCTGAACTGGATCTGCACAATATTTTTTTTACGGAAAATTACAAAGCGGAATTCAATGCGATTTTCAATGAATATACACTCCACGATGATCCTACGGTTTATGTGAATATAAGTTCAAAATATGTACCTGAAGATGCTCCCCCCGGGAAGGAAAACTGGTTCGTGATGATCAATACCCCCTGTAACACTGGCCAGGACTGGAATAAACTGATCGGGATTTCAAGGCAACGGATCATTAAAAAGTTATCAGGCATATTAGGAGTGAATATCGAACCATATATTCTTAATGAATCGATTCTCGACCCGTTAACTATTGAAACAAAAACTTCTTCGTTCAGGGGTTCGTTGTATGGTTCGAGTTCAAATCATTGGATATCGGCATTTAATCGTCATCCTAATTTTCACAGTAAGGTAAGGGGACTTTATTTTTGCGGCGGAAGCGTGCACCCGGGAGGTGGTATACCCCTGTCGATATTATCCGCCAAAATAGTGGATAATTTAATACATTCTGATCATGAAGACTAAAAAACTCATATTTCAAATATCGCTGATCATCATAATTATTTTATATGGTGTGGGACTGACCGGTTTCCTAATTGATTATACAGATATTCTATTACCCTTTACTTCATATATATTATACATTTCCTTTTTACTCCTTCTTATCAATCATCGTGAATGGAACCGGTTTTTTTCCGTTTTTATTCTGGCTGTGATCATTGGAGGTTTTGTGATAGAAGTGATCGGAGTACAGACGGGTGTTGTATTCGGTAAATATCAATACGGAGCCACACTCGGTTTCAAGATTTATGATGTCCCCTTGGTAATCGGGATAAACTGGTTTCTGCTGGTTTATTCTTCAGGGATGACCACTCAACTTATTAAGATCCACAAACATATCAGGGCGCTGATCGGCGCCTTGCTGATGGTATTGGTCGATTATTCACTTGAAACCGTGGCGCAGGCTTACGATTTCTGGAACTGGCAGAACAATACCATACCGGTACAGAATTATGTGGCATGGTTTGTTGTGGCTTACTTTTTTCACATTATGTTCCAGAATCTTCATCTCAAAAAGATCAACCGGTTTGCCATTGTCTATTTTGTCATTCAATGGTTATTTTTCCTGATTTTGTCCTACAAGGCAGATTAATTTATAACCGTGGAAACAAAGTATTTATATCTCTATATAAATCTTTTTACAATTGGCCTGCCACTGTTACTGAGTTTTGATTCAAAGGTAGCGTTTTACAGAAGGTGGAAATATTTACTGCCGTCAATGTTGATCGTGGCTGCGCTGTTTATCGCCTGGGATGTGATTTTCACACGAATCGGGGTATGGGGATTTAATGATAACTATCTGGCAGGAGTCACCCTCATCAATTTACCTGTTGAAGAATGGCTTTTTTTTATTACGGTACCCTACGCCTGTGTATTTATTTATGATTGTATAAAAGCGTATTTTCCTGGCTGGACTTTCGGGGATGGGGGGAGGAAGCTGGCGTTTATCCTGGGTGTTATATTGATCACCGTGGGCGTATCCAATTATGATAAACTTTATACTTCTGTAACCTTTACAGGATTGGCTGTATTTCTCTTTGTATCATACTTTCTAAAAGCAGGTTTCCTGGGCCGTTTTTTTATTTCCTATCTGATCATATTGGTCCCCTTTTTAATAGTGAATGGCGTACTTACCGGATCGGGAATTGAAGAACATATCGTGTGGTATGATCATTCCCAAAATCTTGACTTCCGGATATTGACCATCCCGGTGGAAGATGCTTTTTATGGGATGTGGCTGATACTTGGGAATGTGAGCCTGTATGAATATTTCCAGCCTGACTAATTGGCATTAAAGACTTATCTGTAAAAATCCCTGATCCTCAATTGGGTTTCCCTGTTCCCTTCCAGCAGCCTGACCAGTTGATCCGTATCCGTTTGCCCGTAATGATAAGGATACATAATGTCGGGTTGGATCATATTCACTGCTTCCGCCACCATTTCAGGGGACATGGTGTAGGGCAGGTTCATGGGTAAAAAGGCAATATCAATATCGTTCAGTTCTTTCATTTCGGGAACGTTTTCCGTGTCGCCGGCTACATATACTTTTTTATCGCCAAAGGTGATCACATACCCATTGCCCTGACCCTTAGGGTGATAAGGCTTTCCGTTATCTCTCCTGTGTTTGATATTATAGGCCGGGACGGCTCTTATTTTTAATCCCTTAACGGTCCGGGTATCTCCATTTTTCATAACCGAGCCCTTTTTGATCTGATCCCTGCAGGTTTGGGTTAAAATAAGGGTAGTGTTCGCTTTAGTGATTTCTTCGATGGCATCTTTATCCAGATGGTCACCATGCTGATGGGTGACCAGGATCAGATCCGCATCAGGCATCCGGGAATAGTCCGCAGCCCGGCTTACCGGGTCAATATGTATTATCAGATCGTTATAAGAGAACATCAGCGTACCATGGTTGATAAAAAACATCTTAAGGTCACCCCCGGAAGTGTTGATCACATCGGATTCATGATCAGGTTGAGCCATCAGGGAAAATGGAATGATCAGCATGGCCAATACGGATAATACGATCGTTTTCATGATATCAAGGTTATGGTCCTGATTAATGATTTCCTGTAACAATATACATATTTTATAACAGATTTTTTGCCCTGCCGGTTCTGGATCTCAGCACTTTATTATATCTATCACAGTCTAAACTCAGAAAATCCGGTTTCCAATAGACATTTTATAGATGAATATGGTAACTTTGCACCCAATTTTGATGTTTCTGATAAATTTTACCGGAAAGTTGTTCCTTATCATTGGGCCTTCATATATCAGGTCACGCGGTCCCCGTGACGGTAACCGGTAACATCAATCATGCGTTTTACGGAAAATGAAATTCGAAGTGATTAAATGATATGGTGGTAAACAACCCGGAAGTAAAGGGTACGATATTGATCAAATATGGGGGAAACGCCATGGTCAATGAGGAATTGAAATCTGAGATCATTAAAAAGATCTGCACCCTGAAATCCTCGGGTTATCATATTATTCTCGTTCACGGCGGCGGCCCGTTTATCAGAGAAACACTTGAAATGGCCAGGATCGAATCTGAGTTTATCGGAGGGCACAGAAAGACCACACCGGAAGCCCTGAAATATGTCGAGATGGCCCTGAAAGGTTCGGTAAACGGGAACCTGGTCAATCTTATCAACAAAAACGGACATAAGGCGGTCGGATTATCGGGCAAGGACGGTAAAATGGTTACGGCAATCCGCCGGTACCATGAAGAAAAAGTGGGTGAAAAAGCCACGAAGCACGACATCGGGCAGGTAGGGGATGTGGCCAAAATAGATATCACCTTGATAAGCATTCTATTAGACAATGATTATATACCGGTTGTTACCAGCCTTGCTTCCGATACGGAAGGCGCGGATTATAATATTAATGCGGATATGTTTGCCGGACAACTGGCAGGTGAGTTGAAAGTCGACCAGTATATCGTATTGACCGACGTGGATGGCCTGATGAAGGATCTGCAGGACCCGGGATCTGTCATTAAAAAGGTGACCCTTAATGGAATTGACGAATTGATAACGAACAACCTGATCCGGGGGGGAATGATCCCAAAGATGGAATCCTGCATGATAGCCATACAAAAGGGAGCGGCAAAGGCAAGGATCATTAACGGGATGAAACCCGGCCAGATCATCCAGGCCGTTAAAGAAAAGAATATTGGTACATTGATCACAAACTGATTTTTATGAAAACGAATAACCATTATCATCTGGAGGATAAACGGTATTATCTGCCAACATTCAACCGGTACCCCCTTGCGCTGGTGAAGGGAAAGGGATCGAGAGTTTGGGATATTGAAGGAAATGAATATATCGATGTGCTTGCCGGTATTGCGGTGAATGTGGTTGGGCATTGCCATCCGCATGTAGCCGAAGCCATTAAATTACAGGCCGAAACGCTGATCCATATTTCTAATTTTTATATCAGCGAACCACAGTTGAAATTATCGGAAAAGCTGGTCAGGCTTTCCGGCCTCGATCGAGTGTTCTTCACCAACAGCGGCGCTGAATCTTCAGAAGGGGCCGTTAAGATAGCCAGAAAATATGCCCATAGTCATAAAAGAGGCGGTGAGGTAATTTCCATGGAAAAGGCCTTTCATGGGCGGACCCTGGCCACCATTGCCATGGGTAGCGAAACACACCAGAAAGGTTTTGAGCCGATTCCTGCGGGATTTAAAAAAGTGCCGTTTAATGATCTTGGTGCACTTGAAAAGGCGATAAGTATAGATACGGCAGCAGTTGTTCTGGAACCCGTACAGGGTGAAGGCGGCATCCATCCCGTTAACAGGGAATATCTTGAAGAAGTAAGGGCATTATGCAATGAGAATGATATTGTGCTCATTTTTGATGAGATACAGTGTGGCATGGGACGCACGGGTAAATATTTTGCCAAGGACCATTATGGCGTTCAACCCGATATTATTACCCTGGCCAAAGGCTTGGGGGGTGGTGTGCCGATAGGCGCTGTCCTGGCCAGCGAAAAGGTCAGTGAAGTAATGGAATATGGTGATCATGGAACCACTTTCGGGGGTAATCCATTGGTTTGTGCGGCAGCACTGGCCACCATTGAGGTTATCGAAAAAGAGGGGCTTCTTCAGGAAGCTATAGAAAAGGGGGAGTGGCTCAGGAATAAAATAAAGGCTCTACATAATCCCCATATAAAGGATATCCGGGGCCTGGGCCTGATGCTGGGCGTCGAATTTGATTTTGAAGTCAAACCGCTTGTGAAGTTGCTTATCGAAAAAGGGGTTCTGGCCAATGCCACTGCCGGCAATGTGTTCCGGCTGGTTCCACCCCTGAACATTTCCTATGAAGATCTCGAGACCGCAGTAAATCGATTGGAAGAGGTATTAAAAGATTACAAGGTCAATGGATAAAATAAAAGCAGCCGTAGTTGGGGCTACAGGTTATACGGGTTCCGAATTGATCAGGATCCTCCATAATCATCCGGAAGTTGAGATCAGCCTGGTGACATCAGAAAGCAAGTCCGGATTGAGTATCCCCGATATCCACCCGGCATACCATTCGGTTATTGAGCATGTGTTGCGTCCCATGGAGGAAATTAAGGACCACGATATCGACATTGCATTCCTCGGACTTCCTCATGGCGTGGCCATGGACTTCGTTAAACAATATAGCGATGCTCCCTTTAAAATTATTGATCTTTCCGGTGACTTCAGGCTCAATTCTCAAGCAGAGTATAAATCGTGGTACGGAATGGAGCATGTTTATCCTGAAGGCATCGATAAAGCAGTCTTTGGTTTACCGGAAGTATACAGAAAAGAGATAAGCACTGCACGGCTCATCGCTAACCCGGGATGTTATCCCACCTCTGCGATCCTGGGCATTTATCCCCTTTTGAGCAAAAGGTTGATCGACCCTGTTGATATTATTGTGGATTCAAAATCCGGAGTTACCGGGGCGGGTGTAAAGCCTAAACCTGTAACCCATTTTTCCAATGTCAATGACAATTTCAAGAGTTACGGCCTGAAGACTCACCGGCATACAATTGAAATTCAGCGTGTACTGGATAATCTAACCGGGACGAATCCTTTGATACAGTTCACGCCTCATCTTCTGCCCATCGACAGGGGAATCTTATCCACTATTTACGTACGGCCCTCGGAAGAAATAAACGATGAACAGTTATTGGAAGTTTATAAAGAATTTTACGCCCCCCATCCTTTCATAAGAATAACGGATACACCACCCTCCGTAAAAGGCGTGCGGGGATCCAATTATTGTGATATTTACTGTACCCATGATGAACGGACCGGCCGGATCATCATTTTAAGCGCAATCGATAACCTGGTTAAGGGCGCTTCCGGCCAGGCAGTTCAGAACATGAACATCATGTTTAACTTCGATGAAACCGCTGGGTTAAATCTTTTACCATTAAATCCCTGATTCTACACCAAAGAAAACCAACTGATCGATTATGATTAACAATATTACCAATGTTAAAGGTATAAAATGCTGGGGTGCTCATATTGGCGTGAAATCGATGAGACGCGACCTGGCGATCATCTATTCCGAGGTACCGGCCAGTGCTGCTGCTACCTTTACACAGAATAAGACGATTGCCGAACCCCTTAAAATTTCGAAAAGGCACATTGCCGATGGTATTGCCCAGGCCATAGTGATCAATGCGGGCAATGCCAATGCCTGTACCGGCGAACAGGGAAGACTGGGTGCCAAGGCGATGGTCGATACCATGGCTGAAGAGCTTAAGATCAAAAAAGAAAATGTAATCGTGGCCTCCACCGGCCTGATAGGAGAACCCTTCCCTACAAAAGAGATTGTGGACGGAATAAGGGAAAATGCCAATAAGATATCCAACAAGTCAAACGCAGGTTCTTATGTAGCTAACGCGATCCTGACCACGGATACTTTCCCCAAAGAAGGCTTCGTCAGCTGTGATATCGATGGAAAGCATGTAAGTATTGCCGGTATCGCCAAGGGATCGGGGATGATCCATCCCAATATGGCTACCATGCTTGCCTTTATCGTCACCGATGTAGCCATTGATCCGAAGGTGCTGAACAGGATGGTGAAAAAGGCCGTTGACCGCTCTTTCAATATGATCACGGTGGATGGAGATACCTCTACCAATGACATGGTCGTGGTTATGGCCAACGGAATGGCAGGCAATACCCGGATTAAATCCAAAAATGACCCCGGATACCGGTTGTTTGAAGAGAAATTACAGGAAATGATGGCCCACCTGGCTAAAATGATCGTATCCGATGGTGAAGGGGCCTCCAAGTTTATTGAATATGAGGTGAAAAATGCCCCCAATGAAACGATTGCCAGAATGCTGGTCCGGGAAATTTCCGATTCCAATCTGGTGAAAACAGCCATGTTCGGAAGGGATGCCAACTGGGGACGGATCGTATGTGCAGCAGGAAATGCCGGGGTGGATTTCGATTATGAACATATCGATCTTTATCTGGGCGACAGCGGACACCTGGTAAAAGTGCTGGAAAACGGACGCCCGCAGGACTATGATAAAAATTATATGAAAAAACTACTCCGGGAGTCTCATGTAAAGATACAGATGAACCTCAAGAGCGGCAAGGCCCGGTCGGTGGGGTGGGGTGCCGACCTGACTACCGATTATGTATTGTTCAATTCGGTATACACTACCTGATCTTATAAGGACCGAAGGTTTAATGGACCCGGAGGTGGTTCCCATCCGGGGAAAATTTCACCAATACGATCATACCCAGGAGACCTGAGATCGGAGATGGGCCGTGGAATGAGGTGCCACTGATACCATCCGGCCTGTTCGGACCGGTTGTGATCAGGATCCTGAAAAAGAAAAAGTGAGTTTCGCCAGGACCTGTGCCATTGGAGGGTTAAGTATGGCTCCCGATATTTACACAGCCGGTATACTGTATTTATTCCTCAAAATCGCTGAGGTCGATGTCCATTTTTTCGGCTACTTCCACCCAGCGGCCTTCCGGCTCACATGAACAACAGTCGCACCAGTCGGCAATGCCTTCGTGCATATTGGACTGTTGTTTTGCCGGTTTGACCTCTTTTTTAATGTCTTTTATGCTTTCTTTTTTGTTCTCCATAATAATAATATAATAAAACTCTGTAAGAAAATGAACAAGTGTTTTAACGGGAAATCATTGTTTTTTGTTTAATTTGACCACCTGCAGGGGTAATGGAAACTAAAAATCAACTGTGAAAATGAATGATTTCTTACGATACGTATTGTTCTGTGTTGTTCTTTTTTCTATCGGCTGCCATTCCAGCGAACAGCCACCGGGTTATGACTCACATAACAGGCAAGACCGGATATACCACCTGCCATCAGGGGAAGTGCATACCAGGTGGTTCAGTTTTGAGAATCCTCAGGGAGCCAGGGGTAAGGGTGGCATGTCCAACCGGCAGGCCAAGGGGAATGCCTATATTCAGCTTCGGGGTGGAGATAGTGTGACCCTCTGTGATGTGAAAGGTGCTGGTATAATTAACCGCATCTGGATGACCACCAGCTGTCTGCTGGGTTATCAGGGACTGGATAAATATCCCCGCGAATATATGCTCAGGGCACTCCGGATCGATATATACTGGGATAATGCTTCAAAGCCGGCCGTTTCAGCACCCCTCGGTGATTTTTTTGGGATGGGGCTGGGCAGAACGGCCATACCTTTCGATAATGAATTTTTTTCCAGGCCGGAAGGCAGATCGTTGAATTGTTTTATCCCGATGCCCTTCAGGCAAGGAGCCCGGATTGTGCTTACCAATGAGTCCGACGGACCCACCAATATTTTTTACACCATCAATATGCAGAAAATGGAAGCACCGCTGGAAAATGCCGGGTATCTGCATTGTGCCTGGAGAAGGAACAGGCAGACTGAGCTTGGGAAGGATTTTGTTATTCTGCCTACTATTCATGGCAGGGGTAGATTTCTGGGCGCCAACTTTTCAGTGATAACCGATCCGGCATATGAAAAAACCTGGTGGGGCGAGGGAGAAGTGAAGATCTATCTTGACGGGGATGAGGCATACCCTACATTGAATGGCACCGGGACAGAGGATTATGTGGGCACAGGATGGGGTCAGGGATTATATGACAATCCATACCAGGGAAGCCTGCTGGTGCCTGATGGTGATTTCCCGGAGAGAAAATATGCCTTTTACCGGTATCATATTCCCGACCCGGTCTATTTTCACCGTGATATAAAAGCAACCATCCAGGTGATGGGATCTTCAACAGGTTCAAAGGTGGCCGAATTGATAGAAAAAGGTGTTCCCCTGCAACCGGTTACGGTGGTCAGGGACCAGTTTGGAGAAAATTTCGAATTTAACCGCCTGCTTGAAATGGAAGAGAATGTCAATCTGATGGCTGAGGAATATGCGAATTCCGGTGTGGTATTTTACCGGTCCGACGACTGGGCGGCCACCGCCTATTTTTATCTCGACAGCCCGGAAAACGATCTTCCGCCGCTTGCCCCACTGCAGGAGCGTACTTTTGGTACTGTGAAAAACTTTTGATCAGGTCAGATAAAAAACCAGAAATCAGAGCCTGGCTGCAGATTCCATTCCAGAAGCTGTTTGCGGATCTTTACCTGTTCTGCCGGAGAGGAAACCACGATCATGATCTGCGGATCTTCGAGGAAAGGTATTTGGTTATAATGTTGGATCCGGATATCGTAAATATCTTTACCGGTCTTTTTTGGATTATCACAGACCCAGTGGAAGGGATCCTTCCTGGCTTTAAGCAACCGGGCCATGTCCTTGCCGTTCCGGCCTACCCCCCATAGCACAAGCGGGCGGGAGGTATCACGGTCAAGCTGATAAAAATAGCTGAGTTTAAGGTCGAAATACCGGTTGTCCCTGTATTCTTCCCAGGTCCGGGAGATCCGGTCGGACCGGTCACGCCAGTAATGCAGTATTTTATCTATCCCCGCTACTTTAAGACCCGATTTATAAAAACGGAAGCAGAGATCATAATCTTCCGGATAAACCACCGGATCGAAGGCACCGGCTGCTTCGAAATCCTGCCTGTGCATGATCCAGCAATGGGAAGGTATTACACACTCCCGGTATATCTCCTGCCAGTGAGTTTGAGTTCTGGCGACCTCGTTCAGCCAGTTATCGTATCGTTTGAATCCATCTCCCACCTTACCTTCATCGACAAAATGTTTTGTGCCCCCTGCGACGAGAGTTCCTTTGCCATGTTTTTCATACTCCTTTACAAGTATTTCCAGTTTGTAAGGAGGCATAAGGTCATCCGAATCCATCCTGTTGATCAATGTACCCCTGACATGCCGGTAAGCTTCCTGAAGAGTGGGGATAAGCCGGTGTCCCCGGCCATGATAAACCCTGATCCGCTCATCTATCTGTGAATAAGCTTGGAGTATCTCCGGTGCGCGATCCGTGGAATGGTCATTTACGGCGATCAATTCCCAGTTGGAATAGGTCTGGGCCAGGACTGAATCCAGGCAGGCCGGCAGGTACGGTTCCGTATTCTTCACGGCCATGATTATGGAAACATAAGGAGAAACGGTCTCTGCCATTAATTACAATACGAGTATGTCGTTACGGATCACCGGTTAAGATGCTCATTGATAGCATCCAGGAGATATTCTTTGGGATCACTGGAATACTGCCAGAACATAACCCCGCCCATATTATTTTCCAATACATAATTACACTTATGTTCCACCGATTCCTCATCATCGTATGAAAACAGTTGAAATGTCTCTTCATTGAACAGATAAGGTGCTTTTGCATTTTCATCCCAGTACCTCGTAAAGCCTGGTATTGCCGATATACTGTCTTTGATCGAGGTATAGCCTCCTCCCCGCGTCACCGCCCTTACCGGCCGTTTGATACCCAGGTTATCACTGTTTTTCATGTACCAGCTTCTGCCGTAAAAGGCAATACCCATCAACAGTTTTTCAGCCGGCACGCCGGCATCCCTGAATTCCCGGAAAGCCCGGTGAGCCGATTTTTCTTTTTCATAACTTAAGGAAGGATAAAGATTGGTATGATGGCCTGCGGTATCACCGGCTACATAAAAATCATAGGTCATGAGGTTCACATAGTCAAGATATTTCTGGGCTTTATCCATCTCGGTATGTTTTATATAATCGGAAAAAGCACCCACAGCCGTAGTCAGTTCATAGGTTTTGCCGGTTTTTTCCGATAATTCATCAAGTTCCTTTCGTATCTCCTTAAACATAAGCGTATAATTCTGTTTATCTTCGGGTCTGAACACATTATCTTCACCCCGCATCCCGGGATATTCCCAGTCAATATCCACTCCGTCCAGGTCATGATCCTCCACGATCTTCACACCGCTCCGGGCAAATTTCTTTCTTGAAGACTCCGTCAGTACGGCATCGGAGAAATTTTCACTCCAGGCCCATCCCCCGACCGAAATAAGTATCTTCAGATCCGGATTGTCCTGTTTCAATGTATTCAGTTTTCTGAAATTCACTGTGTCGGTCTCCCTGTTTGTCAGCCAGGTCATGCTGTCCTTTACGTCGACAAAAGCATAATTGATATGGGTCAGCTTGTTGGCGTCGATCCGGGTCACGTCCAGTTCGCCCCGGAATCCGGGAACATAACCGATGATTACTTTATCCGGGGATGAAACATAATTTTTTTCCTGACACCCCACAACAAATAATAATGGCAACATCACCATATATAGAATTGAGCTTTTCCTGATCATGATTCTAATGATTTAAAAGTGGATTCAATTATAAGAAAAAGTAATGTTAGAAATATCCTGTATCAATTATAATTAATATGTAATGGTTTTTCGTTGTTCCATTTTGCCGCTTCATTTCATGGCTCTCTCCCGCTTCATTTCATTGATTTTTCCCGTTTCATTTCGTGGCAGTCTGCCCAATTCATTTTCGGCAAATGATCAATTCAGCGATCATTGCTTCTTTACATGCTCCGGATTATCGATCAGCGCATAGTTGATCACATGACAGAGAATAGCCTGAACATCTTCCACATGACCATAATGCATCGAGTCGATCACAATCGTATGATCCGCGATCTCACCCAGGCGTCCTTTACCCGCTCCAATAAGTGCAACGGTTTCCATACCCTTATCCCTGGCCCATTCAAATGCCTTGACCAGGTTGGGTGAGTTGCCGCTCACGCTCAGGGTCATCAGCAGGTCTCCTTTTTCGGCAAGGTTTTCCAGCTGGCGATGAAAAATATCCTGATAATCATAATCATTGCCGATAGCGGTGATGAGGCTCAT
Source organism: uncultured Roseivirgaceae bacterium (assembly GCA_964543195.1). Classification (GTDB taxonomy): domain Bacteria; phylum Bacteroidota; class Bacteroidia; order Cytophagales; family Cyclobacteriaceae; genus JAGTVG01. The sequence continues at coordinate 271,258 of CAZIXF010000001.1, forward strand.
GTTTTCATTCAGGGAAATGCACTTGAATTTTATTCCGGTGGCATCGCTGGCACTTTTTGCCAGATCATTGACAAAATGAGATGAATTGGCGGCACTTCCTCCGTTCCCGAACACCAATATCCTTTTTCCGTCATGCCCCGCTTCAATAAACCGGCCGATAATTTTTTTTATCTCCGTAACCGGCAGCTCATCAAAGATCCGTTTCAACTCGCCAAAATAATTTTTTATCCAGGTCTCCATATTTATGATTTTTATCGTAGCAAAATTAATCTTTTTTTTTATCCATCTGTTGGGCCAGCAAGGCAGCCCCCAGCGGTACGACATCCTCTTTCAGCCCGGCCTGATGGATCACGGGCGGTTTTATTTTCATCGAACTCATCAGGTACTGGTCGATCTTATTCCGGATACCTTCGATCAACCGTTCGCCCAGCAGGGAAACACCCCCGCCAATTATGATCACATGAGGATTCAGCAGGTGTATTATATGAGAAATGCCGAAGGATAGATCGTCAATGGCATCATCCAGTATCCGTTTGGCTCCCTGATCCCCATTCCGGATAGCCTGATCGACAAACCGGGTTTCAGGTCCTTTATTAATCTTCATGATCCCGGAAAGTGTTGAGTCCGGATTATCCTGAATATATTTTTTCAGCTTTTTATCAATAGCCCAGCCACTGCATTTCGATTCCAGGGTCGAGCCGTTTTTATCGAGCCTGATATGCCCGATCTCCGCTTCACCAAGGTAACTCCCATGGTAAATTTCCTTATTGATAACGAATCCTCCGCCAATTCCGCTGCCAATGGTAATATAAAATACCTTTTTGTAATTTTCCCCCTTTCCCAGCACAGCTTCTGCAAATCCGGCCGTGGTTGCATCATTTTCCACTGCACAAGATAGATCGAAGGTCTTTTTCATCCATCCTTTCAGGTCAAAATTATCCCATCCTTCCACCTGGTATGAAGTATGGATCAGGCCTTTTTCGGGATCCACGGGGCCGCCAAAACCAATGCCACTGTACGCAATGGAATATTTACCGGCCATTTTATCCAGATATTCTTTAATAATCTGCCTTATCTTTCCGGCTTTCTTTTCTTCCCCTGTTTCTGCTTTATGCCGCTCAATGATCCGGAGTTTCTCATCCGTGATGATCAACTGCAGTTTGGTGCCACCGATTTCAATGCCCAGGTAATGAGATTGCATAAAAAAATATGGATTTATTGGTCTGTCATCCCGTTTTCCGCAAATTCAGGATGATCAGGTTGTAAAAATAATAAATTTGGAGAAGGAGTAACGTATGGGAACTCACAATCCTGATGTTTAACTTTTTTCATATAAAAAGAATATCAGGGTCGTATTCATTCAGGTAGTTCCCGTTATGGATATCGTTAACGGGAAAGGTTCAATCCCGGAAGGCTGAAGAAACAGATCAAAGTTTTTGAACGGGCTTATGGATGAATCACTTTATTCATTATATTAATAGGAAAAAAATTCATAAACATATCATCATGAAATTTTTAATATTTACCGGAGCAATAATTTTTGTATGGATTTCAGTATTTCTTTTTTATGCCTGCGGTTTCGATACGGATAAACCGCCCAGGGTAACCATTGAACAGGCAGATAACCTGTATACCCTCTATCAGGGAGAACAACCCTATTTTGTTAAAGGAGCCGTGGGAGTTGATTTTATGGAAAAACTTCCGGACCATGGAGCCAATTCGGTAAGGATCTGGACCGATCATGCTGAGAATCTGCGACAGGCTTACCGGCTCGGCCTCACCGCATTGGTATCACTCCCGGTAAAGGCCGAGTGCAGGGGCATGGATTATGATGACGAGGAAATGGTAAACGCGCAGTTTGACGAGATCATGGGCCTGGTGGACTCGATAAAGGATAAACCGGCCAACTTTTAAAAGATAGTTATTCTTAAATTTAATATGACCATGATTTTCGCTGAAAAGCTTATCAAAAACGCCCTGAAGGAAGCAAGCACTATACTGATGTCCAATTTCGGAGAGATGATCGAAGGGAATATTAAAGAAAGTCAGAGCAGCATCGTAACTGAAATGGATGTGGCTGCGGAGCGAAAGATCGCCCATATCATTACCGGCAAGTATCCCGGTCACGGTATAATCGGTGAGGAAAAAGGAGTTGTACTGACCGGCTCCGAATATACCTGGGTGATCGATCCCATTGATGGCACCTCCAATTATGCGGCCGGAATTCCCTGGTTCGGTACACTGATTGCGCTTTTCCAGAATGATACACCGCTTGCTGCAGGGGCCTATCTGCCCTATTATGACCTTCTTTATTATGCAGAACAAGGGAAGGGCGCCTTCTGCAATGATAAACCTTTGCAGGTAACCCGGGAAACTTCTTTAAAGAATCTTCTATTTGCCTATGCAACCGACTGGTCGGATAACACGCCTAAAGTGCAGAAGGAAACGGATCTTCTCAGGGATATTATCCAGCATGTACGGAATATGAGAGCCACAAACTGCCTTATAGACTTCTGTTTCGTAGCCGATGGCCGGTTTGGAGGCAATATCAACCATAAATGCAAGATTTGGGATATTGCCGCTCCTTACCTTCTGATTCGTGAAGCCGGAGGAGTGATGACAGACCTGCAAGGCAACGATATCCGGTTTGGACTTTCAATTGAAGATTATATGAATGATTACAAGGTAATGGCAAGCGGAAGTAATTGCTTTGACGAATTGTTATCTGTGGTCAACAAACACTTCTGAACCGGCTTAAGCGGTCCGGTATTTTCAGGAACAGAAATTTACTTTTCGGTGATCTGTTTCAAAGACTGTGAATTCTTGAAACTTACCGGTTTGCTGGATGGCGTAATGATCCGGTACAAATCCTTGCGCCGGTCCTTGAGGATCCGTACCGAGCCATTATTGTGCAGCTCATGCAATAACGACAGGTCCACGTCCACCAGAAGGGTCATTTCTGTATTCGGTGTGGTTTCTGCCTTTATCCCATTATAGGGAAATGCAAAGTCAGAAGGTGTAAAAACAGCGGATTGCGCATATTGGATATCCATGTTGGTCACTTTCGGAAGGTTGCCCACGCATCCGGTTATGGCTACATAACATTCGTTTTCGATGGCCCTTGCCTGTGCGCAATGGCGAACCCGGGTATAACCATTCTGGGTATCCGTCTGAAACGGTACAAATAGTATTTGCATACCCTGGTCGGCCATGATCCTGCATACTTCGGGGAACTCCACATCATAACAAATCAGGATGCCGATCTTTCCGCAATCGGTATCGAAGGTAGTTATTTTGTCACTTCCCACCATGCCCCATGTGCTCACTTCGCTGGGTGTTATATGGATCTTTTCAAATCTTTCCCAGCTCCCGTCCCGGCGGCATAAAAAACCGGCATTGAATAATTTGGCATTTTTCACATAGGGCATGCTGCCTGAAATGATGTTCACATTATAGTACACGGCAAATTCCGTCAGCTTATCCCGTATGGGGTCACTATAGTCAGCCAGTTTTCGTATGGCATCGGATTCCGGAAGGTGATTATAAGCAGCCATCAGGGGTGCATGGAAATATTCAGGGAATACCAGAAAATCAGAGTGATATCCGCTTACTGCATCGATGAAATATTCCACCATGTCGAAAAGGCCTTCCAGGGTGGAAATGGGCCGCATCTGCCATTGAACCAGACCGATCCGGACCACCGTTTTTTCCGTTTCAAGAAATTTCTGTTCCTCCTGGTAATAAATATTGTTCCATTCGATCAGGCAGGCGAACTCCCTCGATGGATCGTCGCCTTTAAGATAATTTTTCAACACTTTTCTCACATGAAAATCATTGGAAAGCTGAAAGGTCAGCACCGGGTCGAATATTTCCTTATGCTGGACCTTGACAATATATTCCTTCGGGGTCATCTGGTCGGCGTACCGGCTGTAATTGGGTATCCTTCCGCCAGCCACAATTGACCGGAGATTCAAATGTTCGCAAAGTTCCTTGCGGGCATCATACAACCGCCTGCCCAGCCTCATATTCCTGTAATCGGGATGTACAAACACATCAATACCATAGAGTACATCCCCGTCCGGGTCATGTGAATTAAAAGTATAGTTTGCCGTAATATCTCTATAGGTATGCGAATCTCCATACTTCATGTAATCCACGATCAACGCCAGGGCAAAGGCTACCGCTTTTCCGTTAACTTCTACACAGATTTGTCCTTCAGGGAAGATTTCAAGCAGCCTATTGATCTCCTCCTCCTTCCATTCTGGCTGGTCAATATCGGGGTAAGATTTTTTCGACGACTCTACCAGGTCACGGAAATCCTCTATCTGTAAATTCCTGATTTGAACGTTCAGATCCATAAATGAATTATTAAATGATCAAAATTTCAAAATTACTCCAAATCTCCAATGTTTTCATATGCATTTCCAATATTCCTCAATGTTTCTCATCACTATGCAAAAAGATATAGAAACCAATAAAAAAAATTAAAATATATTGGAATATTTTATATTACCTTGCAGGGGATTTTTACAATATAATTATAAAATCTAAGTATAAATCAAAAAATATATCAAATATCCTCTGACTTTCTAATATATAATTATTTGAACAATGATCCATCCACAAGCTGTTTTACGGGATATAAACGACGAGACAGGTTACGGCGTTTTTGCCACAGAATATATTCCTGAAAGTACAATAGTGCATGAACAGGATAAATTGATTCACCGGTCATTTTTTCCGGAATTTTAGTAGTATCTGATGTCTGATGAGCCCAGGTGCCCCCATCCATTGAACAGGTTCAGCCCTGGGGGCCGAAAAAGAATTTCCCTCATTTATGGCTGAAAATTTCAGAATTTATGAATTTTCCGGGTTAATTTTACCCGGATATCAAACGAAAAGCCAATGGCCAAAATATATTATATAGGTGACTGGGCCGTTTTGAATGGACCCGTATTTGCCGAATCCCCCTTTAATTTTGAGCATAAAGGCCTGGAGATATTCAATTACGGGAAATGGTTAAAGGAGGCCCTGGAATCATCGGGAGAGCATGAAGTGGCTTCCGTGCCCAGCTGGGATTTTTACAAGCTTGGGCCGGGTGAGTATGAGGAAATCCTTGATCAGTATGATGTGTTGATATTCAGTGATGTGGAGGCCAAGTTGTTCCAGTTGGCCCCCAGTTTTTTCGACAGGCAAAAATTCGGCAAAGGTGTGCTTACCTTTCCCGACCGTATCCGGCTTACCATCGAAGCTATCAGATCGGGAAAGAGTGCCATGTTCCTTGGAGGATGGCTGTCTTTCACCGGAGAAGCCGGCAAGGGAGGATGGGGACGCACCCGGTTGAAAGAGGTGCTGCCGGTACACTGTCTGGATTATGAAGACCTGATTGAAAGTACGGAAGGTTTTTATCCTTCAATACAGGATGATTATGTAAAAGAATTCAAAGGGATCGATTTTGGTTCCTTCCCACCTATACTGGGATATAACAGAACCCGGCCAAAGGAAGGATTCGATGTAGTACTTAACATTAAGGGCCAGGATGACCCGTTGCTTTCTTATGGCCAGGTAGGAAATGGGAAAGTAATGGCCTATATGAGTGATCCGGCACCTCACTGGGGATGCAATTTTGTTTACTGGAAAAGTTATAATGAATTCTGGTTGAGATGTATGGATCTGCTTATCTGAGAATTATTTTATCAAAGGATGATTAATACGGTAATATTCGATATGGATGGTGTTCTGGTTAACAGCGAGCCGGTTCACCAGCGGCTGGAAGCCGAGATGTTTGAAGAGCTGGGATTGACGCTGACTTTCGAAGAACAGCAAACTTTTGTGGGGATGTCAGCCTACGATTCCTGGTCAAAAGTGATCCGCAAATATAAATTGAAAAACAAGCCGGAAGATCTTATTGTAAGAGGCCGGAAGAAGTACTGGGAGGTCCTTCATAACACGGATGAAGTGAAGATGATGGAAGGGGCTATGGATCTGATCGAACGTCTCAGGAAAAGTAATCTTAAACTTTTACTGGCCTCATCGGCTACATCGCTCACTATAAGGGAGGTATTGAAAAAATTTATGCTGGAAAAACACTTCCCCCTGTTCATAGGTGGCGATCAGGTGTCGGCTTCCAAACCTCATCCCGAGATTTTTATCAGAATAGCGGAGAGGGGGAATGCCGATCCCGGTGAATGTGTGGTGATCGAGGATGCCAGCCATGGGATCACCGCCGCAAAGAAAGCAGGGATGAAAGCCATCGGATTCCAGAATCATCATTCAGGCAAACAGGACCTTTCTCATGCCGATGCCGTAGTCGGGGATCTGAAATCGATAACAGTCGATTTTATCCGACACTTGTAAATTCGCCGGACCTTTATTTATTAGCGGCATTATTTTTTTTGACAGGTATATTTATTTATTTTCAGACAGGTTTTTTATCAACTGACCATATCATGAAACCGCCGATCATGTTAAACAAAATACAAATCATGTATAGAATTCAATTTTCAATTACTTTATTAATCCTGTTCCTGTTCACAAATGCGTGTGCCCAGGAAAACGGGATCCGTTTGATCGTAAGAGCCGACGATATCGGTTCTTCCCACACTGCCAACATGGCCTGCATCGATGCCTATACCGAAGGGATTGCCCGTTCGGTCGAGATCATGGTTCCCTGCCCCTGGTTTATGGAGGCAGTAGAAATGCTGAAAGCCAATCCGGGATATGATGTGGGCATTCATCTTACCATGACCAGTGAATGGGAAAATATAAAATGGGGACCGCTGACCCATGCTCCCAGTCTGACCGATCCGGATGGATATTTTTATCCCATGTACTGGTCCAATGATCGTTTCCCCCCCGAGCGTACCTTCCTCGGAAACGATTGGAAGATCGGGGAAGTAGAACAGGAGTTGAGAGCCCAGATCGAGATGGCCATAAAGCATCTTCCGGGCCGGATAACCCATATGGGTATACATATGGGAGGTGCAAATGCCGATCCGAAGATCCTGGAGGTTCAGGAAAAGCTGGCCGGGGAGTTCGGTTTGATCACCAGCGTAGAACCCTACGGAGTAAGAAGGTTAAGCGGCTTTGGTGGTACCCGGACAGGGGAAGCCATGGTGCTCAATCTGGTCGAATCCCTGGAGAACCTGGAGCCGGGCACATACTTGTTTGTGGATCATCCCGGTTATGATACACCTGAAATGAGAGCTATAGGTCATAGCGGATATTATGATGTGGCCGACAACCGTAACTGGGTTACCAGAGCCTGGACCGATCCCCGTGTGAAGGAAGTCATCGAATCAAGGGGTATTGAACTGATCAGTTATGCTGATCTGAAGAAATAGATCCTGAGAAATTATGAGGACTGACATTTTTTATACTTGGGATGTTATTTACATGTTGGCTAATATGTACATTGCTATCTGGCGGGAAAGTATTTTTAAAAGTTTAATTAAAATAGTAATTTCAAAAAGATGAAAAGTGTTAATTGCATTGTTATACTCTATACCGTTCTGCTGCTTTCATGCAACAGGGAAGAGATTGATTGGATTATGATCAATAACTCTTTCACAATGGCAGAAAATGAACGCTTGAAAGTGGTTGATAACGATGGCAACCTGCTTCATCTGACTGTTTCGGCGGTTACCGATAACCGGTGTCCTGAAGATGAAATTTGTATACGTAAAGGAGAAGCCCTGGTCAAAGTGTTGATAGAGGATACGCGGAACAGTCAACACGAAGCCGTTCTCTGCATCGGAGACTGTTATCCCGCTCAGTCCGATCTCAGATCCTTTACTTTATACAATAAGGAATACTTCCTTCAATTACTCGATGTTCAATCTTATCCTGATGCCCGGCACCGGTCCGCAAAGCAGCAAGTCCTGATGAAGCTTTTCAGTGATTAACAATATGGAAATCGCATAATAGATTCAGACAACAGCCCGATGGATGATAAAAACTTTCGCAAAGGATTGATGGAATTGATTGAAGGAGGATCGGCCCATGTGCCATTCGAAAAGGCTATACATGGTATAGATCCGGAATTACTCACGGTCAGGCCCTCTCCGGCACTTCATTCGATATATGAAGAAATGGAGCATGTACGGATTGCACAGGAAGATATAATCAGATATACCCTCGATGAAAAATGGTCATCACCAGTGTGGCCTGATGAATACTGGCCTGAAAATAACGACACAATAACGAAAGAGAAATGGGCATCGATACTGGAAAAATTCAGGAACGACCTTGGCGCGGCAATCGGCCTGATCAACAATGCAGAAATTGATCTGACCAGTGAAATTCCCCATGGGGAAGGAAGGACCTACCTGAGACAGATCCTGTTGATCGCCGATCATAATGCTTATCATCTGGGAAAGATCGTGGATATCAGAAAAGCATTAAAAAATTGGGAATAAATTTATTATTTGTTAACTTCATTTTCTCATCATCTTTTTGAATTTCTGTGACAAGGATATTGGTCGAAGCTTTTTCTCCCTCAACGCGGCATGAAGTAATTCATTTGATTGAAAAAATAATAGCCGGAAATGGCGGGTGGGTTGTGGACCATAGAATATTTTCAAACGAATCCATCACCCTGGATGTGGAAATAAACAGCCTGATGCTTGAAAAACTCCTGGTGGAACTAAAACAACTGGGATTGAAGATCAATTCAAAAAAGATTATGGATCAGTTGTTGATCGTAAACCCCGGTGCGGATTCTTATATTGTGAACCTTTCATTTATTGCAAATTTTACTGCCGGAGATTACCAAACAATAAATATGAGTGTTCCCGTCTCACAGGATCAGTTGAATAAAATCCGACCGGATTAGTATAGATGTTTAGGGTATCAGGAGGATAGCTACGATCAGAATTACGGATAGTCCCAGTATGCCCAACACAAGGTTTATATTCCCTTCACTTTCTTTCATTTTTTTATCCTGTTTATCAATTTTCCATCTGATCGGAATCATTGCGAATATCGTGCCACTTATAGTCAGAATAGCCTGCATGGTAAAAATGAAAAGGTCCCGTCATGATGCGGGACCTGTTTGTCTTTATAATGAATACCTGTGCTGAGAACAGGATATCAGCTCAGAAGCTCATCACAGCCGGATGTTTTCATTTGATCTCCGGTGTATCAAGTTCTGCAAGTGAACTGGAGATTTCTTCTTCAGTCAGCTCATGTTCTTTCAGTTTGCCTGCGAAATAATCATCATAAGCAGACATATCGAAGTTACCATGACCGCAGAGATTGATGAGTATGGTTTTGCTTACCCCTTCTTCCTTGCACTTTTCAGCCTCCTGCAATGCTGTGGCTATGCCATGATTGGCCTCAGGAGCCGGGATAATGGCTTCCGCTTTGGCAAATTGAATACCAGCCTCAAAACACTCGATCTGATTATGGGCGCGGGCTTCAATCAGTTTATCCTTTAGCAACTGGCTTACAACAACGCCTGCTCCATGGTATCTCAATCCTCCTGCATGAATGGGAGCAGGCACAAAATTATGCCCCAGTGTAAACATGGGAAGCAGGGGTGTGGTTCCTATTGTATCACCGAAATCATACCTGAATTGTCCCCGTGTTAGTTTTGGGCATGAGGAGGGCTCGCTGGCTATTGCCCTGATCTTTTTCCCCTCCTCAAAATTCAAGCGTAAAAATGGAAATGAAATCCCTGCAAAGTTAGATCCTCCCCCGAAAGGAGCTACTATGATATCCGGTAAATCACCGGCCATTTCCATTTGTTTTAAAGTTTCCTGCCCGATCACAGTCTGATGGAGAAGTACATGATTCAGTACACTTCCCAGAGAATATTTGGTATATTCGTCACTGGCGGCCTTTTCAATGGCCTCGGAAATGGCTATACCGAGACTTCCCGGCGAATCCGGATTCTTGGCCAGGATTTTTCTGCCGGCTTCGGTTCGGTCTGAGGGTGACGGATATACATTGGCGCCCCAGGTATTCATCATCACCTTCCGGTAGGGTTTATGGTCATAGCTGATTTTCACCATATACACTTCACATTCGATATCGAAATAATTACAGGCCAGGGCGAGTGCACTACCCCACTGGCCGGCCCCGGTTTCCGTGGTGATCCGCTTGACCCCTTCCTTTTTATTGTAATAAGCCTGAGCAACCGCCGTATTGGGTTTGTGCGAACCTGCCGGGCTTACGCCTTCATACTTATAATATATTTTAGCGGGAGTATCGAGCATTTTTTCGAGATTATATGCCCGGTACAAAGGAGTAGGTCGCCAGAGGCGATAGATTTCCCTGATCTCGTCTGGGATTTCGATCCATTTTTCAGTGCTTACCTCCTGCTCAATGAGTCCCATCGGAAAAAGGGGAGCCAGCGCCTCAGGGCCAATAGGTTCTTTGGTGGCCGGGTTCAGGGGTGGCATGGGTTTGTTCGGCATATCTGCCACAATATTATACCAGCTTTCAGGAATGTCCTTTTCAGATAATTGTATTTTTACTTGTTTCATATTTTAGTTAATCTTTTGTCTGTAAACCAGTAATGATTTTAATGTATTAGAACAGGTATTTATCAAATCGGGTGAATTTAGAAAAATATCTATCTGAATGCAAGATTTATTGTTTTAACAGGCATTAAATTATGTTGTTTTATTAATATGGCTTCGTTTTTTTCCTCCATATTTAAAAATCTGGTTTTTTCGAAGGCAATAAAGGATATTGTTCGGGTTTTCTATACACCGTTATATTATTTGTTAAAGGAAATTTTTATTTTTATGACAGTGATATTCTGTTTCAGAAGACGGGTATAATAAATTTTTTTCTTGTCGAAAAGTAAAAAACCCGGTTGAAACAGGATGGCCATAATCTGCCCTTTACTGTTTGATGATATTGCCGGTACTTTTTTTAGTCTCAGAATTATTTCCTTATAATGGAAAGATTTATAAACTTTCGGGGTCATAAAAGATATAGATGCTTTTTTTTATCCAATCTGCTAATTTTGTTGTAATGGCAGTATATAATTTCCGGCAGAGAGCAAAAACACGTTAATGAAATTATTCAGGATCCATTTTAATACGGAAGAAGACCTCCTGTTACTCAATGATATTCCGGATATAATCAATGAATTGAAAATATTAGGATTAGATCTGGAATTTCATGGAGGAGGATGGGATAGTGATGATCAGTATTGCTATCATGAATGGAAGGGATGCGGAGATATTGATATGATCAGGAAATTTTTTATAAACCATTACGGGGAGTCCTTTTGTGAAATCAAAATCTCAGATATCAACGAAACGGAAGGGAATGACCTTACCGGAGAAAAAAACTGATAATTGACTTTCCGGAAAGGGTCTCCAAATCAATGCCGTCTGGTATCCCTGTACTACCCCTGATGGACACGATTCCACAACTCCCCAACTTCACGAATCACCATTTATCCTGAGTGACCCGATCTTGAAGTAATATTTTATTATTCTTCAGGGAAGGATCGTATCGATCTCCAAATCACCACATAAAATATCCCCCAATTAACGTGTTGATTTTCAGCATATTTATTTCCTATTTATAAAAAACCATAAGACCATGAAAACCTTGACCCTGCTGTTCCTGCTGCTGATCAATTATGCTTTTGGTCAGTATCCAAGGAGGGCAAACCTGGCGGTGATCGAAACCGATGTGGTGTTGGAATTTCCTCTTTTTCGTGAATGCATGAATATACTGAAGATGGAAGGCTATGAATTTTCATTGAACGACCCACTCTCATTAAAATTTATCACCGAGCCGGTTCAAATCCACGAACTGCCCCTCTTATTCAAGCTGGTGATGGAAGTTGATGGTCCCTATGTAATCCTGCAGGGTTTTATCCTGGATGACCGGGATTTCGAAAAAATGGGACTTTCCCCCATTCCCAAAAAATGGGAGTTTGCTTCCTATCGTTCCTTCCCCCATAGTACATGGCGAACAGGTTTTATTGAGGTTGTACGACTTAGTGAGATTATCAGGTCCGGCCTCGAAGGCAAAACCACATGGATGGTTGCGGAAAATTCCATGCTGGATGAAAGGGGCGAAGAGAAATTATGGGGAGACAACTCAGGTTATCAGCAGGAATGAATCAGAGGAAATGCAGCAATTCTTCGATGAATATATCAGAGACAAGAAATACAATATCCTGGTACTTGGGGATGTGGAAAAGCTGGATTTTGATATCCTGAGTCAGTTTGGTGAGGTGAATCAGCTAACCCTGGAAGAGATTTTCGGGTACTGAGGTGAACTTAATTTTAACTGCATTAAATGCTTGTCTGGCTGGAACTCATAAAAAGAACAGTATATTGCCGGAATGCCTGTATGAATACAGGATGTACGCAGTCCGTCGTGCGATGGTGTACGTACGATGGTATGCGTACATCGGTATCTTTCGAACTGGGGCCAGTTCCACCTTATGTATGGTGTGCGTACGATGGTGCCTACATCCCTGTTTGCTATTTATCCCGTGCCTTATAGCAGGATCTGCCCGGGCGGCATAATTTCGGGTCAACCGGACCGTTGTCCGGCCCACCGGCCCCCATGGATTTTACGCACCAGTAAATGGTATTGGGATCATCGATCACATGCCAGTCATGATCACCGCCCTCAAGGGTCCCGAAGGTGTTTTTACCCTTAAGAAAACGGCAAAGCTTTATATCGACGGGTTTTGCTTCTTTCATGGTTACACAGTCTTTAATAAGGCTCGTTTAACAATAGCTTTAAATAAAGGCACTTTATATGCATTTTTTGCAAGGGGAGTCGCATCCTTCATGGACAACTCACCAGCCCGCGCGGCAGTAGACTCGTTAAGTCTTTTACCTTTCAGCGATTGGGCTGCCTCTGTTGCCTTCATGGGTACCGGAGCAGCAGCTCCCAGGGCTATTTCTGCATTTCTGCAGGTGCTGCCCGACATTTCGGCCACCACGGCCACGTCGGCAATAGCCCAGTCGTGCGATTCCCTGGCGCCCTGTTTAATATAATAACTTTTAGTATTTGACTTTATGGCCGGAATTTTCACCTCCGTGATCAGTTCATTGGATTCGAGGATACATTCCCTTGCACTGTCTTTATCGGGAGAGACAAAAAAGTCTTCCATCGACACCTCTTTCCTTTTTCCATCTGCCGTGGCGATAACCACCGTGGCATTGAAGGCCATCAGGGCGGTGGAGACAGAGGAGGAATGCACACTGGCGCAGGGCTGGTTCCGGATGATCGCATGGAACTCATTTTCACCTTCCTGTGCATAACAGGTGCCTGAGCCTTTGCGGTAACAATCGATATCCACGTTACGGAAATACCAGCACCGGGTTCGCTGTACCAGGTTGCCGCCCAGGGTGGCGGAATTGCGTAACTGAGGAGTGCCGGCATGTTCCACAGCCTGATACAAGGCATGATATTGATCCCTTACGGTGGGATTGGCCTCAATTTCGGCCAGCGTAGTATTGGCGCCGATCTTCAGACCTTCTTTTTCGTCGTACTCAATACCTGCCATTCCCGGTATGCTTTTGATATTGATAAGCATATCCGGTTTCGAGATACCTTCTTTCATGAGGTCAAGCAGATCGATACCACCTGCCTTGAATACGGCTGTATTGTCTTTGCCGTTGGGTTGTATGGTTTTTGAAACGGTTGTATTCACCTTTTTAAGTGCATCCTCTACCGACTTTGCTTCATACCAACTGAATTTATTCATGGGTATATGATTTAAATTTTATTCAATGCTTTAAGTACTTTATCAGGAGTGATCGGGATCTCATAGATCCTTGCTCCGATTGCGTTATAGACGGCATTAGCCACTGCGGCAGCCGTGGCGATATTGGCCGGTTCGCCTATGCCATAAGCATCCGTGGATGAACGGCCGGAATAATCTTCAACAATGATGGTTTCGATCTCCGGGATCTCCATGGAGTAGGGCATTTTATACTGACCTACATTGGCATTGACCATAATGCCGGTCTGGTTATCGAGCGACCTGTATTCATACAGCGCATAAGAAACCCCCTGGATCACGCCGCCGTTGATCTGGCTTTCCAGTTGACCTATGTTCAGCGGGCGCCCACAGCTATGGGCCGCTACAACCCTGTCTACTTTAACAAAACCGGTTTCGGTGTCTACGGTCACTTCAGCAAACTGAACGGACCCCAGGTCATCATAGGCCAGTCCCCAGGGTTGCTGAAATCCTCCGTAATCATCCGAACGGCTGGCATAGGCATAAATAGCGCCCGTTCTCATGCCGTTCAGCGCCTCGTCAAAACTGATTTTTTTAGAAGGATCATCCATATCATAGATCATCCTGTCGCCGGTTTTGAGTTTTTCCGGTTCGGTCTCCAGTTTGGCAGCCACCTGTTCAAACAGTTCTTTTTTTGCTTTATATGCTGCATTCCTGGCTGCCGGTGTGATTGAGCCGGTTACCTTGCTTCCTCCGGAGGAAGGACCATCCGGGAAAACAGTATCGCCTATACGTACTGTTACCTCTTCCGGGGCAATACCGAGTTCTTCGGCTACCACCTGGGCAAGGACGGTTTTGGTTCCGGTCCCGATATCCTGGACACCGGACCGTACTTCTACGGCTCCGTCTCTCATGATCCGGACCTCGGCCGTGGAATCGAGCTCTACAAATCGGGGCCAGGTGGATTGTCCCATTCCAAGGCCTTTCTTGATGGGCCCCTTATCCGATCCTGCGGGTTTACGTCGCGACCATCCGAATTTTTCGGCGCCACGTTGCCTTTCCACTCTTCTGACTTCACTTTTATCGATCACTTCACGCAGGGCTACGGGATCCATATTCAGTTTATCGGCCAGTTCATCTATAGCCTGTTCCACACCATAGGCTCCCTGCACATTGCCCGGGGCTCTCCAGGCAGCTCCGGGACCGGCATGGGTGAATACATCATACTGTTCTGTTGCAAAATTCGGGCATTCATACAAAATCTGGGCAACGCGGCCCACTCCTGCACCAAGGGCTACGCCCGCCGTACCATGCGACCGCTGCTGTATGGCGGTAAGTTTACCGTCCTTTTTGGCACCGATCTTCAGGTAATGGATCGAATTGGGGCGGTTACCCTGGGATACGTGTTCTTCCTTGCGGTCGACCATCAACCAGACCGGCCGGCCGGTTTTCCTGGAAAGGATGGCTGCCATCGGGCCGAAATTGCCGGCGCTGTGCTTGGCGCCGAATCCGCCGCCCATATATTCACAGATCACCCTGACCTTGCTTTTGGGTAGTTCGAAAAAATCGGCCATTTCATCCCGGACGTTCTTGGTGTTCTGTGTGGAAGCATATACGGTCATGCCGTTGGGCTTCCAGTCAACCACCACGCCATGGGTTTCAAGAGGCACATGGGTATGCACCTGGGTTCTGTATTCACGTTCTACGATCACATCTGCTTCGGCAAAACCCTTGTCAAGGTCTCCTCTCGGGCCACCCCAGAAGCTGCTGGTGGACGGTCCACGCACGTTACCCTTCCCACGGTCGCCTTCATGGGTTACGCCTACGTCTCCTTCATCGGTCTGGGCTTCTACCGGTACGGTAAATACCAGAGGAGCTTCCGGTTTCATGGCCTCCTCGACCGTGGTCACGAAAGGTTCGTATTGCAGGTCGAATTTAAGGAGCCGGATGGCTTCTTCGGCAATTTCAAGGCTTTCGGCAGCCACGGCGCCAAGAGGCTGACCTGCATATTTAATATCAGGATAACCTCCTTCATCCTCGTTGTCTGCACCAGCCTGGCCTTTTACATTTTTAACTACATGTACGGCATATACCCCCGGATAACGTTCGGCTTCGCGGGTATCCACGGAGCGTATCTTTGCCGCCGGCACGTTGGAACTGAACATTTTGGCATACAACATGCCGGGTAACTGCATATCGGAGGTAAATTTGGCTTCACCGGTCACCTTGGCCAATGCATCCACCCTTTTTACTCTTTTACCAATGTACTTCAGTTTATCATTTACCGGCCATGCATCCGCTTCGGTTACCGGTATTTCCCGTTCTACTTCTGAGAGGTTGTGATCGGGTATTCCGAATGGAAATTTCTGTTTTTTCTTATCCATAATTACAATTTTTTACATTTTTTTGGCTGCATCGAGTGTGGCCTTGAACACATGCGGATGGGTACCGCACCGGCAAAGATTCCCTCTTACGGCTTTTTTGACATCTTCGAGCGATGGGCTGGGTACATTTTCCAGCAGATGAACAGTGCTCATGATCATGCTGGAAGTACAGTAACCGCATTGACTGGCATCGTGATCGATAAAGGCCTGCTGTACCGGATGAAGTTTCCCGTTATTCGCAATACCTTCGATCGTAGTGATCTTTTTCGTGCCGACCTCCATAGCCAGGATTATGCAGGCGTTCACGGGCTTTCCATCCAGCCACACGGTACAGGCTGAACAGGAACCTCGATCACACACAATTTTGGTACCGGTAAGACCCAGGTTCTGCCGTAAAACCTGTGCAAGGGTGGCACGGGGTTCGGCCTTGACTGTATGGACCCGTTCGTTCACGTTCAATTTAAACAACACGGCGTCAGGACCATACACCTGGTCTTGGTCCTTTACTTCTGCGTCCTGGCCCATGAGGCCGGTCTGTAACATGACCGTGCCCGCTGTGGTCAGTCCTGCCCCTTTCAGGAACCCTCGCCTGCTGATACCCTTTCGCTTGAGCTTACCATCAGCATCGGTGTGTTCAGCAGCTTTGGTGTTTTCTTTATTTTCTTTCATGATATCAATGAAGTTTATAGAATAAAATTTCGGGATTCGAATGATAAGTAATTGTGTAAACCATAAGGTGTAAAATTTTAAACAGAAAACAAATTAAAAAAATTTATTTTTGGAAGAAAACCTCGTGGGATATTTTTATTTAAAATGTATGATATATATCACACGATGTGGATAGAAAATCTTCCTTTTAGATGGAAAGTCCGATTTTCGCGCTCGAGTCTATGATCAGGATTTTAAAATTGGTAGATAAGCATCATGCCAATTTTGTATCAATACAGCACCTCAATCCAGCCTTTATAAAATTTCATCTGTTCTACATGGTTCAGCATATCATAAAATACCCTGGCCTCATAAAAATATATTCCGGCGGGTACCTTCATCCCGGCATGAGTATAACCATCCCACTGGATCAGGAATTCCCGGTCTGCATCCGGTTTATTCTGGTATATTTTCTTGCCAAAACGGTTATAAACAGAAAAATCCACATTTTCTATGAACCGCGGGCAATTATCCGGTCCAGAAAGGATCTCTGTGAAACGGTCGTTAGATCCGTCGGAATTGGGAGTGAATATGTTGGGCAGCATCAGGTTGGGACAATTATCCCTGCAGACAACCACTCCCGGCTGACTTTCATTACCACTGAAGTCGACAGCCGATGCACGGTAACATCCCTTAAAGGATCTGAGACCTTCATGAAGATACTGATTATCCTCGGTAAAAGCGATAAAACTGAAAGGCCCGTCATATGATTCCGAATAATACACATTGTAACCGGCAATATCGGTTTCGTGACATCCGGGGATAATATTCAACTGATTGGAATAATTACTGTAATCACAGGGAACAGATGCAGCAAATGACCTGCAGAATTCTTCGGTATTGTTTTCTATGGTCACATCCGGAGGGCAGGGGGGAATGGTATCAAATGGATGAGTACAGAATACCTGCGAATTGTTCAGTAGGGGTTCCGGGATCTTTGGATTTCCATAACTGCCGGTCGTGACCACATAATAACAAAAAGACTGATTTCCCATATTCATAACCTTTTCCGAGGAATCTACAAAATGATATCCGTTATAGTTCACGTTCACACTATCGATCAATTCCATTCCAAAAGGATCATCATTTGTTACCTGATCTCTGAAAATATAATGCCAGGGATAGATCTGTGTATTGATCGACCAGGGCACATCGGCTTCCCATTGTATAGCGATCTTTCCCGGAAGCGGTTCAGATGATAACCTCACCGTTGAGGCCGTGGCTGAGCTGTCGATCAGGTCTTTGCCTTCATAAAGAAATACCGTATAGTTGTATATTTTATCCTTCGTGTTAATGCCTGTGTCTACAAATACCGTATCACGGAAATTCCGCGGTGTAATGATCCTGGCATTTGTTTTACTCCTGAAACCCTCAGCCCGCTGGAGGCGATAGGAGAATTGGGAAGGATCATGGGCATTGAGATCCATGTCGAAGGATGAAGTCCACCGGACGTATGCCCGGCCATCGGCCTCATCTGTCTCCAGCATACTCACATTGGTGATCACCGGTGCATCGACCGGGATCTGGATGCATATATTTTCCGAAGGAGCGCTTTCGGTTTCGGTACATCCTGGAATGATAGCCAGCAGCCGGTAACAGACACTGGCACCTCTGGGAAAACGGCCATCCGGATGCGTATCAATAAATTCTGCTAGGGGAGTTTTTATTTCGGTAATTGAATCATAGCGGGCATATCCGGGGATGCCGGTAAAGCAAGCACTGCCTGGGAGGTCATAGTCGACGATTCTCCGTGATATCCGGATCCTGTCGGCACCATAATCATATCCGGCCCAGGTTAACCGTATACGATCATCCTCCATTAATGCGGCATCCAGTGGTTCGGAAGCAGGAGCAGAAACCTTGATCCGCCAGGTGTTGATATCTGTAAGCGGATAGAAGAAGGTGCCAGGATCATCGGTGGTCTTAAAATACACTTTATAGGGTGAAGGACGAATATATCCGGCAGTGGTCTGCCATTCAAATTACCTTTCCAGGGGAGCATTTTCATATAATGTGCTTTCCGGGGAAATAGTGGCAGGCGATGGTCCTTCGGAAAACAGTTGGCTGTAGGATTCGAGCTTGACCGGATCGTTGTCCTCATCAATAGCCGAAATATGAGCTGAGATATAATCCCCGGCCTGAAGACAGGTGTCCGGCGGGGTTATCACAACAGGCGGGTGGTTCGGGTTTTCCTCTACGATGATCTGCATGTCGCGGAGGGTGGTACTCAGAAATACCATGCTGTCTGCCACATGTCGCCATTCATGTATGGCAAAGGCAAAATTATATTCACCGGTTAGGGTAGGAGGGATCCATTTGATCTCCCCGGTGGCCGGATCAATGGTGAGGTTTTCCGGGTAAAAATAATTGCTTACCGGGTTTAATGCAGATTGTCTGGGTACTACCAGCTCGGCCGAAATGCTGTCACCCTCTCTGTCAAAGAGGCCTGGATTGTGGATGAACAGTTTGCCCGGGGGACGCGTAATCGATGGGGGCAAGCAAAAAGATAGGGGTGGTATTTTTTTCACAGGGAGACTCTGTAACAAAGGTGGTTTCAATATAAAAAGGCGTGGCCACGGAATTCTCCATGTTAATTATGCCTGCATTACGGTTCAGTTCGGTATAGGAAACCGTATAATCGGCCGAATCGCCCGGGTAAGTATGGATAAAGGAATATGTAAAGCGGGCCAGATGATGATCGAGCAGTTCAAAGGGGGTGGAATCGCTCCGTGAACTGATATCCGGTATGGAATGACCGTCCCCAAATTCCAGTGTTCCGGTTCCGGGTGGAACGTCCGACTGGGTATCGATGTACATGATCACTGTGATCCGGTAGATCAGTGAACCTTCATTGATATTTTCAACAAGGATCTCACCCGCCCGGATATGGGTAGCATGCACGGAAAATGGCAGGGTTATCAGCAGCAAATAAAATATGACAGCTCTCATCTGCGGATTCCCATGATGGTTCGTCCGGTTAAGTTAATAAAAAACCAAACCAGATGCTTGAGTTTATTTCGAATTATGCTTTCAGAAATAAGTTCTGGGTTGCCGGACTCTAAAAACCTGCAAACCATTATTATCGGGATACGTCAATCTCAACTCAACACCTACGCACCACACAACTTCATGCCGACAGGCATCCCAGCAGCTTAGCAACGGGACAAATCACCAACCCTGCGAAACGTCGTTCCGGGACCAGTTAAAAACGGGTCACGGGAATCCCCTAGTATTGAAACGTCATTCCGGGGAAAAGTCGGAGACGACGAGGGGGGAACCTCCTTTTGGAATACGATAATTCCTAAGAGGGGACTCCCACGAGCTCCTGCCGTCGCCCTCGGAGTGACGGTCCTAAGAGGGGACTCCCACGAGCTCCTGCCGTCGTCCTCGGAGTGACGGTCCTAAGAGGGGACTCCCACGAGCTCCTGCCGTCGCCCTCGGAGTGACGGTCCTGACCAATTCACCACATCGCCACATCACCACATCACCAAATAAAAAAAGCTGCCCTCCGGCAGCTTTTTTCTGTACCCCGACAAGGATTCGAACCCTGACCAACAGATCCGAAGTCTGTTGTGCTATCCATTACACCATCGGGGCAGGTTCATTTAGTGATTTAGTGATTTAGTGATTTAGTGAATGAGTGATTTTTTAAACTTTGATTCTTTCTCCGGTACGTAAAAATAAACATAAATGTTTTTTCTGCCTCATTAAATTGTGGAAAACCAATGCCAGTAGTTTCCAGAATAAATACAGTTTTGTTATCAGAAATCCTCATTAATCAATTCAATTTCGACATAATACGCACCGAAATCCCGGCCCTCACCGGTTTCAAACCATGCAAAAAGTTCCGCATTTCCCTCAATCAACGGAGTAGTAAATGTAATTTCCTTATCCGCATCAGTTACATTCTGCTCCAGAAAGAGTTCTCCAATCCGTACTCCGGCTTTTCGAATATTGATGGCTTTTCCCTGTCCCATTTTAACCGGAACCGGTTTCTTGTCATTTCCCGGCATCCAGACATCATAGTCGTTATTACCCTCATAGGATGCCCTGACACCTAAATCAAGTTCTTCCGGCCACCTCCGGAGTGAGATCCTGTATGTGCCGCCGGTTTCCACCTCAATGGGCCAGTAACCCCTGCACCTTGCACTGGTTAAAATATGCATTTTCTGATCCCAGGGGCATCCATAAGGACAATCGCTGGGTAACGGCGCCCAATCCTGTCCAAATAATTGTGTAACCGGTTCAACCTTTGATCCAATTATCGGTCTTTCATAAACACTATCTTTCACAGATAACTCTTCCCAAAGCTTTTCATAACGGGTCCTCAATTCAGCTACCACACCCGGATTATCCGCTGAGACATCGTTTCTCTGGCCGGGATCGTCTTTAATGTTATATAGTTCTTTTCCGTTTATAAGTCTCCAGGTATCGGTCATCATGCAATTTTTCCTCCATTTCTCCGGGTATTTTATTCGTTGCGACTCCACCAGCAGCGTACGTGTAACGGGTTTATTGTTTTCATCCCAAACAAAAGGCACCAAGCTGAGTCCGTCAAATTTCAGCTCCTCCGGTTTTTCCAGTTTACAAACCTCGACCAGTGTTGGTAATATGTCAAAATGAGCACAAAGGTAATCCTCATCCCTGCCATGTAAAATCTTTCCGGCAGGCCATGATATAAAGAAAGGTACCCGGTGACCTCCTTCATATACGGATCCCTTCATGCCACGCATCCCATTATTAAACCCTGGGCCGGTTGGAAACTGTTCCTTATTGACTACGGTACCTCCGGAGGTACCATTGTCAGTCAGGAAAATAAAGATCGTGTTATCTTTTAATCCTTCTTTCTCAAGAAAATTTCTCAATTTACCCAGATTATGATCGACCCGGCTTATGGAAGCATAAAAAAAGGCTCTTTTAAAGTCCTCATCATCTATTTTTTCCTTATAGGGTGCGAGCCATTCCTTCCTGACATTCCATGGCCGATGGGGCACATTGGTAGCGAGGTAAACAAAAAAAGGATGTGCTTTGTTCCGTTTAATGAACTCTATTGCCTCATCGAAATATATATCAGTTGAAAACCCTTCGAATTTTTCCCATTCACCGTTCCTGAGATAAGTGTCATTCATTTTATCATTTCCCCAGTAATCATTTGCCGTTCCTGTGCCTCCATCCCCGTGACCAACCCAATAATCAAATCCACGGTCTATCGGCCGGTATGGATAATGTCCTCCCAGGTGCCATTTGCCGAATTGCCCAGTTTTATAACCGGATGCTTTGAAAAGTTCAGCCATGGTGGTTTCATCCTCTCTCAAAAAATTCCTGCCCATGATGGTATGCCAGACACCGACCCGTCTGGAGTATCGGCCTGTCATCAATGCTGCGCGCGTGGGCGAACAGGTAGGATCGACATGGAAATTCGTGAACCGCAGACTTTCGGCATATAATCTGTCAAGATGGGGGGTCTGGATAACCGGGTTGCCATGGCAGGCCAGGTCCCCGTATCCCTGATCGTCGGTCATCAGGATAATTACGTTGGGATGCCGCGTGGATTGGCTCTTCCTGTCGCAGGCGGAAACGAACGCAACCAGACTAAGGAAAATAACAATATGGAAACGATAATCCGAAAAAATGATCGTAAAATGACTCATTAATAAAAAAACAGGTTATCAAAAGCATCCGGGTGTTCAGCTTACCGCTTCTTTCACCTTGGTAGCGGCATCCTTGAGCAATATGGCTGAAGTAACCTTTAACCCGGACTCATTGATAATTTGGGCTCCCTCATCTGCATTGGTGCCCTGTAGCCTGACGATGATCGGCACATCGATCCGGCCAATATTCTTGCAGGCCTCGACCACACCCTGGGCTACCCGGTCACACCGGACGATACCTCCGAAAATATTGATCAGTATCGCCTTTACATTCGGATCTTTTAATATGATACGAAACCCTGCCTCCACCGTCTCGGGACTTGCCGTACCTCCCACGTCAAGGAAATTGGCCGGCTCCCCGCCGGAGAGCTTGATCATATCCATGGTGGCCATGGCCAGGCCGGCGCCGTTCACCATACAACCCACATTACCATCCAGCTTGATATAATTCAGACCGGCTTCACCGGCTTCCACTTCGAGTGGATCCTCTTCCGACTTATCCCTGAGTTCGGCAATATCGGGATGGCGGTAAAGGGCATTGTCGTCGATATTCACCTTGGCATCCACTGCCACGATCTTATCATCCGAAGTTTTCAGTACGGGATTGATCTCGAACTGGGAAGAATCCGTTGACACATAAGCTTTATAAAGTGCGCTTATGAACTTCACCATATCCTTGAAAGCGGCTCCCTTCAATCCCAGTGCAAAGGCCACCTTGCGGGCCTGGTAACCCTGAAGACCGACTTTCGGATCGATCCATTCCTTGATGATCTTTTCCGGGTTTTTGGCAGCCACTTCTTCAATATCCACACCCCCCTCGGCGGAAGCCATGATCACATCCTTTCCCCTTGCCCGGTCCAGAAGGATACTCATGTAAAATTCCCGGGGCTCCGACTCACCCGGATAGAATACATCCTGGGCGATAAGCACTTTATGTACCTTCTTTCCATCAGGCCCTGTTTGATGGGTTACGAGGGTGCCACCCAGAATGCCCTTCACTTTATCAGGCACTTCTTTCACCGATTTGGCGATCACCACACCTTTCGAGCCGGATTCTTCCACCTTTCCTTTTCCACGGCCTCCGGCATGGATCTGCGCTTTGATCACATACCAGTCGGTACCGGTTTCATTATTGAGTTTTTTGGCAGCATCCACCGCGCGGTCGGGAGTATCCACGCATATCCCTTCCTGTATCCGGACGCCGTGCTTTTTAAGGATCTCCTTGGCCTGGTATTCGTGTATGTTCATTGATCTTAATTTTCCCCGAATCTAAAGGATTTACTCTTTTAATACAAGGTAAGCCTTTCCTTTGCAAAACTAATCTGCAAAATCAACATAAAACAATGAATCAAAGATTAAATTAAGTAAGTTTGCGTGACCAAAAAAAGTTGTAAAAAATGCTTAAAGCCAGCGGACTGACCAAATCGTTCGGAACATTGCAGGTGTTGAAAGGAATTGATCTCGAAGTGAAAAAGGGAGAGATCGTTTCCATTGTGGGCGCTTCGGGAGCCGGGAAAAGTACCCTTCTGCATATCCTGGGAACCCTGGACATACCGGATGAAGGCAACCTCTTTCTCAATGGCCAGGATCTCCTGCGGTTCAATGCATCACAGGTTTCAAGATTCAGGAACCGCCAGGTCGGTTTTATCTTTCAGTTTCATAACCTGCTGCCTGAGTTTACCGCCCTGGAAAATATCTGTATTCCGGGCTATATTGCCAAAAGGCCCGACAGTGAGGTGGTACGGGAAGCCCAACGGCTGATGAATCTCCTGGGGATCGGGGAAAGAGCTGATCATAAACCCTCCCAGCTCTCCGGTGGCGAACAGCAACGTACAGCGGTGGCCCGTGCGTTGATCAATCAGCCCGATATTGTATTTGCCGATGAGCCAAGCGGCAACCTGGATTCTAAAAACGCCGAAGAACTGCACCGGTTATTTTTTACGCTGAGAAAAGAACTTAACCAGACTTTTGTAATTGTCACCCATAATGAGGAACTGGCCGGCATGGCCGACCGCTCGCTTGAAATATTGGATGGAATGATCGTGAATGTAATCAAGGACGAATCATGAATGGAATTTGTCCGATAAAACCCGAAAACCCGATAAGAACCGATAAAAAGCCGAAAAGTTAATGTTATACTGGTCGAGAGGAGTGCTCTACATGTTGCTTGCCACCTTTTTTTTCTCGGTAATGAACATGTTCGTGAAACTCCTTCCCCATATCCCTGCCGTCGAGATCGTGTTTTTCCGGTCTCTCATTTCCCTGGTCATCAGTGCGGGTATCCTGAGGATGTATCGAATCAGTGTCTGGGGTAAAAATCATAAATACCTGATCCTTAGAGGCGTATCCGGAATGATAGCCCTGGTATTGTATTTCCGCCTCATGCAGTCCATTCCCTTTGCCAGTGCCGTGACCATTCTTTTCCTTTCACCCATCTTCACCAACATCCTGGGTACGTTTATCGTCAGGGAAAAAGTGTTCCCTATGCAATGGATATTTTATATGCTTTCCTTTGCCGGCATCCTGCTGGTAAAAGGGTTCGACAGCCGTATTGAACCGGTCCACCTGGCCATGGGTATTGGGGCTTCCGTTTTTTCGGGGTTGGCACATAATTTCATCCGAAAAATAAAGACCGGTGAACACCCCCTGGTCATCATCTTTTATTTTCCGCTGGTCACCATGCCGATCACCGGGGCGGCTTCCTCCCTCAACTGGGTACCGCCAAGCGGATGGGACTGGGCCTTGTTGCTGGGTGTGGGTGTACTCACCCAGATAGCGCAATATTTTATGACCCGGTCTTACCAGGCGGAAGAATTATCCAAAGTGGCCAATCTTCGATATCTGAGCATTATTTTTGCCTGGAGCTTCGGATTTTTCCTTTTTAATGAAACCTATACATTGCTGGCCTATGTGGGGATGGCAGTAGCTGTATTGGGGGTGATGCTGAACCTCTGGTATAAAAAACAATTCATCCGGGAAGATTTGACGCCAAATTAATTGTCCACTTTATAATATTGGTGAAATACTTTAATTTTGTATTGAATATCATACAGGAATAGATTATGTCCGGACATAGTAAATGGTCGACCATAAAAAGGAAAAAAGGCGCCAACGATGCTCGCAGGGGTAAAATTTTTACCAAGCTGATCAAGGAAATAATCATCGCCGTAAAAGAAGGCGGCAACCCCGACCCTGAAGCCAATCCGAGGCTCAGACTGGCTATACAGAATGCCAAAGGAGCCAATATGCCAAAGGATAATATCGCACGGGCAATAAAAAAGGCCAGCGGTGCCGATGCGGAAGCTTATGAAGAAGTAACCTATGAAGGATATGCTACTCATGGGGTGGCCGTGTTTGTGGAATGTCTCACCGATAACCTGAACCGTACGGTGGCCGCAGTACGTGCTGCTTTCAACAAATACGGCGGGTCCCTGGGTACCAATGGATCCCTTGAGTTTATATTCGACCGGAAAGGTGTTTTTAATTTCGAATTACCTGCTGAAAAGGATGAAGAGGAACTGATGCTTGAGATCATCGATGCGGGAGCTGAAGATGTGGAAATTGAAGATGGATTTGTTACCGTAACCACAGCCATGGAGGATTTCGGCAAGGTCAATAAAAAACTGGAAGAACTGGGCATAGAAACCGAAAAAGCGGAACTCCAGCGTATACCCAAAACCCTTGTCGAGCTGGATGATAAAGCTTTCGCCCAGGTAATGAAATTTATAGAAGAGCTTGAAGATAATGACGATGTGCAGAAGGTATATCATAATATCGATGTGAAGGAGTCACAATTTGACCTGGTAGGCTGAAATCATTTATTTGGCCTATTCCAGATGATTTAAACGTGCAAATTCATACACAGCTTGATTTTTTTAATATCCGGTCCCGAACTGAAAAAATAAATTGAACCTGGCTGACCGATCGTCGGTCAGCCACCTGAACCAGGGATCGCTCAATTAATTCATCATTGATTCTTATATTTATTTTAATACGTACGATTTTAATTTAAAAGGATAATATTTGTATGATATCGAACCAGGAGTAATTATGGGTTTTACGTATAATTTTCCCCGGCCCGCGGTAACCACTGATATGCTGGTATTCAGGGAAGGGAAGGAGTGTGTTGAAATATTACTGATCAAGAGAAAGAAAGATCCGTATAAGAATTTCTGGGCCTTGCCGGGTGGTTTTCTTGAAATTGACGAGACACCGGAGGATGGGGCCAGGAGGGAGCTTGAAGAAGAGACCGGTTTGTCCATTGATGTTCTTAAAGAGATCGGTACGTTTGGCGACATAGACCGTGATCCAAGAGGAAGAACGATCACCATTGCATTTTATACATTTATCCGGAATGAGGAACAGGTTGCAACCGCCAAATCCGATGCGGCAGAACTGAAGTGGTTCTCAATAAAAGAGATCCCCGAAATGGCTTTCGACCATCGTGAGATCCTCAAGGAAGGATTATTAAAACTGAAAAGCCATGTAATCCTCGCAAAGCTTGACATTATTGATTTTTTTGAGTTAAATATCTCTAAGTTGAAAAAGATATTTAAATGTTTGGATTAATATGAAAGCTTTACTGGTTATTGACGTACAATTTGATTTTTTACCCGGCGGGTCACTTGAAGTGCCGAAAGGCGATCAGGTGATTCCGGTCATTAATGATCTGATGGAAAAATTCGATCTTGTGGTTGCCACGCAGGACTGGCATCCCGAAGATCATGGCAGCTTTGCCTCCAACCACGAAGGTAAGGAACCCGGCGATAAGATTGAACTGGAAGGCCTGGAGCAGATTCTCTGGCCAGACCATTGTGTTCAGGGTACCCATGGTGCCGAATTTGCCGATGAGTTAAATACTAGCCGGTTTGAAAAGGTGTTCCGGAAAGGTACCGATCCGAAAATCGACAGTTACAGCGGATTCTACGACAATGGTCATAAAAAATCAACCGGCCTTGCAGACTACCTTCGCGATAATGGAGTGGATGAAGTGTATGTGACGGGCCTTGCAGCCGATGTTTGCGTAAAATTTACCGCACTGGATGCATTAAAGGAAGATTTTAAAACCTACGTGGTAAGGGATGCCACCCGTGCCGTAAATGAGGATATCGAAAAGACCATGGAAGAGCTGGAAGAAAAAGGGGCCCATATCATAAAGAGCACCGAGGTTTGATCGGATAAAAATTTTATCTGCCTAATTTCATTTAACATTTTTTACTTAAAAGTCATTCATTTTTTATCTGTGGTGGATAACTATATGCAATGACTTCAAGGGTCTTCTATGCAACTTTTGATCATTACCCCGCCGCAAAGGGTGCAGCTATGCATATCTTACATGTGAGCATATCTTTCATATGATCGATGTCCTTGCCGAACGGTAATTTTCCGGGTAAGGTTTACCTTTCGACACCGGCCATATCCTGTCTGCAAGTTTACCGGTTTAGTGGGGAAGAGGTATAAAAATCAACAGAAACGAATAAAAAAAACAGGCCATTGAATGACCTGTTTTATTAAATATATATAGATATATTACTGTAATTTATGTTATCAGGCTGCGCCGTCTACTTTTGCCATATGCAGAAGCAGGTCAACGGTCTTCTTGGAATAGCCCCACTCGTTGTCATACCACGACACTACTTTTACGAATGTCGGGCTGAGCTGGATACCTGCATTGGCATCGAAGATAGAAGCCCTGGGATCACCGTTGAAGTCCATGGAAACCACGGCATCTTCGGTATAACCCAATACACCTTTCATACTGGTTTCAGAAGCTTTTTTCATGGCTGCCTTGATCTCGTCATAGTTGGTTTCTTTTTCGAGACGGGCAGTCAGGTCGACTACCGATACATTGGGTGTCGGTACCCTGAAAGCCATACCGGTTAGTTTACCGTTCAGATCGGGGATCACCTTGCCTACCGCCTTGGCTGCGCCGGTGGAAGCAGGGATAATATTCTGATATGCTCCACGGCCGCTTCTCCAGTCCTTTTTGGAAGGAGCATCCACAGTCTTCTGGGTGGCGGTTACGGCATGGATAGTAGTCATCAGTCCTTCGGCGATGCCGAAATTGTCATGAAGTACTTTAGCTACGGGAGCAAGGCAGTTGGTGGTACACGATGCATTGGATACAAACTGCATGTCGGATGAGTATTTCTCCTGGTTTACCCCCATTACGAACATCGGGGTGTCGTCTTTGGAAGGTGCAGTAAAGATCACCTTTTTGGCGCCGGCCTTCACATGGCCCTGGGCTTTTTCCTTGGTAAGGAAAATACCGGTAGCTTCAGTTACATATTCAGCACCAACCTCAGACCAGTTAAGGTTACCGGGATCGGATTCTGCGGTTATGCGGATCGACTTGCCGTTAACGACGAGATTGCCGTTCTTGATATCCACATCACCCTTGAAACCACCATGAGTGGAATCGTATTTGAGCATGTAAGCAATGTAATCTACATCGAGGAGGTCATTTATACCAACAACTTCTATATCAGGATTGGCTTCAGCGGCACGGAAAACTAGCCGTCCGATTCTGCCAAATCCGTTAATTCCAAGTTTTATTTTTGCCATAAGTTTAAAAATTTTAGGGTTAAAAATTAGGATTACAAAATTAGTCCCTAATCGGGCCAAAACCAACGGATGAGTCATTTTGTTTGGCGGATCCAGGGAAGGAATTAAAATTTTTTTATCAATGTTTTTGTTATGTTATAACAGGTCATCTATATTTGCACCACGTTTTGAAAAACGTCTTGTTGTTTTTTCGTTTATAGAAAAAAATCAGAACGTTTTTCCACCGTTATTCAGGGCGAGACCGGAGATGGCGGGTTGTAAAAAAAAGAGAAAGAACGTTCTTATATATAATAAACGCTCCGTTCGTCTAGGGGTTAGGACGCCAGGTTTTTCACCCTAAGGGGTGACCACCCGCAGGGTGGCATCCTGGGTAAATAAATCGAAAATGTTCTTTGTATATGTTTTGATTAGTTTGTCAGATTGTACAACATATATTGGCAGTACGGATAACCTTGAAAAAAGGATAAAAGACCATAATCAAGGTAAGACCAGGTCAATAAAACATAAGTTACCGGTTGAACTTGTCTATTATGAAGCATACAAGACAAGAACGCTTGCAAGGAAGCGTGAAGTTCAACTGAAAAAGAATAGTTCTGAAAAAGAAAAGTTGTATAAACGAATATTTGAATAAACGCTCCGTTCGTCTAGGGGTTAGGACGCCAGGTTTTCATCCTGGTAACAGGGGTTCGAATCCCCTACGGAGTACGTGACAAGAGCCGCCATTGAGCGGCTTTTGTTGTTTAAGGGTAGGTATGTCTGCCTGTTGATGGACACTAAGCTACGGGACAAAAAATTAATTTGGAATTTAGTTTTATACGAAAAATTATTTGTCAATTCCTTTTGACTTTTTAAACCCGGTTATCAGTTGTTCTGATTAGCTGAAATTGATTCCCTGGTAAGATTTAATTTTCATAAATACCTGATAATCAGATATATGCTTGAATATCTATCAGATATTTATTATAATCCGCATAGTAAAACAGTACATTTTATATCGATCGTTTTCTATTATTTTTTAAATAATTCGATTATGCAAACTATTGAAAAAATTAATTTTCCGGTCAAGGTCAGAGACGGGCTTCTATTTTTGGTGAACATGCTGGTGTTTTTTTCTTTATTTCTCGCATTCTCCTGTGAAGAACTGGATGGCACGGAAGATCAACAGGATGAGTTCGAACCGAATAACACATGGCAGGAAGCTTTTCCCGTTCCGCAGAATGAGACATTAAACGCTAATATCATTGACGAAAATGACGAAGATTTTTACAAATTCACTACCGATCATTCTAATAAAACCTATGACATTGTTTCATTTGAATTTACCAATGTGGGTGAAGAAATGAGGATTTGCATTGAAATATTGGATGAGAACGGACAATCACTGGCAAACGATCTCAGTGGCACTGCGGGTGCTAACTGGACGTACGAGTTAACATGCCCTGGGGGCATGTACATTTTGAAAGTATTTGGGGATGATGGGTTCCAGAAATACACCGGTCCGTATTCATTTAAAATATCCAATCTGAATTCGAATGACGAATACGCTCCGAACCATGTTATGGACATGTCTGCTGAGGTATCGTTGGATACGGATATAGAAGGAAAGATATTGTCTTATGATGAAGAGGATTTCTTTTTATTTACCAATGAAAATCCCGAATACTGGCAACAGTTTCATCTGGCATTTACCAATGTGTCCTCCGATTTCATGGTACATTATGAGGTGTTAGATGAAGAGCGGAAATCCATCCATAAAGGGAGTAGTGCTCCGGATAAGGGGGTCGATCTGTCCTATAAATTTCCCACAAAGACGGGGCATATATTTATAAGGATCTTTGGATATGATTATTACGAAAACACCAAGGGAAGTTATACAATGAATTTGTCCGTTTCAGACCCAAATGATGATAACGAACCCGATGATACTTTTTCACAGGCCCGTAATATAAGTAGTTATCCCACTGGAGCATTGGAAGGCACTATCGTATGTGATGCCGCAAATGATAACCCGGGAGATTATGAATTCTTTAAAGTGTTGATCAGGGCAGGTAAAAAGGTTGATTTCACGGTAACTCCCAAAGCTCAAAATACTGAATTGCATTTCGGCATATACAATGTTGACCAGTCATACACGGGTAGTAGTGAAGATGGCAATGATGGTGAAACATTGGAATATTATCTTAACAATCCCAGTACAAATGATGAATCTGTTTTTATAAAATTAGGTGGTTTTCCCGGTGACAATGGGAATTATGCCATATCCTTTACCGAATCGGATGCTATTTGAGAAATAAAGACATAAATTAAGGATTTTAAAGTAACCCCTCCTGTCTTATTATAAGACGGGAGGGAGGTTAAATAGATGAGAACCGTAGTATGACTCGACATCCTCCCAGAAGAATAAATAGTTAAGTAAAATGGATTTAATATAAAATCTATACACTTACAGGTATCGGTCATACTATGAATGGGAGTGTGAGTAGGCGGCACATTACTCATAGAATAACGCGACAGTCAATGTAAAAGGATCATTCTCAGCAGGTGTTCTTGAGTGAATTATTCCAAGTAAACCTTCCCACAACAATAATAATGAGGGCAAATCATGGAACCCGTGAATCCATTAAATTGTTTTTAAAATACAGGGATAATAGAGATTTTCCGGAGGTATTCCTCATTTAATCCCTGGTTAAATCCTGTCAAACGATCAATGGTTATGAAAAATTCAACTTTAACATTCGCTTTTATCTTGTTAGCTGGCCTGGCTTTTGGACAGGCTTTTGAAAAAGGTAACCTCGTGGCGGTTCATGTGATCACCATCGACCTGAAACCCGATGTCTGGATGGCGGATTTCCAGAAATTTCACACCGAAAAACTCATCCCGGCTTACGAAAAAAATTATCCCGGATGGCAATTGTTTCTTGCACAGGGTATAAGGGGTGAGAACAAGAATAAATACGGATGGATCATTGTGGTGGAATCGGAAGAAATTCGCAATAAATACTACAATGATGACGGGACGGTAACTGATTTCGGGCAGAAAGCGGCAGAAAAAATGAAACCCATATTAAAAGAGGCCGAAAAATTTGGCAAACTCCATCGTACATATACCGACTGGATCATACTATAGCAGCCAAGGAGAGGGGATAATGCTGAGTTAGCCAGTGTTTCCCCATATTGAACCGAAAATACTATCTATTTAATAAATGTTTAGATTAAATAAATTTAGATTGTATTAAAAGAATTGGTCTCATGGTAAGGTCAATACGCATTCGTCCCATGGCCTTTATTCCCTGTAGTAAAATTTTATACAATGCTTACCAGAGGGCAAAGGGATAATAAGGGGATCTAAATAAGGTATCCTGGACAGGGATTTTCACCTGTCAAACCATTACTGAGATTTTCCTGTTGGTTGTAGACCTCCGGAATAATCAGCCGGCTGCAAACTTCCTAACTAAAACTATAAACCCAAATCTGTCATTAGAAAATAAAATATACGCGTAACTTTCTGAAAATGT
>CAZIXF010000002.1:0-31801 GCA_964543195.1 uncultured Roseivirgaceae bacterium
AAATAGTAAAAACGGTTTATTTTGAGAATGGTTTATGAATAATCGGGGTTAAAAGATAAAATTAAAACTTCCATTGTGATAAAAATATTATACCGGTAGAGGAAAACAAAGATACACTTCCCTTTTGCCGGATCCGGATCTTGTTCTTACAGGCAGAAATACTGTTTGTCAGGATCCATGGCATGTCCCCAGCCGAGGATCTCCTCATTATCAAGATCTTTCCTGGCCTTAAGGTATCCGCTTTCAACCAGTCCCCCGGCCTGGAAATACACGGCATCCATATCGGAATGCTTGCCATCCGGAAAATGGGTGAAGCCCCCATCCGGCTGACGGCAGCTCAGGATCCAATCATTGGCCTTTTTATAGGCTTCGCGGATCCGGGGATCCTGCTGGTTGCCAACCTGCTTCAGGATAAACAAAGCATCAAAGCAGGCATGCACATCCCAGGCCTGTTCGAAAAGATGCCATGAGCCGTCATCCTGCTGGTCCTTCAGCACCCGCTCCACCATGGGACCGGCTTTAGGAGTGGGTCTTCCGGTGAGACGGAAATAATGGGCGGCATGGAAGGTGGCGGCTACATGATCCTGCAGGTAACCGTCCTCAGCCTGTTCACTGAGGATATAATCCTGCATTTTCCGGTCGACATGATCCGGCATGGGCTCACCATAGGCACAGAAGAACAGCGGGAAAAAACTGGTGGTATACAGGGGCAGGTCCGAAAATTGTTTATTGGCGAAAAAATATTCGATGACCGGCATGGGGTCGTATGTTGGACCGGTACCAAGCAGGCGGAGGGCCACTATCGATTGTGTGGTATTGTATAATTTGGAAAGGGGAGCGTCCGGATCCATGCTTCCGGTGGTATGATAAAATGCGCCATCCGGTTTTTGACTGGACAGGAAAAACTCGCGCGTTTCTTCTGGATAGGGGAGATCCCAGCCGAATGTCCGGCAAAGTATGGTGGCATAGGTGGGTGCGGCGATACCCGATAAACCGGTATCGGAAGTACCCTTATATGCCGGGTCGATACCCGGGCGAAATGAACCATCCGGATTGGCCACCCGGTGAATGAAATCCTGCACTCCGTTCAGGATCTTATTGTTGTTTTGAGCACATGAGTACAGGCCAAGCGTAAGACCGGCGGCACATGCGGTGGATTGGATTAGAAATTCGCGTCGATTTGATTTCATAGGCTATTTACAAATATCAGTTAAAGATAATACATCATATTGATTCCGGCTGATGGGGTTAAAAATAAGGTGAAGTATGCAAAAATGCCAGCTTTTTCTTTTCCCACGTCGGCCCAGGCTGCGAAAAGCGATTTTTTAATCCCTTCGAAAGTTGATAAATCCGGGTTCGTTAATTGATCACCTCTTCCGGAACTGCAGGCTCTATTCCTAACCAGGGTTCCTTTCAGGCCTGATCTACTGTTTCAACAACAGCGTCGCCGGATTTGAATAATTCGGGACGGATTTCAGCACCGGGCAGCATGGTGCTTCCTGCCATTGCAAGGGCACCGTATCTTGTTTTCCTTAAAAATTCGCGGCGGGAGACTACGGGTTTACTTCCGGACCTCAGAAAGCCGGTGAAAAACGAACCTATCATGTAAGAGCGGTGTATAAAAAATACCAGGGTATGGAAGACATCCTTTCTGAGGTGGATCGATTTGTCGGGAAGCAACCTGGATAAATGAACAGGGCTGGAATCAGTTTTCCAATTATAAGATACACTGTAGTAATTTCCCGGATCGGACGGGATCCGGATGGGCCGGCTTATAATTAATATTTATATATATCAGATTATGAGGTCATAACCAATTCAGATGATCTTTGACGTTTTAGCCGGAAAATATTCTCCTTGATAATGAGAAATAATAACCATAATTTGTGGGTAGATTTTTTTACGGATACTTGAAAATGAACCTGAACCATGCTCCCGGATTTTTAACATCAAGGCAATAAACACATGGAAAAATACAAAACTATGGAAGACTCAATCAATCGAAGGAGATTTATTAAAAAATCGATGGCCGCTTCCGCCGGTCTCGCCATTGGGGCTCCGGCCTATATCAAGGGATATGCAAAAAACAAGCCGAACGAAACCATCAATGTGGCGGTGGTGGGGATCAGGAGCCGCGGGGGCTATTATTATGGTGGGACCGGCCATACGGCCAATTTTACCAGGATCGATAATTCACGGGTAACCGTAATCTGTGATGTGGATGAAAACCTCTTTCCACAAGCTGTTTCCGACATTGAAAAACTGGGCGGATCAAGGCCGGAGACGGTGGTCGATTTCAGGGAGTTGCTTGATAACAGGGAAATCGATGCCATTTCCATATCCACACCGGATCACTGGCACGCACTACAAACCCTATGGGCATGCCAGGCCGGAAAGGATGTATATATAGAAAAACCCATATCCTATACGGTAGAGGAAGGACGCAAGATGGTACAGGCTGCGAGGAAATACAACCGGATCGTTCAGGCAGGAACACAGTACCGCAGCAGCCGTCATGTCAACCAGGCCATAAAGTTGCTTCACGAAGGAATTATCGGGGATATTTATATGGGACGCGGTGTAGTTTTCGGCCATCGAGAAAACATAGGCCGGGTACCTGACAGTCCTGTGCCGGATGGTGTTCACTGGGACCTTTATCGTGGGCCGGCGCCCATGATCCCTTTTAATGAAAACCATTTTCATTATAACTGGCATTGGTATTGGGACACCGCCACCTCCGAATTCGGAAATAATGGCGTCCATATGATGGATATGGTCCGCTGGGGAATGAAGCAATTTGACCACCCGTCAAAGATCAGCTGTAGTGGTGGATTTTACGTCTGGGATTCCGACCAGGAGATCCCGAACCTACAGGTCGGGATTTTTGAGTTCGATGACGGAAGGATCATGGAGACCGAGGTCAGAAGCCTCTTTACAAATCGTGAGGAGGAAGATACCACAGGCTGTTTCTTTTATGGGTCGAAGGGATGGATGCACCTGAGCGGGGATGGATATGAGGTGTATTTTGGTCGTAATAATGAACCGGGGCCCAGTGTGAAAAAGTCTGATCTGGAGCCCGATCCCCTGGAGGAGGCCGGAATAGAATCCCATTTCGTTAATTTCCTGGAGTGCATGCGGTCACGTAACCGGCACGACCTCAGGGCGGAAATAGAACAGGGGCATATGTCGACTGCCATGATGCTGCTGGGAAACATTGCCTACCGGACCGGGAGAAAACTGGTCTTTGACGGAAAGAATGAAAAATTCGTCGATGATCCGGATGCCGACCGTTTCCTGACCAGGGATTACCGGGAGCCCTATGTGATGCCGGAGAAGATATAGGAAATATTCAATTGGAGGATAAAGGATTGAAATGGTAATTCGGTAAGTGGTGGAGGTAAAAAAGGGTGGGGGATTGCTCCTCGTTCCTCGTCGCGATCCCTTTTGTTGGCTCTGATAAGTCAAAAGCCTTTTCTCACTTCGTTCGAATGGTCTTTTTTATTTTTCCTGCTTATGAAAGTAAACTTTCAACGCACCCAAAATAAAAAAAGCCCGGGCACTGTGGTGCCAGGGCTTTTGACTTGCAGAGGGTGGGGGATTCGAACCCCCGGTCCCCCGAAAGGGACAACGGTTTTCGAGACCGCCCCGTTCGACCGCTCCGGCAACCCTCTAGATTATTTTATTTTTCTTAAGAAGCTTATATCCGGCTCTGGATTTAAAATACAATTCACGTTTATAGGCTTCGGACCTGGTTGGAAATTTTTCGAAATAAATCAACTTCCAGGGTCTTTTCGATTTAGTGGATCTCACTTTTCCGGCATTATGTCGTTTTAACCTGATATCAACGTTTTGACAGTGACCATAATAATGAGTTCCTTTTTTCTCGCTTTTTAATACATACGTAAAGAACATAATAATAGCTGATTAACCACATTTTTTCAAACGGTTTTTCCCGAACCCCTACGGGGTCAGGGATGCCTGCATCACGCCTTAGCGTGACTGCGGCACGAGACCGCCCCGTTCGACCGCTCCGGCAACCCTCTAACGAGTTTAAAGTTTAAAGCTTTGAACTTTATAGTTGGTTCGAAATTATCCTAAAGTTCGGAAGAATAAAAATAAATTATTTGTATTCTGTCTGAAAGAAAAAATATGCCGGATGCATATCATCAATACCTGGCAGGTATTTGGCATTGAATGAGTTTAAGGTCCTTCCTTACTCAGGATAAAAAACTGGCAGATTAATTACACCATATAACTAAGCACAAGCATATATTCCTGCGCCAGGTTTGATCCAAGGAATATTACTCATCGGATGACATACCCGTACTTATCCCGTACTCATCGGATAATTTGGAGAACTCATCGGATGACTTAGAGTCATACGATGAGTATGGTGAGTACGACCTGGAGTCATACGATGAGTATTTAACTTTGAGTCATACGATGAATATGAAATTTAGAGACATCCGACGATTAAATGCGTACTTACGTGATATTGGAAACTGGTTTATAATTCATTCAAAAGGTCAATTAATCTCTCAATCGCCTGTTCACGGGCCTTTTCATTGGCCGGAGACGCATCGGGTGCCTGACCAGAACGCATGAATCCATGACCGGCTCCTTCGTAGATCACAGGATCATATTGATTCCCGGCCCTATTCATCATTTGTATAGTCCGGTCTATGGTGGCGTTTACCCGGTTGTCGTTTCCACCGTAGAAACCATAAACCGGCACGTCGATACGGTTGATGGCCTGTTGGTCGTCGGGGGCGGTGCCATAGAATACAAAGGCAGCCTCGATCTCCCGGTTGTTTGTGGCGTAGCGGAATGTCTGGGAACCTCCCCAGCAAAAACCCATGACAGCCACTTTTCCGTTGCTGGCAGGCAGATTTTTAATGTATTCAAATACAGCATCCAGGTCGGAAGTTACCTTATCGGGATCAAGTTCATAGATAGCCTCCCGCGCTGCATCGGAGTCAGGAAAATCAGGTGTGTCCCCTTCGCCTGGAGCCATCCCGGATATGAGGTCGGGCGCAATTACGATAAATCCTTCACCGGCCACCTGGTCGGCCATGCTCCGGGCCCAATCATTAAGCCCCCTGTTTTCATGGATCAGGATAATGGACAGGGCATCTTCAGATACTTCGGGATAGACCAGGAATGAGGAAATCTTCTTATCGCCATTCCGGACAACAACTTTTTCCTGGTGACGCGGAGAATTCTCCAGCTGTTCGATGGCCCAATCCTGGGCTGATACGGAAAAGCCTGTAAGAACGGTAATAGATGATAACAGGAACAATGTAACAGATCGCATGGTAATTCGAGTTTGGTTCAACCCCGGAAATTACAAATAAAATCTGAAGGAAATTTATTTTTTGTTAATCAGGCTGTCAAACGAGTATTTCCCAGCTCCGGTGACGAAGACAAATAAGGCAATGAAGAAAAACAATAAGGCTTTTTCCTTGCCCATAAAGGGATCATCCGCATGACTCAGGAAGGCGGCAACACCCATATTTATCCCTATAAAAAGGGCAGCAGGCCTGGTAGCCAGACCGATGGCAACCAGGACCCCTCCAACAAATTCCGTCAGACCTGAAACCCAGGCGAAAAATCCGGGTGCAAAAAATCCCATATCGGAAATTCCATCGATGAATCCCTGCGATGGGGGTAGCTTACCGATCCCATGGGCAAGTGCCAATGCCAGGCCTGCAAATACACGAAGAATCAGCAGTCCGAAATTTACATTTTCATTTAAGATCCGGGTATAACCAAAGAGGGTGTCTTTTATCATTTTATTTAATTTTTAGTTTAACCAATATCATAATCCCTGGCCATTGAACATCCATTCCGTGACCCATGTTCCCCTCGCGGTCATGTGGGGCCTGGCCTGTACGGATTATGTTTTTACGTTTTTTCAATGGCCGTGCATCCTCTAATATAACAAGGTGAAATTTAAAATCATAACGGGGTCCCCGCAGATATTCACCAGGTGATCATTCACATATACTCCTTGCCTGTTTATTCCTCAATGCCTTCGTTGATCCAGATGTCCAGTCTGGGCGCCTGCCATGTGTAGGGTTTACCCAGGATATCATAGTCCCCATCCCCATCCAGGTCGGTGATCCAGGACTCATGAAGTCCATATCCCTGAACGAGGATCCGTTTTTTAAAATTTCCTTTACCGTCACCCAGCATCAACAGGGCCCTGCTGTCCGGGTTACCTTCTCCAAATCGCATTTCAGCGCTGAATATATCCATATGTCCATCCTTATTGAAATCCAGTACATGCAGGGTATGGCCATTGTCGACCATTTCAAGCAACTGGGTGGCAAACCAGGTGCCCTGGCGGTATTCATACATCATTAAAGGGGCTTTACCGTCGCCCACCACCAGCAGGATCTCCGGCCTTCCTCCTTCAATGAGTTGCGCGGCAGCTGCCCGGGTGAAAGTATAACCGGCATCCACGATATTTTCCTGGTAGACCGAATCTACCGGATCGAAATTGAACCAACGGCCTCCTCCGACGATGTCCATGATACTGTCACCGTCAATATCTATCTTTGCCAGACCTTCGTGTTCATGAACTCCCTTCCAGCCGGGATAACCTTCCTGACCAAGCTGTTCCATCTGGCTGTCGGTATTATAACCATATACGACCTGCAGATCCCATAAACCTGTATCCAGGGCCTCCGGGTCTTCCGGGATCTTTGCCAGATATAAACGCTGATCACCCTGATTCCAGAAAACAAGTTCCTGCTTTCCATCGGCATTGAAATCACCAAAGATCTGATCATGATGTTTTGTGCCACCGGATGATTTAATGGTTCGCCGTACCCAGGCACTGTCATAGTTGGGATAGGGATTTTCCCACCACCAGACCTCGTTGCTGCGGCTTTCCCCACCAAATACAATATCCTCGTCACCATCGCCATCAATATCGTAACTGGCACCTCCGGCCTCTATTCGAAGGGGCTCATCTTCAATGATGAATCTTTCCCATCGATAATCATTGAACTTATACCAGACCACAGAAGGCGCCTCTGTTCTTTCGGTGATCACAAAATCATTAATGCTGTCTTTATCGATATCCAGTACGAGAGCTGCCGTCTGCTGGTTTCCCTGGTTGGGAACGGGCAGGTCTCCGTCTTCGGTCGAATAATGAGTCCATATTATCTTATCGGAAGGAATGGCATCATTTCTCCAGATGTGGATATACTGATACTGATCCCAGCCGGTACTGACTATGTCCAGGTCGCCATCAAGATCCAGGTCCACCAGTTGTGTTCCAAGATGACTTTCCATGCCGGTATCAATGACCAGTTTTTCGAAATTTCCTTCTCCATCGTTAAGCCAGAGCTGAGATTCAAGCCTGGGGCCCTTGTGTTCGCTTGTCAGAATATCGATATCACCATCCAGGTCGATATCGGCCACATCAAGGTTGTTCATCGAATACTGGGTTATTACACGATGTCTCGTCCAGTTTTCCTCCTGGTTTTCAGGTTGTTCATACCAGAACAGGTTGCCATCGGGTTCCTGCCCGGGCCATCTTTCTTCAGAGATTATGATGTCGGAACGACCGTCACCATTCAGATCAGCGATCTCAACCCGGTCGATCGGATGATTGGATGTGCCCACCTCCTGACCTTTCCAGTTTTCCTGCACGGATCCCGGATTTTCAAACCAGACCAGGATGGTAGGTTCCTGTTCATTTTCGGGACTTCTTCCGGCAGCAAAGTCAAGATTACCATCCATGTCCACGTCGCCAACTCCAATACCCTCATCGGACGTATTGATCCCTGCGATAAATTTATTCCAAAGCTCATTTACCGGATCTTCGGGTATCTCGAACAGGTATACTTCCCCTTCGCTGGCAATAAGGAATTCTTCTTTTCCTCCCTCAATGAACTGTCCTTTTTCAAATCCCTGGCTGTTGGTATGACTGGTAGCCGGGATCTTCCCGATTTCCCGGTATTCCCACATGGTGCCTTCCACATTGGTGGCCTCCACCCAGTATAATGAAGGAAGGGCCTGGGCGATCACATCGGCATATTCATCACCGTCGACATCAAGAAAAAGTATTCCGTCGAGATTTTCCCCGATATCAATGCGGGTCCATTCTGCTTCCATGTTGCCGCCCGGGTTGATATAGATATACCGACCGGAAACAATGTCCATTAAGCTATCGCCGTTCACATCACCCATATCCAGGCCGAAATATCTAAGCCATTGAGGTTCTGCATAGTCACCCCATTTTGTCTTTTCCGAATCAATTTCTATGTAAGTCCACTCATCCACCAATAAATTCTGGGCTGAACTTCCATAGTGGATCAGCAGTACGAACATGAAAAAAGTAAAGAATGATCTTCCCATAATTTTAAATTTTGAAATATTGATAAGCGTACCGATCATGAGCATAATTATAATCCA
Source organism: uncultured Roseivirgaceae bacterium (assembly GCA_964543195.1). GTDB lineage: Bacteria > Bacteroidota > Bacteroidia > Cytophagales > Cyclobacteriaceae > JAGTVG01. The sequence goes on from CAZIXF010000002.1 coordinate 8,428, forward strand.
TTATTTTGAAAAATGCTGTTAATTAAGCAGAATGCGATAATATACTTTTCCGTTTCTTTCGACCATCGTCCCACCTTCCTCAAGAATTGCCTGTTGCATGATAACCAGGATCCTTTCCACGATATGACTGATCCGGTTGTAGGCCGGCAATTCATCACGGGAATAATTTATGTACGTATCATTGAAGGGCGTATCCCATGAATGACCCAGAGGCAGGCCTGTAGTAAGATATTCCGGAATGGCGGAGCCCCCATGGATAATGCCCATCAGCCCGCCGCAAGTGGCTGCCTGATTGTCACAATCATAACCGGCAGTGGTGGCTATAGCCACTGTTTTTGTAAAATCGCCCTGTCCATAAAGAATAGCCAAAATCCCGTTTAACCCGTTCACCACTGCACCTCCTACCTTGTAGGGGACCTCAAAACCATCCACCGAGTTATAATACTGATCATGGATGAGTTTTCGGGTATCTTGCCAGTTTTCATTTTCTGAATACCATCGTACTACATTGATCATACCTTCACGGTAGGGGCTGTTTTCCGGCAGATGGTCAATGGCAATATCCACCAGTTTGTTCACGTCCTTTTCAAAAAAAGCGGCGCTGTACATCACTCCATAGGCGATGGTAGCATGGGTAGCCCAGTCATCACACATGATCCTTGCACCCCACTCTGATCGTTCCGATGCTTTTGCCAGCATTCCGGGATAAATCACACCCCATATCTCATTGACCAGCTGGGATGTGATCCGGTACCAGTAGGGGTTATTATCTTTCGATCCGGTGGCAGGAGGCACCAATCCTTCATCCATAAGATCCCTTGCTTTCCTGTTAGCTGACCAGATAAACCGGTTGATGTGCTTTTTCCACATGACAGCGATTTCTTCATAATTCAGGTCAAGCCCGTAAAGTTCAAGGGCATGAAGAGTAACGAATTCAATATCGGTATCATCATCGGTCCAGCCTCCATCCAGCGCATTGGCCATTACAGGAGTATATCCTCTCCGGTCGTTTATATTCATCTTTACATCAAGACTATCGAGTGACCGGTAATCGAGATACCGGTCAATATAAACCGGGATAGGTGAACCGGTATACAGGTTTTCGAAGGGGAATCCCAGGTAATTACCCACAAGCTGCCCTACCCAGTATCCATGGATCTTGTCTTTCATTTCATCCCTTGATATTTCATAAAATTCCTGGGGGTATGAGGCCTTGCTTGTAAAAATAAAAAGCAAACAAAAAATTATTTTTTTCATAGTAAACCAATAATAACCAATACACTCCGGAATGACCGGTATATCGAGTTTTTCCTAAATTACATAATATAATTCATTCAATCCAGGAACGTATGATTTTGTCTGTTTTATGGGGCAGCACGCTCAGGATAGGATTCAGATTTATCCTCTTTAAATGAGATCCAATCGTTACCATCAGGATCCACCATACTGGAAAAACCACCTGCAGCCTTCTGATAATAATAGGTGGCTGAAGGGGTTTTGATTACGAAACATTCCTGCCCTTCATCCATTATGCCCTCCTTAATACTGACCTGCCGGCAGGCCGAAAATATGATCAAAAGAATCAGAAATTATGAACTCATAAGATCACTATAACCAGAATTCCCCCATTCTGTGTGAGATAAAATCGAACAAAAAAACCGGTATTTTTTTAAAAAGTGTGCGGTTTTGAACAATCAGAGTCTGATTAAACTTAGTCAATCACCTTATAGTCAACAAGTTATAAATGATGGCATGTAATTCGCATTTATAATAGCAGAATAAACACAGCCATGTTGATCATGAAAAAAATTAACCTTTTGTTAGTGAGCCTTCTAATTGGAATTTCTTTTGCCTTGGCCGGGGGAGACGAGCAAAAAGTGGAAGAGCTGGTTTCAAAACATAAGGCGAAGATCGAAAAGGCGGATTCAAAAGACTGGAAGATCTATGCTGATTGCGCCAATGCCCTGGTAGAAAGGCGAATTATCTCCAGGGAAGTCTATGACTGGATCTGTCACAGCATTGAAATAAAGGAAACCATTTATAACCGGGTGGTGAAGGGCGATTATTATGTACTGAAAGGTGAGATAAGAAAAGCACAAGCTGAATATGTTAAGGCAATCGAATTGGCCAAAAAGGAAAACAAGCATTACGAGATCGGCCGGATACAATGGAAAATCCTGATCTCAATGGGGGTGGAGAATTACAATAATTTCCATGCCGATATGAAATAGCAGCACACTCAATACTAATATATCTCGGCGCTCCGGGCAACTCTTTCCCGGGGCGTTTATTTTTGCCGCGAATACGATCAAATAATTTGGTTTTATGGAAACCAATAGAAAAACTTGAATAAATATGTCCGGATTAACCTGGCAGTCTAACTTCAAATGTATCGGTAAGCATAACCATCATTAGGCCAGCACGGGGTGTTTGATATATTGATGATTTCAGTCAGGCAGTTTTTTTTCGGGCAGCATCCTGCCTGCGGGAGATTAAGGGATCGGAGCTTATGATCAAAATATACGCAAGGGATGAATGGCCGGGCATTCAATGATTGTAATATAATGCCATATAATAAACGATTCATCCAGGATAAGGTCCTGTAAAATCAATAATCAGTTGAAATTCTGTGAATTTTCAATGGTCTTGTTCAGTTTGTTTTTTTCCTCTTCGACTTTTTTATCAGACCAGGAGAATTTTTCCCGGAAATATTCAAGGATCTCTTTCCTGTATTTCTGGATGGTCTCAATGTGAAAATATAGCCTTCCGGTTCTTCTTTCAACAAAATCCAGCACGGTACATACCATTTCATTTTCTACAGAAAAATGAAGCTCTGCCAGTATCAGTTTTACTTCCGGGTCATTTCCCCTCTGATTTTCGATGTCTTTCAGGATTACCGTAGTTTGATCGCCGTAATTATGTACCAGGTATGCAGCATAATGCCGGGGGATATCCAGTTCATTCAGTTTTTTTTCAACGGATTGTATAAATGAGGAGACTTCCCGGGGACCTGAAAACGAATTTCCCTGCAGAGGCAGCTTTTTCGTTTTACATCCCGGGACAGATTTGTCAATCATTTTTTTCCCGATCATATTCACCACGTTATCAGCCATCTTGCGGTAGCCGGTCAATTTCCCGCCCGCCATCGAAATCAGGCCAGATTCCGAGATGAATATTTCATCCTTCCTGGAGATTTCGGAGGCTGTTTTCCCCTCTTCCGAGATCAGGGGACGCAACCCTGCCCAGCTGGATTTCACATCTTCAATTGATAGCTGGATGGAGGGTAATATGTCATTGACCGCTGTAATCAGGTATTTGGCATCAGCACGAGTGACGGGAATATTGTCTTTGTTTCCTTCAAAATCGGTATCGGTGGTTCCGATATAGGTGGATTTATCGCGCGGAATAATGAAGATCATTCTTCCATCTTCGATTTCAAAATAGAGGGATTGATTCACCGGTAGTTTTTCCCTGTCTACCACCAGGTGAACTCCCTTGGTCAGATGCAGATGTTTTCCTTTTTTTGAGTGGTTAAGTTCTCGCAGGTCATCCACCCAGGGTCCGCCGGCATTTACCACGAATTTTCCATGTATCGCGAAGCTTTCCTTATTCAGATGATCGAAACATTCCACACCACTTACCAGGTTGTTTTCATAGATAAAATCTTCCGCTTCGACATAATTCAGAATGTCTGCTCCGTTTTTATAAGCCGTTTTAATGATTTCTAAGGTCAGTCTGGCATCGTCAGTCCGGTATTCGGCGTATAATCCACCGCCTGTTAATCTGTCTTCCGGAAGGAGGGGTTCCGTTTCAAGGGTCTTTTTCCTGTTGAGCATTTTTCTCCTGTCATCACCTTTCACGCCTGCCAGCATGTCATATAATTTTAATCCTATGGATATGGAGATCCTGCCCATCGAATCACCTTTCATGATGGGGAGAAGCATTTTTTCCGGCAACACAAGGTGGGGGGCCAATTCATGCACAATTTTACGTTCCCTTCCCACATCCGACACCATTTTTACGTGAAACTGTTTCAGGTATCTTAATCCACCATGGATCAGTTTCGTAGACTTGCTGCTGGTGCCTGAAGCAAAGTCGTTTTTTTCAATCAATGCCACTTTAAGTCCTCTGGATGCTGCATCGAGCGCTATCCCTGCTCCTGTTATCCCGCCGCCAATCACAATGATATCATAATGCTGAGTGGCAAGTCTTGTTTTTATTTCCGCCCGGTTAAAAAAGGAAAATGATTTCATGTCCACAACAATCTAATAATTATATAACAAATATTGTTGAGATTAGTTTTGTAACCATCCCGTGGTTCTTTGAACAGCCTTCTGCCAACCGGCATAGAGTTTTTCCCTTGTCTTATCGTCCATTTGGGGTTTATATACCTTATCAATCCTGCGGTTGTTGATGATATCCTCCTTTTTCCACAATCCGGTCATAATTCCGGCCATATAGGCTGATCCTTTTGCCGTGGACTCGATCACCTCCGGCCGTTCAACTTCCACTCCCTGAATATCGGCCTGAAACTGCATCAGATAATTGTTGGCAGCTGCCCCTCCGTCCACTTTAAGAATTTTAGTGTTCACACCAGAATCTTTTTCCATGGCATCCAGCACATCCTTGGTCTGGTAGGCCAGTGATTGCAGGGTTGCCTTAATGATATGGTTTTTACCGGTATCCCGGGTAAGGCCGAACATGGCCCCCCTGGCGTACATATCCCAGTAGGGTGCACCCAATCCCGCAAAAGCAGGTACCACATAAACCGCATTACTGTCGCCCGCTTTTTCTGCATAGAAAGATGAATCGGGGGCTGAATCGATCAGTTTTAACCCATCCCGTAACCATTGTATGGCTGCGCCGGCAATAAAGATGCTTCCCTCGAGGGCGTAGGTTATTTTATTATCCAGCCCCCAGGCAATGGTGGTGATCAGGCCGGACTTGGAATGATGCATTTGTTCACCTGTATTCATCAATACAAAGCAACCGGTGCCGTATGTATTTTTGGCTGATCCAATATCAAAACAAGCCTGACCAAAAAGGGCAGCCTGCTGATCGCCAAGGACACCTCCGATGGGAATGGTTGCCCCTTCAAATTCAAAATCGCCGTAATGATATGAAGAAGAGTGAACTTCAGGCATCATATTTCGGGGGATATTCAAATAGGCCAGCAGCTTATCATCCCAGTCCGTTTCTTTAATATTATATAATAAAGTCCTCGATGCGTTGGTATAATCCGTGGCATGTACCTTACCCTTGGTCAGCTTCCATATCAGCCAGGTATCTACAGTACCCATTACCAGTTCACCATCCTGAGCACGTTTCTTAACACCATTTAGGTTCCTCATCATCCAGGCGATCTTGGTAGCTGAAAAATAGGAGTCGATCACCAGGCCCGTATTTTCCCGGATATACGGTTCCAGATTTTCCTGCTTCATTTCCTCACAAATATCGGCTGTTCTTTTATCCTGCCATACAATGGCATTCATCACAGGTTCACCTGTTTTTTTATCCCATACCAGGGTGGTTTCTCGCTGGTTAGTGATCCCGATAGCGGCAATGCTTTTCGGGTCAATACTGTTTTTTCTGACCAGGTTGACAAACACATCATACTGACTTTTCCAGATTTCTTCCGGATCGTGTTCCACCCATCCCGGTTTCGGAAAGATCTGTTCAAACTCTTTATGAGTGATGTCGACTATCTCACCCGATTCATTAAAAAGCACGGCCCTGGAACTTGTGGTCCCCTGATCAAGGGATATAATGTATTTCATATCAGCTAGCAGTTTTATTTTTTTCTGTTCTTCAAATAAGCATATAGTATGATCACCACGGTAACAGTGGAAAACAACCAGAGAGAAATGGAAATTTTTTTCTCGAATAAGGCCTGGTAGAGCATTGCTCCCATTGTGCCTCCAAGCAGAGGTCCGAATACCGGAACCCATGAATACGACCAGTCCGATCCATCTTTTCCGGGAATCGGCAGAAAAAAATGGGCAATACGGGGGCCAAGATCCCTTGCAGGGTTTATAGCAAATCCGGTAGTGCCTCCGAAGGAAAACCCGATCGCACTGACCAGGGCGCCCACCACAATGGGGTTCAACCCCTCGGTGAATTTATTAGCGCCGATAAACAATAAACCGAAGATCAGGAAAAAAGTTCCTATCAACTCACTTATGAAATTCGAAGGATAAGACCTTATGGCAGGGACCGTGCTGAAAACACCTAATTTAGAGGCTGGATCATCTGTTTTCTTCCAGTGGGGCAGATAATTCAACCACACGATAACCCCACCGGTGAATGCGCCCAGCACTTGTGCTCCTATATATCCTGGTACTTTTTCCCATGGAAAAGCGCCGGCAGCAGCAAACCCTACCGTAACAGCCGGGTTGATATGTGCGCCGCTGATATTTCCCACGGCATAGATCGCCAGTGTGACGCCCATACCCCAGGCAATACAAATCAGGAGCCAGCTGCCTCCTTCCGCTTTTGAGTTTTTCAAAACGACGCCTGCGACCACTCCTCCTCCGAAGGCAGTGAGGATCATGGTCCCGATAAATTCTCCTAAATATTCTGACATATCACGAAGCGAGTTCTGTTATTGCACTTAAAAATATCATTTTACTTCAAATAATGACAAGATACATAAAAGAATATGGGTATTAGGCAGAATATTTTTTAAAGGCTATACTTGTTAATCAGGTGTAAATTAATATTCTTTATAAAAGGGATGCTTTCGTGAAGAGAATTCCAAAAATTTTTTTGAAATTTGGAAGAAAATCTTTACAATAAGAAATTGTATAAACCAAAAGATCAAATATAAATGGGAAAGGATTTTACAAGGAGGAAATTCATAAAGACATTGATGGCCGGTGTAGCCATGGGCCCCGTTGTACTGAATTATCAGCACAACCGCCCTGGAGGGATCCCTACCCGACCGCTGGGTAAAACCGGTGAACATATTTCCATATACGGATATGGGGGCTGGGATACCGGTGTGCCGGAAGAAAAGGTGAGCATCCGGATGATCCATGAGGCGATAGATGCAGGAGTAAACTTTTTCGATAATGCCTGGGAGTATAACGATGGAAGATCGGAAGAAGTGGTGGGTAAAGCATTGGCACAGAATGATTACAGAAAGAAAGCCTTCGTCATGACCAAAGTGTGTGCCCGTGATTACGAAGGCACAAAACGGCATATTGAAGACAGCCTCCGGAGATTAAGAACAGATCATGTAGACCTCATGCAATTCCATTCTATCCAGTATGAGGGGGATCCCGAACGGATCTTCGATCCTGAAAAGGGAGGTATGAAGGCCATGCTGGAAGCAAAGGAAGAAGGTAAGCTCCGGTATATAGGATTTTCGGGACACATGTATCCGGAAATGCATCTCGACATGATCAGCAGGTTCGCCTGGGATGCAGTTCAATTGCCCACAAATATTCTTGATGCACATTATAATAGTTTTCAAAAAAGGGTGTTGCCGGTATTGAATGAAAAGAATATTGGGCCGTTGGGAATGAAATCAGTGGCCGGGCAGAATGCACGTTTGCCACGTGAATTAAATGTACCTGTGAAACTCTGCCGGAAATATTCGCTATCCCTGCCTGTGAGCACTGTGATTTGCGGGGTGCAAACACCGGAAGAATTGCGGTCTGACCTGGAAGTGGTCCGTGATTTCAAACCCCTGACTGAGGATGAAGTCAACGAACTGCTGGATACGTCGCGGGAACCTGCCCGTGATGGGACCATAGAAAGGTACAAGGATCCGCATAGTGGTTTTGGATGCTCTTATCATTCGCGGGTGTTGCGGTCGGAAAAAGGCTAGAGAGGATTACCGGGGCATGTATTGATATCCTCCGGGATCAATTAATTGAAGATTTGATTTAAAATTATTTTTAAGTTTTGACATCTTTAATGTGAAACTAATCCCGGGATCATTTTTTTGAATAAATATTTTTTTAGATCAAATCTTATTTTTCAGTGAAATCAGCCATTATAATTTTAATGGTATTGACCTTGATTAATCTGCCTTTGCTCAGAATGGGATAGAGGGAGAGATCATCAAAACTAACGGGGATACTATTCAGGTTTACGTACTTAACAATCGATCGATCAACCCATATCCTCTCAATGCCGGTTAACTGCTATAAAAAAACCAATTCTCTTTGATCGATCTATACCTCAATTCCTCATCCATTGCAGGCATCTGGTCAGTTATTTTCTGCCGCTTTAAAAAAAGCTTCCAGCTTCCTCATGTCAAGCTTTCCCCCGGTCCTCACCCCGTTACATACATCCACACCAAAAGGTTGCACGATGTCGAGTGCCTGTCGTACATTCCCCGAAAATAAACCTCCTGCCAGGAAAACCGGTATAATTACCGAATCGACGATCTTGCGGCTGATCTTCCAGTCATGTACCCTGCCCGTACCACCTAATTCTTTCTCTTTGAGATCCGGATTTCCGCTGTCCAGCAGAATGGCATCAACCTGAGAAGATGCTTTTATAGCTTCATCAACCGACTCCTCACCCTGCACATGTATTACCTGTACGAGCTTGATAGCAGGCAATCTTTTACGTATCGATTTATATTTACTATCCTTCAGCCGGTCCACCAACTGGATAGTATTCGTATTTACTTTTTTATGATGGGCCACTACCTTTTCCACGGTTGTTTCGCTTGTCAACAGAAACGTCCCGATGGCAGGGGGTACCCTTTCCACGATCTTTTTAATCAGATTATCCGGAATAGTACCCGGGCCGCTGGGCATCTTTCCCACCAGGCCTAATGCCGATGCACCCATATCGATCGAGGTAACGGCCTCTTCAAGGTTCCCAATGCAACAAATTTTAATCCGGGGTCTGGAACGCATCTGCATAAATTATTTATCAAAAATAACAAACTTTAATAATATCAACGGGTTGGAATAATTCTTATTCAACACCTTTCCCGGGATTCAAGCCTTTTCAATTCAGTCATCCCTGTCCTTTCCAGCGCCTTTTCCAACTTTCATGCAGTAAAAAAACAGTTTTCTCCGGTGTCCTATCACAATTGATCCCGGTTTTCATAAATTTTAGTAATTGCATTGGCGATATCATCCATATCCTTTCTGCCGGCCAGCAGATTACTCTGATATATACAAACCGCTTCTTCACATAATTGATTATTGCCCGGCAGATGATTTTCTTCGCGGTACTGATCCAGTCTTTGTTTGGAGAACAGCCTTTTATATCCCTTTGAATTCAATGCTTCTTCAATCAATCCATAGGTGTTCTGCGGTCCGTATCCTTCGGAACAGGGGACTCCTTCAGCCTGAAGAGCCTGCATGAATTGCTGTTTGGGCACATTGTTGAACACTTCTTTTTTATATCTGAACGGGTACATGTGGTATACCGCGCGTGAAGCTCCCCTGGCCGGTTTGTAAGGAATAATGCCTGGAATATCGTTCAGTTTTTTATCGAGGTACAAAGCATTTTCCAGCCGTATATCGGCATCACGCTGAGCCCTTTCCATCTGGGAAATCAGCATCAGGGCCTGAAATTGCTGCATCCTCCGGTTGCTGCCGCGTGTTGGATAGGGAGCATCCCACCGGAATGTGCCGTGAGGCCTTCCGCAATTGTGAAAAGCATAGCAGCGGTCCATGATCTCATCATTATTACCCACGATGGCTCCTCCTTCACCGGTGGGAATATGTTTGGAATTCTGAAAACTGAAACAACCCAGGTCGCCCAGGGTACCGCATTTTTTTCCTTTGTATTCTGCAAGCCAGGCCTGGCAGGCATCCTCAATCACTTTCAGGTTGTGTTTACGCGCAATAGCATTTACGGAATCCATGTCAACCGGTAGTCCATAGATATGTACAGGCATAATTGCTGAGGTCCGGTCTGTAATCCGGTCTTCGATCTTATCGGGATCGATCAGGAAAGTCTCGGGATCCGTGTCGACAAAGACAGGAAGTGCTTTATTCATGAAGATCACATTATAGGTGGCAATGAATGTATAGGGCGATACGAGTACTTCATCTCCTGCATCCACTCCAAGTACATGGGTAGCCACCAGTAATGCAGTAGTTCCACTGGCGGTTGCCAGGCAACGTTTTGCATCCATCATGTCGGCATATTTTTTCTCGAATTCTTCCACATGACCACCGTTACCACGCCACCAGTTACCACTTCTGAGCATCTTAACGATCCCGTCTTCAGCATCTTTATCCCATACCGGCCAGCCCGGCCATTCATCTGTTCTTACCGGAGAACCACCTTTTATAGCCAGCTTATCGGCATTTTTCATATTAATGCCAAATGATTGAACCGGCCAGGGCATTAGAGTAGCCAAAGCCCCTGCTGATGTAGTGGCCAGTACCTGTCTTCTTGTAAATTTTCTGGATTTCATAATTTCCCGTGTCAAATATTAAAAAATTATTTTCGAGGTTAATTTACTTAATCCCGGGTTTTTTATCAACTGTAAATTTCCGGTTATATCAGAAGAAAACGGTTCAGCCGTCGTGAAATTTTTTATCGGCAAGAACAAAATTCAATTCCGGAACCATTAATTTGCCCGACCATGTTCCTGTCGACGCGTAGGGTTGAAACCGGGCAAACAATTCTTCATCGTACCAGTCGAGATGGCGGGTCAGATCAATGGCACCCTGGTGAGATTTGTCATCATAGGCAAAATTTTTCATGGCATCCTCATTTTCCCAAAGACTGAATGTAGCCATTTGCCTGACCGGAACTTCACCGATTCCTTTTGTATAGACAAGTCCGGGCATTTCGTTCAGTCTTTTTTGAACTTTTGGTGTATATGACCAGAATGGGATCAGTTTATTCCATTTAATGGTTGCCCGGGTAATCACAACTATTTTTGGGTTTTTTTCTTCCAGTGAAGCGCTTTTACGGAAAGGATTGATTCCTGACCATTCACCTTTTGAACTCATGTTTTTAAGAAATAAAGACCAGATCTCTGAGGCTTTCAGGAAATAATTCTGCATAAAGGATGAGTCATATTGGAATAACCAGGCATCTGCTTCTGTTTTCCACACCTGCAACAGGGCATATACCGACCAGTCAGGAAATGGATTGAACCCCCATCTGCCACTTCCCATTAGTTTATAAAAGGATTGTCCCCGGATCCCGGAGAGATCCCGATGAGCAATCCCCATTTGTTTAAATGCCCAGGCCTTTGCCTTTAACTTATCGAAACGGAAAAAGGTAATGGTAGTGATTTGATTCATAGGATTATCGGCCTGTAAAACTAAAATGCGGAAATGGATCCATAAAACAAACCTGTTACACGGTATTATGTTTTACGGAGAAGACTATTTCTTCCATATTTAAGAAATTGTTAAGAATTTTTATTGATTACAACTCCCTGTATGATATAAAAAAAATTTTTAATATCATTAGGATAAAAAAAACGGCGTGCAGGTAATAATTCCGGAATACCTTTCATCCACTTATAAACAGAAACAGGTTGACAGGATTATTCTGATATTATATAAAAAACAAAGGATATGAAAAAATATACAATCGAGATTAAATGGGCGGTGCTGTTTTTCGTGATCCAGCTTGCCTGGATGGTATTCGAAAAGCTAATGGGTTGGCATGGAGAACATATTGAAAAACATGCCCTGTATACCAATATTTTCGCCGTCCCGGCGATCATCATTTATGTGTTTGCCTTGCGGGATAAGCGAAATAATTATTATAACGGGAAAATGAACTGGTTACAGGGATTTATTACCGGAATAATAATAAGTGGCATTGTGGCTTTGCTCAGCCCGCTCAGTCAGTATATTTTTCATCATTTAATTTCCCCGGGATATTTTACTCACATAATAAACTATTCTGTGGAGCAGGGTAAGATGAGCCGGGTTGATGCCCTGGAATATTTCAGTTTTGATAATTATATTGTTCAGAGCATAATTGGTGCCCTGCTTATGGGGATGCTGACTTCAGCTGTAGTGGCTGTTTTTGTTCGCAGGAAGTAGGCTGTTATCTTCTTTCTATGGTTACCGACTGATTGATCCAGCATCCGATATTGACTTTGTCGCCCTCACTCATATTATTCATATGGATCGTTTCCATGGTGGGGAACTGCTCTCTGACCTTTTGCATAGCCTCGGAATTTCCTGCTCTCCTGAACATTTCATAAGCTAAAATAAATATCGCTCTGTCCTCCGCCTCATTCTGACCTTTTTTACATTCTTCAAAACTTCCCAGGTACAAATTTCCGATAAAATTATAAGCATCCTTTTTGGTGGGATCTGCATCAAGTGCGTCATACGCTTTTTTTCTTGCCATAGGTTTGTTCCCCTTAAGATTGTAAACAGTAGCCTGATTCAGATACAGATTTCCTGTTATAATATTATCGTCCGTCAATTCTATAGCCTGGTCATAATACTTAAGTGCACTGTTGTAATCCTTATTTAAATAGGACCTGTCACCAAGCAGTTTAGCTATGGCAAAGGAAGGTTCTTTTTGCTGAATAACTTTCATAGCCTCCATGAATATGGGAATGTCCGAACATCCCCCGGCCAGTGATAGTGCAAAAATACGTTTGGCCAGTCCCAGGTCATCCGTATTATCAAGTAATTTCTGACCCAGTTTATCCTGTATGAAATCGCATTCCACGCTGATGATATCCGTAAGTAACCGGTCTACATTATCATTGATCCTGTCCAGCCGGTCCAGATTTTTCCCCAATGTTTTTTTATGCTCGATAATTTCCGCTAACTGATTATATATTTCCAGAATTTCCTGATCCGTTATCTCCCCACCGGCAAGCTTATACCTTCTGAGCACATCCATATAGGACAGCAGGTTCTGATCCCACACTTCGTTGCCGTTCAGTGCAACGGTTCGCCCATACATTTCAAAAAGGTCCCTGTAAAGGGTTTTGTCATTTTTAAAGAATCGGTAAGCTGTATAGGCTTTACGATTCATAATATTGGCCTCATCATTGTAATATTTAATCCGAAGATCATACATCAGAAGGGTTGAATCTTCATATCTTCGTTTTTGTACGGGGTCTTCCGTGGTTTCGGCAAGATTCTCAAAAACTTTAATTCCGTTGATATAGATTGATTCATTCAGGTCCGGCACATTATTGATAAGCCACTGCAGGTCCGGTACTGCTTGTTTATATTCATTATACTTGATATGATCGGAAAACAACGCATATTTTTCGGCGGTTATCAGGCTATCTTTCTCATTACCGGGAAAATTCCATCCGGACTGTGCACTCAGGCTCGTCCATGTAAAACTGAGCACTGCGATAAGTAGCATTCTGGTTTTCATGACCCTGATCTTGGTTTTACTTTAATAGAACAAAAACCGGGCCCATTTAATTCCCTTTGGATCAATAAATTAAATTAATTGATGTGGGCCGGCTGGAATTTATTGACCGGTTAATTTTAATATTTTACTTTATGGAGGTCAAATCCCTTGCAGATGTTGTTTATATTTGCATTTTGAAAACGGCCGGTTAGCTCAACTGGATAGAGCAACAGCCTTCTAAGCTGTAGGTTCGGGGTTCGAGTCCCTGCCCGGTCACGAGTTTATTTGGAGATTTGGAGATTGAGCGATTGAGTGATTTGTCCTGCAGCGTTGGTGCAGGTGCATCGTTCCAGGATCCTGCGGTTTTTCAATACACGTTCCTGATCGGCATCGATCATGGGTTCAATCTTCAGCATCTGTTTTACGTAGGATTCCGGGAGCTTGTTTTCCACGGCCCCCATTATCACGAAATGCCAGTACCAGTCAAATGGCTTCAGATTATAGTCGACCCAGGATTTCATGGCGACATACAACTGTACTTTTACCATTTCGCCATTTTCCATCCTCACGGTCTCATATTTTTCACCGTAACCCTTATTCAACCCTTCGATCTTGTCGAGTATGGGCTTCTGGTTCCGGTCGATCTCCCAGATCACCCCCCAGACGCCGTCTGCCTGTTTACCCGTACACCAGGCATTGGCTTTTGCTGACCTGTCGTCACCCCGTTTATTGAATAATAACCGGTGGCTTTTCAGGAAAGCATTTCCTACATTACGGGCTGAAGAAATCCGGTTAAGCAACCGGGAACGGAGCATGTTTGAACCGTACGCGAAAATCAACATCGCTGCAAAGATTAAATATTTACAAAAAATATCCAATATATTGGCACTGCCATGCGACCCCTGTACCTTTGTTCAGCTGAAAAACGGAAATGGAACTAACCAGGGAAATCAGTAAAAATAATTACCGATCATACCTGTGGCATGCAGTATTTCTTGCCCTGACCACAAACTTTATCGATCTGGATACGGTGATCCCTTCCATGATCCTGAAGGCCGGGGGCGGATCAACCCATATCGGGCTGGTGACTGCCATCCTGCTTGGAGGGACCAGTTTTTTTCAGTTGTTTTTCTCAGGGTACCTGTCCAGGTCATCCTTAAAAAAGAAATTTCTGCTTACAGGGATCAACTTACGTGTGGTGGCTTTGGGGTGCTTGGGCTTGTTGCTTCTGGAGTATGACCGGGTGAGTGGCAGCATAGCGCTGATGCTGATCTTTGTTCTGATCTTTCTTTTTTCGGTAAGCGGGGCTTTTGCCAATGTATCTTATGTGGATATCCTGGGCAAATCCATAATGAAGGAGCGCCGGAAACGGTTTTTCTCTATAAAACAACTGATTTCCGGTATCGGCATATTTTTTTCGGCCCTGGTGGTGCGGGAAATCCTGAAACGGCTTGATTTTCCGGAAAATTATACTATTCTTTTTATCGGGGCGGCCTTTCTGCTTTTTACCGGGTCGTTGGGTTTCTGGAAGATCCGTGAGGTCAGGTCCGGGAAACTGAATAAACTGGGATTGTTGAAGTTATTCGGTAACATTCCCCACGAGTTCAGGCAGAACCCTAATCTCAGATATTATATTATCCTGCTGAACAGCCTGGGATTGGGTATCAGTCTTCTTCCTTTTCTTATCGTCTTTGCCGAAGACCATCTCGGGTTGACCGGCGGACAGGTGGGCAATTACCTATTGTTCCGGGTTACCGGGATGATCCTGGTCGGCTATATACTGTTCAGGTTATCGAGCCGGTTCATATACAAACAGGTGATGATCGGCAGCGTGATACTGGGAAGCGTGATACCTCTCGTCGCACTGGTAATGATCAATTTTCCATCGATGTTTCAATATATGTTCATACTTACCGGGTTTTTCTTTACTTCATACAGGGTGGCCAAGGACGGGATCCTGATTGAAATAACGGAGGAAGAAAACCGTGCATTTTACACCGGTATTGCAGGGGCAAGCAACCTGTCCATCATTTTATTTCCACTGGCTGCCGGACTATTGATCAAATGGCTCGGTTTTATGCCGGTGTTCATTGGTATTTCGGTTCTGATCCTATCTACCCTCATATTTGCGTTTAAGCTGGATTGTACCCGGAAACCTGAATATGAAGCTGAGTTTTTGGATAAATCCATGTAACTGAGCCGAAATACCATCAGGCTCAGTATGGGACTGTTTCATTTTGCCGTTATAAGGGAAATAAAAACACCGGAAAACGCAGGATCATATAAACATAAATGCTCCCAGATTCTGTGTAACCTTGGTGCCCTGGTAGCCATATAACAAAAGACCACGATCCTTTGTGCCTTGGTGTCCTGGTGGCCATATAACAAAAGAACGTGATTCTTCGTGTCCTTGTGTCTTCGTAGCTTTAAAGTTGCAATCAGATTATTTTTCCACTTTCAAATGCCCGATCCTTTTCCCGGTAATATCCGGTTCAATGGATGTGCGATCCAGTAAACGGATTGTTTTTCCATGGACATTTTTGCCATTTTTATGGGGGGTTCCATCTTCGCTGCAGAGAAGTGTTATACTGGCCGTATTATCTGAAAAATTCACCGATTCTATGATCAGGTCATTAGCCAGTATCCCGGTTTTATTATATATATCGGACAGTAATTTTTCTTTATCTGCCGGCCTGATCAGTTCGAGATTATCGTATTTGATCTTTTTGGTATCCTGTGACTTGCAGAATCCGCATCTTTCCAGGCAGAAGATTACCCCAACGATAATTCCGTTAAGAAGAATAATTTCCACCAGACTGATCGACTCGCCGACAGCATTGATAAAACCGGTTGCAATCAGTACAAAAAGATAGGTCATTTCTTTGAGGTTGAGCGTTTCGCTGCGGTATCTGAGCATGGTAAAAATGGCAAACAGTCCCAGCCCCGAACCGAAGCTCAGGTAGATGTTGGTCATCAGGTTACCCATGATGAATATGATCAGATTGAACAGGATGAGGGTAAATGTGAAGGTTTTTTTGTTTGAAGAGGGCTTATAAATACCGAATATAAGTATGCCCGTAACACCCAGGTCGATCACCAACCGGATGGTTAAACTGATCAGGCTTTCGATATGTATAAGATCTAATTTCATGGGTGCTAAGTTTTTTCAGCCCGACCCCATTTTAAAACGCCCGGCTGAAGTTGTATTGATTAATTATTTACCGGGCTCAAGGCAGCGGCTACAGTTTGTTCATCCGCTGAGTCATCTGGACGGATTGTAAGAGCATCCAGCCAAATGGGTTCAGGATTCAAACGGATATTAAGTTGTTTGTCAGAGATCCGTTGTGCCTTTCCCATATATTTACCGTAACCGATGTGAGAGATATAAAGGATCTTATTTCTGCATTCTGACGGAACTCTCAGTTTGAATTTCCCGTTGGCATCGGTTATGGTGCCGGCCGACTTGTCATTTATATATACATGACAGTCAGTCAGCGCTTCATGTGTTTCTCTGTCTGATACCTGTCCCCGGATCACCAGGTGATCTTTGGTATTGAACAGGAATGGTATCAGCATGATAACGATAATGGCTAATGTAGTTTTCATGACAATGTAATTTTGGTTTCAAAAAGAATTTCTATTTCAAAATGTACCTTTAATTAAAGATGGAGGAGATGGTAACCCGGTCAGGGTGATGTGAGCAGGGTAAAAGGCCGGATTTCTGAACGTTTTTTAATTTTATTAAAGATACAATCCCCGTTTATTTACAATATGGGCTATTTTTTATAACTTGTAGATGCTTTTTCATCCATTTTTGCAAATAGTGCAAAGGATCTTTTCCAAATATGCGGGTTACCTGCGGGAACTTAATCCATTAAGATCAGAACCAAAAAACGATCTGGTGGTACTGGAAAAGATACGAAACGGAGATAAAGCCCAACTTGAGGTCATCTACAAAGCGCACAAGATCGAATTCGTGAAGTGGATGGGTCATCAGTATCAATGTTCCGAAGATGATGCCAGGGACCTCTATCAGTTTGCCGTTATCACCCTTTATGATAATATAAAGACTGAAAAACTCAGCGAACTGAACAGCAGCATTAAAACCTATCTTTTTGCCATAGGGAAAAACAAGTTCCTGGAACAAAAAAAAGAGGAAGTCAGGTATTACAGGCAGATGGAAGAAGATCCCCTTGAGATGCCCGATATCGGCAAGTGGGATGATGAACTGTATGAGGATTCATTGCAGCTTGTTGAAAAATGCCTTGAAAAACTTGGCGAGCCATGCAAAAGTCTGCTTGAATTATACTATTTCCATAGTCTTACCATGGATGAGATCGCAGAGAAGATGAAATATAAAAACAGGCAAACTTCGAAAAACTTAAAATACAAGTGTGTCAACCGGCTCAGGAAGATATACCTGGAGGAATACAGAAAATCGGTAAAACACGAATCATGAAAGATAATAAAGACCATATTGACCTTATTGAGCGTTACCTGGATGAAGACCTCACCCGGGAAGAACTGGAGATGTTCAGCAGAAAGCTGAAAGAGGATACGGAGTTCAGTCAGTTATATTATGAGATGGACCGTTTTGTGGAGGGGATCCGGCGTTCCGCCAGTCAAACCTCGATGGAGGAAAAACTGGCCCGGCTGGAGCAGTCGCTGCCGGTTAAAAAAAACCAAAGCGAAGGGTCAGGTACACAAGTCCGGCGTCTCTGGAGAGGCGTTCGTGATTATAAATATGCCATAGCAGCCAGCATTTCAGTCCTCATAGCAGCAGCCATTATATTTTTCAATCCGTTTTACTCCGGCAAGATGGGACCTGTCCAACTGGCGGATATGTATTTTGAACCGTTTGAAAATGCCGGAGGAGGGATTAAAAGAAGCGCAGACGAGGAAAAGGAACTATTGCAGGAAGCCCTTCTTGCCTACGATCAGGGGAATTATGTGTCGGCAATCGGTCTTTTTAATGAAATTCCTGTTACGGATGAAAACAGGCTTGAAGTCTTGATGTATGCAGGCAATGCATATCTCGCTACCGGACAGACGGCTCAGGCTAAAGAAATGTTCACAAATATCATTGAAGATAATATGGGCCTGGTGATCCAGGCCAAATGGTACCTGAGCCTCTGTTACCTGAAGGAAGGAGATGTGGTAAATGCAAGGCCATTGCTTGAAGAAATCGAATCGACGGGGAAATACAACAAAAGTGATGATGCCGCAGAGATACTGGACAAACTTGAAAAATAAATAAGAACGGATAAAAATATATCAGATACAGTTTGATCAATTTTCAACCTAAACCACTACTACCATGCCTGAAGGAATAATAAAAGACCCTGTTAACAATCCATCGAGTGAAAGTAGATTTGGAGTTTTGCAAGATTATAGTGATGGCCATTTGAAATTGTACTTAAAAGAAGAGGATGATAAGGGAAATGGCTCAAGATTTTTTCCTGCCGTTACACCGGTTACATTTGAAACTGTAAATACCAGGATTACCGTAAATGGTGTAACTGCTGATATTGAAGTAGCTGTTGGTGTAGAATACAATACAAATAAAGGCCCGCGTGATCAGAATTATCCTATGATAGACCAATACATTAAACTGGCCAAAGAAAAGCTAGGTACAAGGAAGCAGAATAAATACCAGAAATGGACCAGTAATGAGATAGCTGATATTAAGAACCCCGATCAAGTCGGTCCTTAAACCGGATAAGTAAAAACAGCAAAACTAATATAGCGAAAATTATCGAGGCTATCCAAAAGAGATCACCTTGTTCATTATCTATCTTAATATCTTTGCCCAGCATTACAAAAGAAGCCCAATTAGCAGGATGTGCCTGATATTCATTATGTTGCATTAGGAATTTCAGCTTGGCCTCCCTAAGGGCTTCTTTTGTGGATTTTCCTTTTCTCAAGCCCGCATAAAAATCATACATCAATTCTGAGGTGTATTCATCACTTACCTTCCAGAGGCTCATCACGATTGAAGGGCATCCCGCATAGGCAAATCCTCTGGCAATGCTGAAAACACCCTCACCGGAAAACTCTTTTCCAATACCTGTTTCACATGCACTCAAAACTGCCAGATGGGTACCAGAAAGATCAATGTCATATAACTCATGAATAAATAAGGTTCCATCTTCCAGCGAGTCATTATGGTGTTTAAAAATAAGTTTTGAATTATGGGCTGAGGTGGTGTCCGCTTCCCCATGTACCGCTAAATGTAATACACTGTATTCAGGTGCTTTTGTTTTAAACTGATATTCAGTGGCTTCTTCAGCATACAAGAACAGGTTATCACCTTTCATTACTTTTTTTATCGTATTAAGTTCAACGGCCGATCTGGGCAATTCGTTATCAGTTGACCGTATGCCGTTTTCTGACAGTGCATCTATATCCGAATAACTGAATGCGATTAGTTTTTTACTCGATTCTCTTTTATATTTCCTGTCCGTTAACATCAGATTGACAGAATATACATATTGAATAGTAGTTTCGGTAATCAAATAAGGAAGGCTGGAATAATCAGTATAACCGGAATCAGGATAATGTCTTAACAGGGCTTCAAAGGGTAATTGAGCAAGAAGCCCATCCGGTATGATAATAAGATTTTCAACATTCCGGTCAGTTTTTCTTAAGAGATTACCGATCAAATTTTTACCAGCGAAATGAGCATTATTAATAAATTTTATATAGGATGCATCTTTGAAATCAGGTGTTCCGGAAAGCTCCTTAAGAATAAATTGAATTGAAGAATTTAACTCCCTGGTTCTTGGTATTTTTTCAAAAAAATATTGATCACCATCGATTCCGATTGAATAGATGTTTTCCTTTCCCCAGAAATATTCAATTCCGGTATATTTATATTTTTTACAATAGTTGGAAAAATCATTAAGACTGCTTGTCAATGAATCATATTTGATCTCATAATATTCCGGAAATGTTTCTGAAATATATATTCTGAGTTCATCAAGGGCTTTCTCTGTAGCAAATTTCTTTGATTCCAGATGCTGGATATCCTTAAGGCCCGGATCAACTTTTGCTTTTTCCTGATCAAGTAGAGCAGTATACTGTTCATTTATCATTCGAAGGCTATCCTTCAGGATTCTTATAGAATCCGGCAGGTTTATCATTTCACTTTTTTCTGCCAGCGTCAACGCTTCGAAAACGAGCATATATTTACTCTTTTCCATAAAATGGAACGCTTCTTTAATATAGTATGGATCATCGGTTCTGTTAAACAATAGAAAGGCGGATTCAATGGCTTTTTCATATTCATCCCGATAGTATTCAGTTAATAACAGAAGGGATGCATCCTTTAGTTTAGAATTCCGGGTATTATCGTTTAAGTCATCAATTAACCGGTAAACCTCCAGTGCTGCGTTAAGGTATCTGGTGTCGGGGGTTTTTTTGAATTTTTTCCTGAAGGCACCGGCCTTTTTATAAAGGAGGTCATAAAGCTTCCGCTCTCCCGGATTCACTGATAAAACCGGATTGGCATATATATCTTCATTTGAAAAATCATCAACCAGTTTGGTAATTGTTTTCTGGAAATAAATTAAAGCAGAATCATACCTGTTTAATTCGAGGTAAAAATTGCCAATCCTCTCATAACATTCTATCGACTCTCTTATCTCATTTTTTAATTCATTATCATAATATTTCTTTGCAGTAAACAGATATTTCCGTGCCTTATCAAATTCCCGGGTATGAATATAAAAATCACCATAAAGAATATAATGAAAGGATAATATGGATATACCAAGATTTTCTGAGTTAATAATATTAATATACTGATCCAGGTAATTTTCAGCTTCTTCAAATTTTCCCATTTGATAATAACATTGAGCCAAATGGGAATAAGCATGCCAGGAATAATATAATTCATTATCTGTTTCATGTAATTTATCCAGAATATCCAGGTATAAGGGCACGGATGATTCGTGTTCACCATAATCTGTATAAATATTGGCCAATATAATCATAGCAGTTGCAAGCAGGTTGGGGTTTTCCCTTGGTCCATGTCTTAATATCTGCACGGATCGTTTTCCATACGCTATTGCATTTGAAAAATCGAATTGTTGCCTCAGACATGAGGCCAATGAAGAGTATACCCGTCCGTAAAAGTGGTTTTCATCCGGGAATATTTCATTATATATATCAATAATCTCCCTGTATAATTTTTCCGCTCCGGATTGAATATTCAATTTAACAAGTAACTCCGCCTTGAAAAAAAGGCTTTCTGTCAGGCTCATGTTACCTATATCATCTTGTTTTCTCTTTAATTCAATCGATCGGTTCATATGGTACAGTGAAGAATCAAACAACTCCCTCCTTAGCAGGTATTTTCCCAGATAACAATGAAATTCACCTTTTGCCGGATGATCTGATTCCAGGTGACTTGTAATAATTTTGTGCGCTCGATTTAAATATTTTTCAGCCTCTGAATAGTTCCCTAGAGAAGTAAATACATTACTAAGTTTTGTATATCCATAGGCTAATTGGTCCCAGTCATCCTTGTCAATTTCTTTGAGTGCTTTAAAAAACAATCGTTTTGAGCCTTCGTAATCATCATTGTAATGAAAGAGGGAATCAGCCCGGAGTATGGTTTTGTTTTTTATGAATGGATGAGCATTTTGCGGAAAGGAAGGTTGAAAGGATCCTATTAGACAACCTGAAAATAATACAAAAAACAATGATTTTTTCAGGATCATTATAATGTTTTGAAAAGTGCCTAAATTGAGTTTAAGAATATAACGCTGTAAGTTGCTGAATTTAGAGGTTTTATTTAAAAAATGCAATTTCAAGGCTGGATTTGAGACGTGGGATCTTTCAGGATCCCTTATTTCTTTCGAATGATAGGCGAAGTATTTTCGGTAAGCTCTGGTATTTATTTCAGGAAATTGATAATTTGATCCCCGTACCGGATTTAATTTTCCGGGATACCTGAATTTTTTAAATAAACTGAAAAAATAAGTCTCAATATCATGAATGCTGATAAAAACAGAAGAACCGCAATTAAAAAGATACTCGGCAGCGCCACAGCATTAGGCCTCCCCGGGATATTTGCCACCGGTGCCCCCGCCATGGAAAGATCAGGGAAACGCTCCGGGAAAATCAGGCATTCCGCATCCCGATGGTGCTATAACAGCATCCCCCTGGAAAAGATGTGCATCGAAGGTAAAAAGATGGGATTGGAATCAGTGGAACTGGTCGGAGCGGATGAATGGCCCATTCTGCAAAAGCATGGACTCACCTGTGCCATGGGAAACGGGGCTGAGATCAGTATTGCCAAAGGGTGGAACGATCCGCAATATCATCCCACACTGATAAAGAACTATGAGGAAATTATTCCTGTGGCCGCCAAAGCAGGTATAGAAAATATCATTGCTCTTTCGGGCAACCGCAACGGCATGGATGATGAACAGGGCCTCAGGAACTGTGAAAAAGGACTGAAAAAGATCCTGGGCCTTGCCGAAAAGCATAAGGTGTATATCGTGATGGAATTGCTCAACAGCAAGGTGGATCACCAGGGATATATGTGCGATCATACGGCCTGGGGTGTGGAACTTTGTGACCGGATTGGTTCCGACCGCTTCAAACTGCTCTATGATATTTATCACATGCAGATCATGGAAGGGGATATCATCCGTACTATCCGGGATAATCATCAATACATCGTGCATTACCACACCGGGGGCGTACCCGGAAGAAATGAGATCGATGACACCCAGGAGCTGCATTATCCGGCCATCATGAGGGCCATCGAAGAAACAGGATTTACCGGTTTCGTGGGTCAGGAGTTCGTTCCCACCCGGGATGATAAGCTGGCTTCGCTGAAACAGGCTATTGAGATATGCACGGTTTGATTATTTGGTGATGTGGTGATTTGGTGAATTTGTGATTTGGTGAGTGAGTGATATGGTGAATTTGTGATTTGGTGATTTGTGACTCGTCCTGAAAAAAAGTTTACAGATTTCCTCCCATGAAGAATATATTGGATATTACTTCAGGAGAGGATCACTCGGGATATATTGAAAGAATCCCGACAAGGAGACTCCCACGGACTCCGTCCTCGGAGTGA
>CAZIXF010000002.1:31901-224918 GCA_964543195.1 uncultured Roseivirgaceae bacterium
CGTTACTACAGTAGGAGACTCCCGCGGACTTTGCCCTCGGAGTGACGTTACTACAGTAGGAGACTCCCGCGGACTTTGCCCTCGGAGTGACGTTACTACAACTCCACACATCACCAAATCACCACATCACCAAATAATTCCTATTCCGGGTACCCTTCGGCATACATGAGGAGCACATGGGTGATCTCGCTGTTTTCGCCCGGGCTCTTTTTTTTGTTTTCCAGCTCCAGAAAAAGATAAAAATCCTTCAGTTCGGGAAACTTTTCATCCCTCGGAGAGGATACTCCTTCATTTCGCGGATCCCCGTCAGGCATTCTGAATATATCGGTGACAAAAAAAGATTCTTTAAAACCATTATTGGGATAACAATAAGCTATAGAATCAAGTGAGATATGTATATCCGTCAAAGTATCGAATGTTTCGCCTCCGTTTGTCGAACGCAGGATCCTGTCCTCTTCCAGGATCAATTCCAGCATAATGTCCCTTGATTCATTGATCCTGATCTCCCCGGTGGACAGGTCACGGATAATATCCTTTTTCTGCCATACCATGAATTGATTGCCATATACATGATCGACAGAAGGATTGAATTCGGGAAATTCATCCTCACATCCTGACAGCACCAGAATGATTAAAAGGTAAAAGATTTTTTTCATTGTACTAACGATCAATTATATAACCGGACAAATTACCACAATCCGGCAGGCACCGGTCAAGCTCCTTAAAATTACTCGATCTTCCAGTCCGGGGTTAATCAGCCTCCGGTAGTACGACCAGCTATTATACCATACTCCGGTCATGGTAAAACAAACCGCTTGAATTCCAATGCCATAAAACCATGCCGGTCAGGATAACCAAGCGATAACCAGACCGGATAAAAACAACTTTCTCCAGTTATAACGAAATTATCCGCCGTAAATGTTTTCAATTCATGATTTTTTATCCGGAACAGGATAAAAAACCCCTTCATTTTAGCTTTCACCTTAATACGGAGCCACCTGCACATCCTCGATGATCATGTTATGCAGTCGCTTGGTGGTATTGACCATGGCCCTACCCGTATGATAAGTGGTTTTCCAGTTATGGGCTTTGCGGCTTGTCCTGCTCTCAGGATCCTGATCGATCCCATGGCTAAACCATCCACCATATTCATGGTCTATAAGGTAGGTATTAATGTAGTCCCATTGATCCACGAAATAGGAATAATAACCTTTCGGATCATTCGGATACATCTCATGCATCAGCAAAAGACTGTTGAGCGCTTCTGCTTCACCCCACCAGCTTTTGCTCTTGTTGATGATCACCATACTGTCAGGAGCATAATATTTTCCGGCATCATAGATCCCACCATTTTCCTTATCCCAACCTTTTTCAAGGGTATGATCCACCAGCATTTTTATGGTTTTACTTGTTTTTTCATCATGAACCCCCAGTGCTTCGGCCGCCTCGAGCAGCAGAAATGCAGTTTCAATATCATGTCCGAAGGTCACATGATCCATATACCACGAATTATCACCGGCTTCAGAATCAAGTACATCCCCGGATACCACCGTCCAGTCAGGATGAAAATACAGAAGCAGGTACCCCGGCTCGGTCACCATGGTATCCCTGACAATGTGGAACATTTCATCGAGCCTTTCCCGTACCAGTTCATCAGGCCATGCCTGATACAGGGTGGTCAGTGCCTCAAGTACATGTATGGAGCTATTATAATCCTTAAATCCCTTAACACGCCAGTCATTCATATTGATTTCCATGGGTTCATCCACCGTGATAGGCGTTCCGTCACGATGAAGAAACTCAAAATAACCGCCGTATTCCTTGTCGTGAGGATTTTTCTCGATCCAGTTAAATGATTTTTTGGCCCATTCCAGGGCTTCTTCGCTATCGGAGGCCAGATAATATTGGGCAAGGGCATAGATGGCAAAAGCCTGACCGTAGATCCGCTTCTGATCGATGATGCTGTCGACCGGAGTTCCCTCCCGGGAGACCGTAATGTAATATCCGCCTTCTTCTTTATCCCAAATGGCATTTTTCAAAAACTGAAATCCATGCTCGGCATAATCCAGGAATTCGGGATACTGGGGATAATGCTGGTATAAAAAGGAAGTGGTCCAGATGTGCCGGGCGATATATACGATCGACTTGCTTTGATTATCCAGTTTTTCCCAGTCATAGGCAAAAGTGGAAAAATAACCGCCATGCAGGGTGTCGATCACCCTTGGATACCATGGGTCCACCTGGTTGGCAAAAAGGCTTTCTTCCAATGTATCGGCAAGATGAATTTCTGTCATCTCTCCGGCTTTTTTATCAGGGGGAGCACAGGAAATAAGGGTATAAATGCTCAGCGTAATAAAAATGTGGGAAAATAGAGATTTATTAATTCCACTGTTTTTTGAGATCTGTGATTTCAGCATATTCATAATGTTTTCTTTAAGTATTTCGGCCATACGACGCGATTAAATATAATATATATTTATTTTTAGTTATAATTTTTGAATGTTGTATTTTGATTTTAATATGGGAAAAGCTCCGGTGTGGACTTCACCGGTCTGGATGAAGGGCGAACCTCATCCCACCGATTTGCAAAAGGTGTCGGGGAAATTGTTTTTACCGCGTTTTAAAGAGTAGATTGAGGAAAAATTGTAACACAAGAATGAGAATTGAAGGCTAATGTGCGGATACATAATTCGAAGGCCCAAACCTTACAAGAGAAGCTGAAAAGGTCAATTTTAAAGAGGGGACAAAAATTGAAGCTCCGAATCCCTCAATTTATGTATCAGGCAGTCTCATTTTTTAAAAATAGTTTTTAACTTGAGGTCACTTTTGGATCAATGAATTATCATTAATTTTTAAATAAATTTTTACATACAATGAAAAATAAGAAAAGTTTCTCAAGACGGAAATTTGTAAAAAGACTGGCCCAGGGGTCGTTACTGGCCGGTTCAGTCCCTTATCTGGCATTAAGTAAGGGTTCTTCTCACAGGATCCAGCTTAGCCGGGAGCCCAATCCCCTTGAAGGCAAGAAAATAGCCGCCAATGATATGTTGCGGTTGGGTGTGATCGGTACAGGTATCATTTCGCATTTTAATATCAATTCTGCTTTAACGGTACCGGGGGTAGAACTCGCTGCTTTTTGCGACTTGTATGATGGCCGGCTGGTCCGGGCCCAGGAAATGTACGGTAAGGATATTTTTACAACCCGGGATTACCGGGAGATCCTCGACCGTAACGATATCGATGTGGTATTGGTCGCTACTCCGGACCATTGGCACGATATCATCGCCATCGATGCCATGAAGGCGGGCAAGGCCATCTATTGTGAAAAGCCTATGGTACAGGAGATCGATGAAGGGCATAAAGTGATCCAGGCTGAAAAGAAATATAATTCAAAATTCCAGGTGGGAAGCCAGGGAGCCAGTTCTATCATGCTTAAAAAGGCCAGGGAACTCTATCTGGCAGGTGAGATCGGAGAGTTAATATCAGTGGAAGCCGTCAATGACCGGCATTCTTCATTAGGGGCATGGCAATATTCCATACCACCGGATGCATCTCCCGATAATGTTGATTTCGATACATTTCTTGGGGATACTGAAAAAGTACCTTTTGATCCGGTACGTTTTTTCAGGTGGAGAAATTACCAGGCATACGGCACCGGTATTGCCGGAGACCTTTTCGTACACCTGTTTACCTGGCTTCACTGGGTGATCGACAGCCAGGGACCCGAAACGGTGTATGGTTCAGGAGGAATCCGTTACTGGACTGACGGGCGGAATGTTCCTGATTTTCTGGCCTGTCTTGTGGATTATCCCAACGCCGAAACTCATCCTGCGTTCACCATGCAGATCAGGGTGAACTTTACCGATGGAGGCGGGGGACAGGGAACCCTGCTCCGGCTTGTTGGCACTGAAGGCGCCATGGAATTTGTGGGTGGCAACCTGATCGTAAAGAAAAATCCGCTTCCCGAAAAACCGGGTTATGGCGGATATGATGCGTTGTATACCTATCCGGAGCATGTTCAGGAAGAATTCATCGAACAGTATAAACGGAAATATTATAATGTGCCGCCAATGGTGAATACACCGAGTGAAATGGTATTCACCCCTCCGGAAAATTATGACGACCGGGATGACCATTGGGCCAACCTGATCGCTGCAGTACGCGACGGCAAGAAGATCGTTGAAGATGCCACTTATGGCCTGAGAGCTGCCGGTCCATCGCTTGCAGCCAACGAAAGTCATTTCAATAAGCGTATCGTGAAATGGAATCCGGAAACCATGCGATATTCCTGATAGAATTAAATGATCCAAAAGCTGTTTCACCAGTCCTAGCCGATGAATTGACAGGAATTTGTTGAGGCAGCTTTTTTTTAATCTGAATATTATGAAAAATTTACTATTGTCAATTTTGTTGATTTCGTCTACCTTTTTTCTCTTGTCACAATGCGACCGGATGGCTCCTGGTGAAGATCCGGGGCCACCTCTTTCATTGAATTGTGAATATAAAACCAATCCCGTGGGGATCGATGTGCTTAATCCCCAATTCAGCTGGAAGGTCAATGATAATACCCGTGGAGCCAGACAAACCTCCTACCAGATCCTTGTGGCCTCATCGTTTGAAATACTCGAAGATGATGAAGGAGATATCTGGGATACCGGTAAGATAAAATCGGACCAGTCGCACCTGGTCACTTATGAAGGGCCTGAACTTGGTTCCAAAACAAGATATTACTGGAAAGTGCGAACCTGGGATGGGAATGATAATCCTTCAGTCTATAGTCAGCCGGCTTACTGGGAGATGGGTTTGCTGGAACCTGAAGACTGGAGTGCCCGGTGGATTGGTAAAAACGAGACCGGTTCGCCCCCCAGGTCAGTAATGCTGCGAAAGGAATTTGATGTCGGGGATTCGATTGAGAAAGCGAGGGTATATGTAACCGGATTGGGCAATTATATTTTATACATAAATGGTCAAAAAGTGGGTAATGACCTGTTGACACCCGGCTGGACGGATTATCCTACGAAGATCCAGTATCAGACCTATGATATCACTCCCTTAATTGCAGAGGGTAAAAATGCTGTGGGAGCCGTGTTGGGTAATATGTGGTGGAGCAGTGGACTCGGCTGGGATGGTGCTCATGTCTACAGTGAAGGCCCCCTTCGTCTGCTGACACAGATTGAGGTGACTACCGGTACGGGAACTGAAACGATCGTTAGCGATCCGACCTGGAAACTGGATTATTCCCCTTACGTGGAAAATACCATCTACCATGGTGTGACCTACGATGCCAGGATGGAGCAGGAGGGATGGAATTCTCCCGGATTTGACGACAGTTCATGGGAAAATGCTGTTCAGATAGATCATAAGCCGGTTAAACTGGTGGCCCAGCAGGGGCCTCCTATCCAGGTGACGGAACAGCTTGTGCCGGTAGAAATTAATGAAGTGAAACCAGGGGTTTATGTATTCGATTTCGGCAAGAATATGGTAGGATATACCCGTCTGAAGGTAGAACAGCGTGAGGGCAGCACCATCCAGATGCGTTTTGCCGAACTGCTTCATGATGATGGCACCGTGGCCCAGGAAAACCTGAGGACCGCCAAAGCTACCGATTATTATACCTGCAAAGGAGATGGAGTGGAAGAGTTTGAGCCCTATTTCACCTATCATGGATTCAGGTATGTCCAGGTGGAGGGCCTTGAAAAAAAACCTGACAGGACCACGTTGACGGGCCTTATTTTTCACTCCAATGCCGATCCGGTGGGAGAGTTTTCCTGTTCGAGTGATATCATCAATGCCTTTTATGGCAATATTAAGCGTGGCCAGCGGGGAAACCTGCATAGTGTACCCACCGACTGTCCGCAACGGGATGAACGGCTTGGCTGGATGGGTGATGCACAGATATTTGCCCCCACATCCTTTTATAATATGGACATGACCAGTTTTTATATCAAATGGGAGCGGGACATTACCGATTGCCAGGCACCGGAAGGCTATGTGCATGATGTGAATCCTGCCATTGTAGTAACCGGGCCATCCAAACCTGCCTGGGGTGATGCAGTAATGATCATTCCCTGGGTGGTGCATAAGTTCAGTGGTGATACCCGTATCATTGAAGAGAATTATGAGGGCATGAAGGCCTGGGTTGATTATATGCGGGGTAAAAGCGAAGATCATATTTATATCTGGCGAAATGAAGATAATGACTGGTTCGGTTATGGCGACTGGATAGCCGTGGAGAAATCCCCTGGACAGCCCATATCGGCTGCTTATTATTATTACAGCACCAAGTTGCTCAGCCAGATGGCCGGAATTACAGGCAGGGAAGATGATGCCGCCGCCTATACCGAGCTGGCTGATCATATCAGGAAGGCTTTCAATGAGAAATATTTCGATGAAGAGGCTAAAACGTATCCCGGAGGCACACAGACCGCTAATCTTCTGCCACTTGCTTTCGGTTTGGTTCCGGAAGAACACAGGCAAGCGGTAGCCGATAATATAGCTCAGAATGTGCTAGACAGGGGTAAACATCCTACCACGGGATTTTTAGGTACCGGATATATCCTTCCCGTGTTAACGGAATATGGATATCATCAGCTGGCCTTCGAAACGGCTACGCAGACCACCTATCCCTCCTGGGGTTATATGGTCGAGCAGGGTGCTACTTCGGTATGGGAATTATGGAATTCGGATTCTGAACCACCTGAAGGAATGAATTCCAGGAATCATTTTGCCCTGGGCTCAGTGGGTGAGTGGTATTACGGATATCTGGCCGGTATCCGACCTGTGCTGGAAGAACCCGGGTTCAAGCGGTCCGTTATAGCGCCGAAGCCTGCAGAGGGACTGAGCTGGGCAGAAGCCGATCTTGAAACGTATTATGGCTTATTATCCAGTTCCTGGAATACATCGGAAGGTAATTTTACCCTGGATGTGACCATCCCTCCCAATACAACATCCGAAGTACATTTTCCCGCTTCTTTTGGCAACCGGATAATGGAATCGGACAATGAGGTTTTCTCCAATGGGGCACTCATGGCAGACCAGGATATTTACCGGATGATCAGTGCTGATGACAAGGAAATAATACTTGAGGTTGGAGCCGGGACTTATTCATTCAGCATGGAATAAAGACCACTGCTGAATAAATTGTGGAATAAAAATACGCATAATTTGGGGGCGAATTTTATCCGTATTTACCCAGTATGGCTTCAAGTCGATCATAAAACCTCATAGTATGACTTGAAGTCATACTATGAGTTATTCACTTGTTTATTGGACTATGGGAATTGGGAATTACTTTACTGCAAATTGATATACCGCTTCCAGGGTCTGATCATAACTGAGTTTGTAGTATTGGGTATTGTCAACCTCTGTCAGAAGATCAGATCTTGAAATAAGCTTTTTTATTCTTCTGTTCTCAGCATTGCCTGTTGCGATCAGATTATGGTCGGTATCATATATCCTGATTTCGGCCGAATCATCATTGTTTTCAAATTGGCTGATGAATTCCTCAAACCGGGTATATTCCGTAGTATAATCATTCAGCATGGAGTTGACCGGTTTGGCAGATGCCTCATTTGAATTGAGTATCGTGATGCCGGCAGTTAAGATCAAAGTCAAAAGCACTGTGTTTAAATTCATGGTTTTCATATCGTTAAAGTTTATTGGTTTCAAAATTATTTGATTTAAAAAGCGCCAATGGCATGCCAAAAAAGTTAAAATGCTGAAAATCAAACGATTACATGTTATTTTAGATATAAAAACTGTATCAAAACCGGACAGTTGGGGTTTTTATGTATAGCTTGTGATACAATGTAATTCTTGCAATGATTGTTTTTCGCTCCGCTTAATGATAAATAGCAATCGGAATGCAGGCATCCTCCACAAATCAAATCCACAAATCAAATCCACAAGTCAGATCCACAAATCAAATCCACAAGTCAGATCCACAAGTCAGATCCACAAGTCAGATCCACAAGTCAAATCCACAAGTCAAATCAGCTCCTTCAATCAGCTTCTTTAGTTTGCTCCTAAAGTTTGATCTTCAGTTTAACTATTCAAGTCTGTTTCCATATTTAACTCGACGTCATGTTGGCAATTCACATAAAAAGTCAATAAATTCAGAGCCAGTTAATTTTTTCAGAAATCATAAAATATCACGAACATGAATAAATTTTTCACTCCGATCATTTCACTAATCATTATCCTGCCTTTTTCTGTTATGGCGCAGAATTTTAACGGGGTAGGCACGAATATGGATAACCTCTACCGCTTGTCGGATGCCAAAACCCGGTCTATCAGTCCGGAGAATTTTACCGGTGAGAAAGGAAAAGGGGGAATGGCTACCCTGGAAGAAGGCACGGCTGCCCATGCGGCCCGTGATCTGGGTCAGGGCTGGAAGGTAAACCCTTATGTCATAATAAAACCGGGTGAAACCTTTACCCTTGCAGAAATTGATGGTCCTGGAGCCATTCAGCAGATCTGGATGACCCCTACCGGTCATTGGCGGTTTTCCGTACTCAGAATGTACTGGGATGATGAAGACAATCCTTCAGTCGAGGTGCCTGTCGGTGACTTTTTTGCAGCAGGCTGGCAAACCTTTAAACAGATCTCCTCCCTTGCCGTTTGTTTAAATCCCGGGAGTGCCTTTAATTCCTACTGGGTCATGCCTTTCCGTAAAAACGCAAAGATCACGATGGAGAATATCGGCACGGAAGAAATGCGGCTATATTACCAGATCAATTATACCCTGACCGGTATACCGGACGATGCGGCATATTTTCATGCTCAGTTCAGGAGAGAAAATCCTGTGGATTATAAGGAAGTATTCACGATTGTGGATGGGATTAAAGGAAAAGGTCATTTTGTGGGAACCTATATGGCCTGGCAAACCAACAGCAGTGGATGGTGGGGAGAAGGTGAGATCAAATTTTACATGGATGGCGATACTGACTTCCCTACGATCTGCGGTACAGGAACGGAAGATTATTTCTGCGGTTCGTACGGATTTGCAGGGCCGGGAGAAGACGGGGAATGGGGATATATTAATTATACTACCCCCTATGCCGGATTTCATGTAATAGAGCCCAGTGAAGCGCTTCTCAATAAGTCTCAAACCCGCTTTGGCATGTACCGGTGGCATATTACCGATCCTATACGGTTTGAAGATGATCTTAAAGTGACCATTCAGGCGTTGGGATGGCGTAGCGGAGGCCGGTATTTACCCTTGCAGGATGATATTGCGTCGGTGGCCTTCTGGTACCAGACCGAACCTCATAATCCATTTCCTGCCATACCCTCGAGAGATGAACTGGAAGTAAATTGATAACATACCTAAAAACAATGAAGCGGACATTCTATTTTTTTATTTTACTGCTGTTTTTTTTCCGTTGTAAGACTGAACCGGATGAAGTCACTACCATATATCTGGATGAAATCCCGTTTAATGAGATCGTGGATCCTTACGGGCCACCCAAGCGGCAGGTTGATTTCACCGGCGATACCCTTGAGATCAGGGAACATGAGTATAAATGGGGGCTGGGCACCCATGCGCCAAGCACCCTGCACATCGATCTGAACAAAAAAGGTGTAAAATTCAGTGCCTGGGTAGGGGTGGATGAAGATGTCAGGAAATTCCACTCCCCGGAAACCCGGGACGAACTGGGCAATGTAGCCTCCTATGTGTATGATAATAAAGTCGACCATTACGATTTTACTAAGGGTGGAACGGTGATATTCAAGGTCTTTCTCGATGGTAAGCTTCATTATTCAAGTGGATTGATGAATGTAGCCACGCCACCCCGCCAGATAGACGTGAACCTGAACGGGGCAGAACGATTGACCCTCGTGGCCGATCCTACGGAAGACGGGAGTTTTGCCGATTATGCCAACTGGGCCATGGCCAGCCTGACACTGAAAGGAGAATCGGACAAAATCAGGATATATCATTATCCGGGTGATATCCTTGTCAATCATGCCGGTTTTCCTTCTGAAAGTTTTAAAACCTGTTATCGTCATGGTCGTGATCCTGTATCTTTCAGCCTGGTCAATGAAGAAA
Source organism: uncultured Roseivirgaceae bacterium (assembly GCA_964543195.1). Classification (GTDB taxonomy): domain Bacteria; phylum Bacteroidota; class Bacteroidia; order Cytophagales; family Cyclobacteriaceae; genus JAGTVG01. Next base: position 41,953 of record CAZIXF010000002.1, read on the forward strand.
GTGGCGAGATAGCCTTTTCAGGGCAGTTTGAACCTGTCGAAGGTGACCTGGGTGACTACCTGAGAGGAGATTTCAGTAAATTTACCGCTCCCGGAAGGTATTATATCACCAGTGACACCATGCGCTCTGTTATTTTTGAGATCAGGGATGATGTATATGGAGAGTGCCTGAAGAAACATCTTACCTATATTAACCTTCAGCGTAGTGGTCATCCGGACGAAGGATGGGCACCGGCTAACCATCTCGATGACGGAATCCGGCAGGATAACGGGGAATACCAGGATGTAACGGGCGGGTGGTACGATGCGAACGATCTTCGTAAGCCGGCCAAAGGTAATTCTTTGTTACTTTACGCCCTGGCCAGGGTAGCTGAAAAAGGCGTCGGGGGCATTTCTGATGAGGAAATGCTGGAAGAGATCAGGTGGGGCAATAAATTTCTTTTCTCCATGCAGGAGCCCGATGGTCATCTGCTCCATTATGTGGGGTTTACCTGGGAAGGCTATAGGGAGAATAAATGGACCGATAATATAGTGGGCACTGAGGACGACCGGACCATCATTACCAGGCCGACAGACGTGAATTCTCACCTGGCTTTTATCGCTGCCGAGTCGATCATTGCTATAAAGTTCAGGGAGCTTGACCCGGATTATACCGCTAAGTGTATCGATGCAGCGGAACGGGCCTGGGAATGGGTTAAGAATAATAGTGATATAAATAATCATGAGGATTTTGGCCTGGCCGTTACGGCCATTTCAAATCTTTTCAAGGCTACTGGTAATGAAAAATACCGGCGGGATGCCGAAGATTATCTTTCCCGGCTGTTATCGATGCAGAAAGAAGGCGGGGAAGTTATCGGCAACCATTTTTTCGATCTGGATGCGGGTGGAACCCGGGAAGGTGGCCTGGCCATGATGGGAATGGCTGATTTCATCCGGACTTTTCCGGATCATCCGCTGTCGGAAAGGGCAAAAAGCGCTATGCAGGCGTTTGCAGAGGATTATTATTCCGTGGTTGAAAAGACCAATGCCTTCTCGGTTATCCCATGGCTTTTGAGTAAGGATACCTTGGAAAGCGGGAAAAAGATCGGTCCTTACTGGTACAAGAATTTTCTGCATGTGGGGATGAATCAACATCTCTCCAGGAACGGGGCCGGACTGGTGGTTGCCGGGGAGATCCTGGATAAACCGGAATATATAAAAACAGCTCAGCGACAACTGGACTGGATCTATGGTGCCAATCCATATAATGCCAGTACGGTTACAGACATAGGATATAATCAACCCGCACTTTTCAAAACCACGGCAGGAGAATTCAAGCCTCATACGCCCGAGTTGACCGGAGGAGTGATGACGGGTATCGGAAGCAATCATCCGAAAGATGACATTGCCTTGTATCCGGGCTGGTGGTGGACTACCGAATACTGGTCGCCCACCGTGACTTATACGATCATACTTGTGAATAACCTGAATGACTATGCCGGTAATAATTAGATCATCCGCAATTTTATTCATAATCATCCTGCTGGGATTTTCATGCAGGAATCAGTCTCAGGAACCGGCTCAACCCAATATTGTATTGATCCTGGCCGATGATCTGGGATATGGTGAGCTGGGTTGCTATGGGCAAGAGATCATTGAAACCCCGAATATCGATCAGCTAGCCAGTGAAGGAATGCGGTTTACACAGTTTTATTCAGGAGCACCGGTTTGTGCTCCAGCTCGCTGTGTAATACTTACCGGCAAACATTCGGGACATGCTTTCATCCGGGGTAATCATGAATGGGGAGAACGGGGTGATGTCTGGGATTTTGCCAAAGCTGTGCAGGATCCCGGATTGGAAGGGCAGTTTCCTTTACCGGACAGCATAATTACCGTGGCAGAGATCTTTAAAAAGCAGGGCTATCGTACAGCCTGTGTCGGGAAATGGGGTCTGGGCGCGCCTTTTACGGAGGGTACAGCGGGCAACCAGGGTTTTGATTTCTTCTTTGGTTATAACTGCCAGCGGCAGGCCCATACCTATTATCCCAGGCATCTCTGGAAAAATGATGAGAAGGTGTGGCTCGATAATAAGCTCGTGGTGCCGGGGACCAGGCTCAATGAGGGAGCCGATCCGGATGATCCGGCAAGCTATGATCAATATAATCTATCACAGTATGCTCCTGAGCTTATGCTCGAGGAAACCCTGGGGTTTCTGGAAAATAATCAGGATGATCCCTTTTTCCTTTATTTTGCCACGCCGATACCACATGTGCCATTGCAGGCACCTGAGAAATTTGTTGAAAAATACAGGAACAAGATCGGCCCCGAAGAACCCTATCTGGGTGATCAGGGATATTTCCCGAACCGTACTCCCAGGGCCACTTATGCCGCAATGGTCGATTACCTTGATTTCCAGGTAGGCGAGATCGTGGAAAAAATAAAAGAGCTGGGAAAGTATGAAAATACCATATTTCTGTTTACCAGTGATAACGGGCCCACCTTTGCCGGAGGCGCCGATTCCAATTATTTCAACAGTGCCGGTCCTTTCAAGGAGGAGCGCGGATGGATAAAGGGTTCTCTCCATGAAGGAGGTATCCGGGTGCCGTTGATCGTCAGCTGGCCCGGCAAAATTGAACCCCGTACGGTATCCGAACATGTCAGTGTATTTTATGATATGATGCCCACTTTCCTCGAGCTGACAGGCATCAAGGAGTCCTATCCCAATGACGGGATCAGTTTTTTACCGGAATTGATGGGAAGAACCGATCAGGAGAATCATGATTTTCTTTACTGGGAATTTCCGGCATATGGCGGCCAACAGGCGGTGAGGATGGGTAAATGGAAGGGTTTGAGGGAAAATATCCGGGAGGGGAATCTGGAGATCCAGTTGTTCGACCTTGAAAATGATATACAGGAGCTTCATAATATAGCGGATGAATATCCGGATGTGGCGGACAGGATCAGGGAGATCATGGAAACCGGGCATATTACTCCGGCTGTAGAACGGTTCAGGATGGAAGCATTGGATTGACGCGTAATTAGGGAATTAGGGTTGCCGGGGGTATCCGAACGGGCAGGTTGTATTTATCCTTATCCTTATTTTAAACCGTTGATATAAAAACGGCTTGCCGGTGTAACCTATTATACCAATTTTGCATCATATCCCATAAAGAGCTCAAATAATTGGCCTATGTTACGTAACTATTTTCTTGTTGCTGTCCGCAATATCCTGAAGCGGAAGTTTTATTCTTTTATCAATATCGCGGGGCTTACCATTGGCGTGGCCGCTACCCTGTTCATCATTCTCTATATTATGGATGAACTGAGTTACGACCGGTTTCATGCCAGGATCGACCATATGTACAGGGTGGAATTACATGGAAAACTGGCTGGTCAGGAGATATATGCTGCCAATACACCCCCTCCACTGGCACAGGCCATGGTGAATGAAGTTCCGGGAGTAGAAAGTGCCCTTCGATTGTGGGAATGGAATGATGTGGTGATCCGTTATGAAGATAAGGTATTTACGGATGATCTGATATTTCATACCGATTCCAATTTTTTTAAATTCTTTTCCTTTAAACTGATTGAAGGCGATCCCGGGACAGCCCTTAAGGAACCCAATTCCATGGTTCTAACCGAAAGTATGGCTGAAAAATTTTTTGGGGACGAAGAAAAGCTTGGCAAAATACTGACCTTCAGTAACGATAACACAGCCATGAAAATTACCGGTATTACGGAGGATCCACCCCATAATTCTCATTTTAAATATAATTACCTGGTATCGTTCAACTCCAATGATTTCGGGCGATCGGACCAATGGTTAAGCAATAGTTTACATACCTATTTCGTGACCAATGAAAATACAGAAATAGGGGAGGTGGAACGCATTCTGAATGAGGAGATCATACCCAAGTATGTAGGTCCGCAGCTCCAGCAGTTTCTTGGCATTACCATCGAGCAATTCCTGGATCAGGAAGGGGCTTATGGTTATTTTATCGATCCCGTGAAAGACATTCACCTGCATTCCATGGTTGATTACGAACTGGAGCCACCGGGAGACATCAAATACATTTATATTTTCTCTGCCATAGGCTTGTTTATCCTGCTCATCGCATCCATTAATTTCATGAACTTGTCTACTGCCAAATCGGCCGGACGGGCCAGGGAAGTGGGGATGCGGAAGACGTTTGGTTCGTTGAAGCGGCAATTAATCGGTCAATTCCTGGTAGAGTCATTGATTTACAGTTTTCTGGCAGTGGTTTTTGCCATCTTGTTGGTGATCCTATTTCTTCCTCAATTCAACCAGCTGGCCGGTAAGTCGCTCGAATTGTCCGTGTTGTTAAAACCTGAAATTATCTCAGGAATAATCGGGTTGATCCTGGTCGTCGGGCTGTTATCCGGAAGTTATCCTGCCTTTTATCTAACCAATTTCAGGATCACCGAGGTCCTGAAAGGGAGTGCTTCCAAAGGAACAAAAAGCGGCAGGGTCAGGGGGTTGCTGGTGATCCTTCAGTTTTCCATTTCCATCCTTCTGATCATATGTACTATACTGGTGTATAACCAGATTCAGTACACACAAAACAAGAATTTGGGATTCAATAAACATAAAGTGCTGGTTATTTCCAATGTCAATCGACTGGAATCGAACAGGCAGGCTTTCAAAGATGCCTTGATGCAGGAATCGATGATCGAAGCAGCCAGTTACAGTAATCATGTGATTCCCGGGGTGAACAACACCACCATTTTCAGGAAACCGGGTCTGGACGAAGATCATATCATCGGTGTGTATTTCGCGGATCATGACCACCTGGAGGTTATGGGTTACGAACTGGCAGAAGGAAGGGATTTTTCCAGGGATTTTCCCTCGGACTCAACAGCTATGCTTGTTAATCAGGCAGTGGTTGAAGAAATGGGTTGGGAAGAACCCGTTGGAGAAAAACTTATTTCGTTTAATGATAATGAACCTCTCGAACTGAGGGTGATCGGTGTGGTGAAAGACTTTAATTTTGAATCCCTGCGGTCCAAGGTCCGGCCGCTGTTGATCCGTTTTGGCAATTGGGGGAATGTAATGTCAGTCAGGTATAATACAGACAATCCACGTGAGGTGGTGCCTCTGATCGAGAGTAAATGGAAGGAAGTGGCTCCCAACGAACCTTTTGAGTTTACTTTCCTTGATGAAACGTTTAATTCATTATATGAATCCGAACAGCGAATGGGCGTGCTGTTCAGCATATTTACGGTGCTGGCCATATTGATCGCCTGTCTGGGATTGTTCGGGCTTGCCGCCTATACGGCCGAACAGCGTACCAAAGAGATCGGTATCCGGAAGGCCATGGGCGCTTCAGGCTTTTCCATCGCCCGCCTGATGTCGATGGAATTTGTCAAGTTTATCGGTATTGCTTTTCTCATCGCGGTTGTACCTGCCTACCTTGTCATCAATGACTGGCTAAAGAATTTTGCTTACCGAACAGATATAAATCTCTGGATTTTCATACTTAGTGGTCTCGCCGCTTTGACCGTAGCTTTGCTGACGGTCAGTTACCAGTCGGTCAGGGCTGCCCGGATCAATCCGGCCACTACGTTGAGGTATGAGTAGAGGGGATGGGGAGGTGTGGAGGTGTGGAGGTGTGGAGTTGTGGAGGTGTGGAGTTGTGGAGATGGGGAGTTGTGGAGTTGTGGAGTTGTGGAGATGTGTTTATTCGGGGTTTACTATTTTTTTTATAATTTGCAACGCCAATTAAACCTGTTAAATATCATGAAAAAGTTTCTTTTGTTTATACTGTCGGTTATTTTCCTGGCCTGTCAGCCCCAGGATACAGAACAACCTGCCCGGGAAATTCAACGATACACCATTGAACAATTTTATCAGAACGAGAATATTTTCGCGGACGGTTTTTCCCCGGACGAATCCATGATCCTTGCCACCAGTAACCGTACCGGGATATACAACGCTTTTGCGTTGCCTGTAGACGGCAACGAGGCGATCCAGCTTACCGATTCGGAAAATGAATCCATATTTGCCATATCCTTTTTTCCTGAAGATGATCGTATACTTTATTCCAGCGACAGCGGTGGAAATGAGATCAACCATATTTACCTGGTGGACCAGGATGGATCAACGCAGGACCTTACACCCTGGTCCGGTAAAAAATCCCGGTTTTTCACCTGGGCCAGAGATGGCAAAAGCTTCTTTTTCACTACCAATAAGAGGGATGAACGGTATTTCGATTTCTATGAAATGGATATAAGCACGTTTGAACCCCGGATGATCTTTGAGAATACCGAAGGACTGGACGTGGTATCGCTATCCAAAGACAAAAAATACCTGGCCCTGATCAAATCCATTACCACCAGTAACAATGAGATGTACCTGTATAACGTGGAGACCACAGAAATGAAACACATTTCTCCTCATGAAGGGGAAGTGAATCACAATCCTCAGTTTTTCGATCTGATCAATGAAAACCTGTATTATTTAACAGATGAAGGAAGTGAGTTTGCTTACTTAATGAAGTACCATATTGAAAGCGGGGAAAGGGAAAAAGTGTATGAATCCGACTGGGATATCTGGTATGTCTATAACTCCTGGAATGAAAAATACAGGGTGTATGGTATCAATGAAGATGCCCAGACCAGTATCAGGATTGTAAAACTGGAGGATGGATCCGAGGTTCAGTTCCCGGATTTTGAGGGGGGCAGCATTTCGTCCGTCAGTATATCACGTAGTGAGAAACTGATGCGATTTACGCTGAGCAGCTCCAAAGCGCCTTCCAACATCTATGTATATAACTTTGAGACAGGTGAATACAAAAAACTGACCGATACGCTCAATCCTGAAATCGACCCGGAAGATCTCGTAGCCGGAGAGGTGATCCGGTATGAATCCTTTGACGGACTGGAGATCCCGGCCATCTATTATAAACCTCATACAGCATCGGAAGAGAACCCGGTGCCGGCTCTGGTATGGGTACACGGAGGTCCCGGAGGACAATCGAGGTTGTCATATTTTGCACTGATCCAATACCTTGTCAATCATGGTTATGCCATTCTGGCTGTTAATAACCGGGGCAGTTCGGGTTACGGCAAAACATTTTATAAAATGGATGACCGGCGACACGGCGATGTGGATCTTAAGGATTGTGTGGAAGCAAAGGATTTCCTGGCAGGGACCAATGTAATCGATAACACCAAGAGAGGGATCATAGGGGGCTCGTACGGGGGGTATATGGTCATGGCAGCCCTTACCTTTCAGCCGGAGGCTTTTGATGTGGGTGTCAATATATTCGGGGTAACCAACTGGCTGAGAACTCTCCGGTCCATCCCACCATGGTGGGAATCGTTCAAGGAAGCGTTATATACCGAAATGGGGAATCCTGAAACGGCCGATTCAGTGCGATTGTATGAGATCTCCCCGCTTTTCCACGCTGAAAACGTTACCAAACCCCTGATGGTGATGCAGGGCGCCAACGATCCACGGGTACTCCAGGTGGAGTCCGACGAGATAGTGGAGGCCGTGCGGGCCAATAGCGTACCGGTGGAATATGTTCTCTTTGAAGATGAAGGTCATGGGTTTGTGAAAAAGGAAAACGAGATCGAAGGATATCGAAAGATCAGGCTGTTCCTGGATAAATACCTCAAAGGGGAAGAGGACGTGGACCTGCAGGCCGTTAGTGAATAAGAAGAAAGAACCCGGTAATTCTTCATCCTGCAAGGGAAGAATAATTTCCGGCATATATCATTAAGCAGAATTACCTGTCGGACTGGAAGATCAGATGGGACAAGTATGGTTGAGCCGGTTTTCTTTTACTGATATTTTGATCTTTTTCAATTAACATCTAAATTTCCGGAGGCAACGGAAACACCGGAGGCAACGGAAACACCGGAAACACCGGAAACACCGGAAGCACCGGAAGCAACGGGAATTGAATATATAATGGTCTTTTTTTAACGGGACACGCCCCCATTTTTTAAATGAATTTACGATCATGAATAGCTCACTTTATACCCTGCGGTTTTGTTTGATGACCGCCATTTTATCTCTATCGACAATAATGGGCCTTAACGGTCAATCATCCGTGGAAAACCGGACCTGGTATCATGATACCTACCGGAAACTCTTTTTTGATTATCATACCTATCAGGCAGCCCGGGATGTCGCGGCCCGGTTCGATGCCGGCCGGTGGGCCGAACAACTGGAAGATGCTCATGTTCAGGCGGTTTCCATTCATGCCCTATGTTTCCGGGGATGGAGATATTACCGGGAAGGAACCCATGGCTATGTCCATCCCAAATTACCTGAAGATCTCGATATGATCGAAGAGCAGATCAGGGCCTGCCATGAAAAGGATATCAAGGTAATTGCCTATTTTAACGTCCGGGGTGGGGAGGCGGCCACCCAATATCACCCGGAATGGTTGATGAGGCAGGAATCCGGTGATACCGTTAAACATACGGTATCCCTGTTCAGTCCCTATTTTGACCAGATGCTGTTGCCTGTTCTCGAGGAATTTTCGTCCAATTATGATGTGGACGGGTTGTTTTTTGATTTTTTATATGTCTCGGAACCGGATGATGTACATGCCAAACAAAAATTTGTCAGAGATACGGGTAATAAATATCCAAAAAGCAAAAAGGATCCCGTTTGGGAAACTTATATTGAATGGCTGCTTTCCGAGGGGAAAAGGCTTAGAAAGGAAGCTATCGATGCCGTGCATCGTGGTGATCCTGATATTCTTGTCAGTATAAACTGGTCCTATACTTTCCGGCAGCCTGAGATACCTCCGGATGATCTCGGATTTTTGTCGCTCGATATTCTGCCTTATGATCAGGTTTCCGAGGCCAGCTTTATAGCGAAAAACTGGGCCACATTGGATAAACCCTTTGACACCATGAACTCTGCATTTCTTGCCTGGTGGGGTGACTGGGGAGTGAAACCGGCGGAAACCATGAAGCAGGAATGCGCGGCAGTGATGGCAAACGGGGGAAGGACCTGGATCGGCTACCAGATCCGGCCTGAATTTTTCGTTGAAGACGCCCTGATGGAGGAATACCGAAAGACTTTTGAGTTTGTGAAAGAAAGGGAGGAGATCTGTAAGGATGCGGAAACAGTTCCCTATATCGCCATTTTGAATTCATCTGCCGCCCATTTTACCGGTGATCCAACCCTGTTTATCGAAGATACCGGTTTGAGAGCCCTGTATAGAATGTTACTCGAGAACGGGATCCAATTTAATATTCTGGATGAAAAAACCCTATTAAAGTCATTGAAATCTTATGAACTTGTTATCCTCCCCGGTCAGCGGTATATCGGCAAAGAACTTGCCGATGCCCTGCGGGAATTCGTGCATAACGGGAAAAGTGTGATCGCAACGGGCTTTACAGGGACTCAGGATCCGTCATTTGAAAATACTGCCTCATTCGTGCTTGGTGATCTTTTCGGTATTGAGTACAAGGGAGAATATGAGTTTGATCACTCCTATATAAAGATCCTTGACTCGCAACTGAAAAAAGAAGTGCTGGATATGCCTCAACAGGCATTCGGTCCCTGTGTTCTTGTAGAAAATACTACGGCCACTGTACTTGGCGAACTCTGGGATGTATTGTTAATGGAGGACGGCCGGTTTATCCATGGTTCTTCACCACAGGACAAATATACAGGGTATCCGGCAATAACCATTAACGACTATGGGAGTGGGAAAGCAGCCTATTTAAGCCACGATATTTTTTATGCCTATGCCCATCGAAATCAATGGAACCTGAAAAACATGTTCATCAATTTGATCGACATGGTTATCCCTGAAAAGATCATTGAGGCGGATGTGCCTTCCACGGTGGAAGTGGTCTTGATGAAAAAAGGTGAGCAGAAACAGGTTCATCTTGTCAATCATTACCGGGATAAAAGACCAGGTCATGCCCATTCCCTTGTCGAACATGTGCTCCCCGTGACCGATCTGGAGATCAAGTTGTTACATCCTGAAAATCCACGGTCAGTCAGGGTAATGCCGGAAAACAGGAAATTGGACCATCAATACAGGAATGGAAAGGTTATTTTCACCGTACCAAAACTGCAGATTTATTCGATTGTGGTCGTTGAATGAAGGAGAACAGAATTCAAATTATTATACCTAAAAAATTTTAACAAGTTATAAAATGAGCAGAAATTATCAATGTCCTCAATCAGGTGCCGTTTACGGGTTCGGTTTTATCGGAGCCGCTATCTATTTCATATCCAACGCTGCCGGTTTCTGGATGGGCGTTCTGGGTTTCCTGAAAGCGATTGTATGGCCCGCCTTCCTGGTGTATGAAGCTTTTAAGTATCTTGCCGGTTAAGTATAGAACCTGGTATTTGTAATTTTGGGCGGAACTAAGTTTCTCTAACCGCTTTCTGATATCCGATCTTGTTACAGGATCCTGTAACCGGACACTGCCACCTGACCCGGCCACCGGATCACATAATCAGATCAAACCACCGGATCAAACCACCGGATCAAATCACCCTGTCAAACTAACCGATAAAACCACCCGATAAAACCTTCCGGTCAAATCATCCGGATCAAACCACCCGGTGAAACCACCTGGTCATATCACCCGGTCAAACCCCCGATCCACTAAACGGATCACTTTCCGTGATGAAAACAGGGATTGATGACGAAAAAGTTTTCAGGGTTTATAACTGGCCTGGAGATGATATAATACCGCTTTGATCTCGTTATAACTGAATTTGTCGTTCAGAAGATATTTTACTTCGGAAAGGCTGTCCCAGGTCCGTTTTTTCAATTCCCTGCTGATGGTCTCATATTCTTCTTTTGTCACAAAATCGTATACATCCACTTCGCCTTCTTTTACATAGTGAAGAAGATGGGATTCGATCGTGCCTCCAGTAAGCATCCTTTCCGTCGCGATCTCTTCAATGGATTTACCGCTTTGATACATTTCGTAACTCAGTTTCCGGCTGTCACCCTTTTGGGGTTTATGCGATTTTATTTCCGGGGGCGGTATCTCCTCCGATTTTTTCTTCTGCTCCTTTATTGATTCAAGTAGTTGGGAAATTCCGGCTCCGCGGGCCAGTCCTTCTGCCAGTCTGCATGCCTGGTCGATCTCTTCTTTTTTTACAGCCACGGTTTTTTTCAGCCCCAGCAAGGCCATGAGATATTTCTTCATCCGTGGTTTCTTTTCCATTTGGTAATAATGGTCATTCAAAGGATTTCCCAATTCTTCTTCCATTATTTTATTAAAATACGACCTGGAATCCTTCATACGCTCCGATAGCCTGGGATAACGATCCTTACCCATAGCCAGCAATTTTGATATGTTGGAATCGAACTTTTGGGCCACCTTTTTTAATTCTTCTCCCTTTTTCAGGCAATGCAGGCCGAGGCGAACCGCATCTTCACTATAGGTTACATCCTTTTTTCTGTATTCCTGAATAAAGTCATTGAAGTAGGTACTAAACGAATCCCAGTTCATGCTTTTGTGGATCAGGGATTCCAGGTAAAGTTTTTGTTCCCTGTTGAGCTTTTCAATCAATTGATCACGATCCGGGAAGGCATCCATTTCCTGTATAGGATCATCAGCCCGGATGCTGCTTTTTTGAAGGGGAGTGCTTAAAACCAGTCCATCGAGGCTTCGTAACCGGCTTAAGGCTACGTAAACCTGTCCACTCGCAAAGGAGTCGCCGGCATCTATTATCGCCTGGTCGAAGGTAAGCCCCTGGCTTTTATGAATGGTGATCGCCCAGGCAAGCCGGATCGGATACTGCCGGAACGTACCGAGTATCTTTTCGGAGATGGTTTTTGTCTTTTCGTCAAGGGAGTATCTTATATTGGTCCACTCTTCTTTTTCCAGCGATAATAAACCTTCTTCCCCCGGGAAGTATACGGTTATTTCATCTTCATCGATTTCTTTGATTACCCCGATCTTGCCATTATAATACCGTTTGCTTTCATTCTTGTCATTTTTGATGAACATCACCTGGGCTCCCTTTTTCAGGACTAAAGTCTGGTCGGCCGGAGTGGCCGATTCGTTGAAGTCACCTTCGATTTCCGCTCCGAATTGATATAATTTGCCGGGGAGCTTTTTCAATTCTTTATCGTTAATGGCATTTGCCTTGTAATGATGGGAGCAAAGTGTGATGAAGTTTTCTTTTTCGGGAGGTTTGAAACCGGGTTTGTAAAAGCTGTTCAGATAATCCAGACCGGTTTCATCCAACCGGTTCTCGCGGATCTTATTCAGTATTCCAAGGAATTTTCCATCCTGCTGCCTGTAGATCTTATCCAGTTCAAGCTTTACGAGGGGAAGGTCCTTCATGACCCGGGCACTGAAGAAATACGGATTTTTATAAGACCCCGCCAGTAACTGTTTATCATCCCCGGGCACTACCGGAGGTAATTGATAGAGATCGCCGATCATCAAAACCTGGAGTCCGCCGAAAGGTTGCCTGTTATTTTTTCTTATATACCGCAAGACCGCATCCAGCGCATCCATCAGGTCGGCCCGGACCATTGAAACTTCATCGATGATCAGCAGTTCGAGTTCCTGGATAAGCTTTCTTTTTTGAGAGTTCATCCGGAGTTTTTTCAACAATTCGGGACGGGTATGGACGGCCCTGGGGAAATGACTGATTTCCGTTAAAGTTGCGGGATCAGATATGTATGTGCCGATCGGTATCTGGAAGAATGAGTGGATGGTCATACCCCCGGCATTTATCGCGGCTACACCCGTAGGGGCAACCACCACGGATTTTTTGGCTGAATTATTCTTTATATGATGTAAAAAGGTGGTCTTTCCGCTTCCTGCTTTGCCTGTAAGGAAAATATGACACCGGGTGTGGTTCACAAAGCTATCTGCCAGTTGAAACATCTCATTGTAATCGTAAGCTGGTTTCATGGAACGTATTTAATTTATAGGTTTGAACAGAAATAAAATTATATGAAAATTTATTCAGTGCGAAAATTTTTTTTATTTATTTTTCGGCACTCATTATATGACTTCAAGTCGGCACTCATCACATAACTCCAAGTCATATGATGAGTTAAGATATGCACAACTTATTGAATCATCCGTCGATCTCCTTTTCTCAAAGTCCTGCCACCTGGACATGCCGGATTCATTCACTCTTGTCCAGCAATCGCTGGTCCATCGATTTTGAAGCCCTGGCCCCGAGTTCCTTTAATCGCTCGGTTTTACGGATCAGATTATCCTTTCCCTCGGATAATTTATTCATTGCGGCCTCATAACTTTTGCGGGTAAGCTTCAGGTTGTCACCCACTTTTACCAGATCATCGGTAAACAATTTGAATTTGTCGTAAAGGAGTCCGCTTTGCCTGGCAATTTCCATGGCGTTCCGGTTCTGGTATTCCTGCCTCCATATGCTGGCTATGGTCCGCAAAGTGGCGATCAGGGTGGAAGGGCTCACGATCACGATATTTTTTTCATAGGCGTCGGTGAAGAGCTGGTCATCATGCTGCACGGCCAGGCCGAAAGCCGGCTCGATGGGCATGAATAAAAGCACGAAATCGAGGCCCTCCAGTTCATAGATCTGTTGGTAATTTTTACTGTTGAGATCTTTAAGATGTTTTCTGACAGAGCCGATATGTTCGATCATGTACTTTTGCTGTTCCTCATCCGTTTCGGCCCGGGTATATTTTTCATAAGCGATCAGCGACACTTTGGAGTCAATCACAATATTTTTCTTATCCGGCAGGTTAATGATCACATCGGGTTGAAGGCGTCCGGATTCAGAGGTAAAGGACTGTTGGACCGTATATTCCCTTCCCTTTTCCAGGCCTGATTTTTCAAGGATGCTTTCCAGTATGAACTCTCCCCAGCTGCCCTGGGTTTTGGATTCCCCTTTTAGGGCCCTGGTCAGGTTCTCTGCATCCTTGGTAATCTTCTGATTAAGTTCTTTCAGACTGGCGATCTGCTCTTTAAGGCTGCTGTTTCGTTCAATGTTTTCCTTGTTGGTCTGTTCAACCTTTTTTTCAAATTCGGAGATCTTTTCGCGCAAGGGGTTGAGAATCTCGCCCAGGTTAAGTTTATTCTGGTCGGTGAACTTTTTGCTTTTTTCTTCGAATATCTGATTGGCCAGGTTCCTGAATTCAAAGGCAAATCTTTCCTGAAGTTTCTCTATCTCTTTCTTCTGGGTTTCCAGTTTTTCCTGAAGATTTTTATAATCCGATTCGGTGGAGATAAGCTTATTGTTCAGCTCCAGGCTCCGGCTCCTTTCCACATCAATTTCTTCTTTAAGCTGGGCATGATCGTTCAATAATGAATCATACTGCTCCTGTTTCAAACGGTTCTCTAATGCCAGGTTATTCAATTTATTATCCAGTTCTTCTTTTTCCTGCCTTGAGAGAACCCTTCGTGTTTCAATATACAATTTCGTGATCAGAAAGGCAGCGGTCCCGCCGATTACCAGTCCGCCGATCAGGTATAACCATTCGTAACTCATAATTCTAATTCCCCGGGGTTAAAATAAACTATTTTTTCTTTCAGGAAAAAGCATAAAGGTTATTGATGACCAGTTTTCGGAAAAAATTCGGACAATCAATATTTTGGAAGGATTTTGGGAATGAGATTTGATCATTAAATAACCATTATTTGATGATTCAATTAATGCTCAAATCCCATTAGCCAATAACCAATTAATTTCTGAATGATCAATTCCTGAAATTACAAACCTCTCAGAATGGTTTAAAAAATGAGCATTAATTGAACATTGTTCATTGGTATTTGAATATTTTTCAAAAACATGGATTAACGCCCCCCCGGAATAACAGGCTGGTTAATACTCCGGAATAACAGGCTGGTTAATACTCCGGGATAAAAGATTAGACCGGAAAAATCGTTAAACAGGAATCCTCCCTTTAAACCTTATTCTATCCTCTGGCAGATATAAGCAACATGAAATAGGCGATTACCAGCAGCCATATTTTATTATCCTGAAGAGCCGCCCATCGGATGTTAAGTATGTCGAGTTGCATAAACACAATGATCAGGACGATTACTATGGAGATGATCCGTATAATTTTTCTGGTGTTATTACTCATGATCTATCAGGTTTAGTACTGTATGTATTATAAAAATCAGGTCAAATAATCCAATAATCACCTTCAATTAAATTATTCTAAAGATATAAAAGATAATTGTATGCCATCGATAATTTAAAGAAAAATAATAACGATTTATAATAGATTAATGATAGATTCGCTAAATAATCAAACCCCCAATGACTGTAATCGGTAGGGATATACAGGTTGCAATGCAAATTTTGTCAGGTGGTGAGCTTGTGGCGATCCCCACTGAAACAGTCTATGGGCTTGCCGCCAATGCACTGAATGTGGATGCGGTAATCAAAATATTCGATGTTAAGAATCGCCCTTCTTTCGATCCGTTGATCGTACACATCGGCACTATTGAAACACTTGAAAACCTGGTGAACACTATTCCTGAAAAAGCAGAAAAGCTGGCTGAGGCATTTTGGCCCGGACCATTAACCTTGCTTCTTCCCAAAAAAGCGGTCATCCCGGATCTTGTTACAGCCGGACTTCCCACGGTAGGGGTACGGATGCCCAACCATGAACTCACACTGGAGCTACTCAGAGCGGTATCCTTTCCACTGGCAGCCCCCAGTGCCAATCCCTTCGGTTATGTGAGCCCCACTGCCGCCATGCATGTAAACGATCAGCTTGGCAATAAAATACCTTATATTCTGGACGGAGGCCTTTGTGATATCGGTATCGAGTCGACCATTATCGGGTTTGGCGATGGGGGCCTGCCCACCATTCATCGCTTAGGGGGTAAGACCGTTGAAGATATTGAAGAAATCGTGGGCACAGTAGATATCCGGAAACATTCCACATCCAGACCAACAGCACCCGGAATGCTGCAATCGCATTATGCACCGGGGAAAAAAGTCTATCTTGGCACCTGGAACATATACAGCAATGTGCTGGATAAAAATAAAGCAGCCCTGATCACTTTTAAGAAGATACATCCTGACTTCGATCCCTCCCGCCAGGTCGTCTTATCGGAGGATGGCGATATGCGAACGGCCGCCAAGAATCTTTTCGCCGCCTTACGTAAATTCGACCGGAAAGATATAAATTATATAGTAGCTGAACTTCTACCGGAAAAGGGACTTGGGCGCGCCATAAATGACCGGCTTCGACGGGCTGCCAGTGAGGATTAAATTTAACCTGGGCAATCCGTAATATCTCAGTATTCTTTGTTATAGGAGCTTCATTGGCTACCTTTGTACCCAATATTCATGATTAAGATTTTTTAATAACCTCAATAAAAATTCCTATGAAAACAGTTGAAGAATATAACTTTTCCGGAAAACGGGCATTGATCCGTGTTGATTTTAATGTGCCGTTAAATGAAAAATATGAAGTGACTGATGAAACGAGAATCAAGGCTGCCCTGCCCACCATCAATAAGATCCTGAAAGACGGCGGCAGTGTGGTGCTTATGTCTCACCTGGGCCGGCCCAAGGAAGGACCTGAAGAAAAATTCTCCCTGAAGCATGTTATCCCCAATTTATCGAACAGGTTGGGAAAAGATATCAAGTTCGCCGATGATTGTATCGATGATAAATCCTATGAAATGTCTTCCGGTCTCCGGGCCGGTGAAGTACTGCTCCTGGAAAACCTTCGTTTTTACAAGCAGGAAACCAAAGGTGATCGTGAATTCTCTGAAAAACTTTCAAAACATGGCGATGTATACGTAAATGATGCCTTCGGCACAGCTCACCGGGCCCATGCCTCCACGGCTATCGTTGCTGAATTCTTCGATGATAAGATCTGCGGTTACCTTATCCAGGCTGAACTGGACAACGTGGAAAAGGTGTTAAAACAACCGGATCGTCCGTTTACAGCCATCATGGGAGGAGCAAAAGTGTCCGATAAGATATTGATCATCGAAAGGCTCCTTGATAAAGTGGATAACCTGATTATCGGGGGAGGTATGTCCTATACCTTTACCAAGGCTCAGGGCGGTTCGATCGGTAATTCACTGCTGGAAGATGATAAGCAACAGCTTACCCTCGACCTGGTAAAGAAGGCAAAAGACAAAGGAGTGAACCTGTTATTGCCTGTAGATACGGTTATTGCCGATGAATTCAAGAATGATGCCAATAAAAAGGTAGTGAAAGCCGGTGATATCCCCGATGGCTGGATGGGACTGGATATCGGCCCTGAGACCATAAAACTCTTTTCGGAGGTATTAGAGGATTCAAAAACGATACTCTGGAATGGTCCGATGGGTGTTTTCGAGTTTAAGAATTTTGAAGAAGGAACCGTACAGGTGGCCGAAGCAGTGGTAAAAGCTACCCAGACAGGCGGTTTTTCATTGATAGGGGGTGGAGATTCAGCTTCCGCTGTAAATAACCTGGGATATGGAGATAAGGTCTCCCATGTGTCTACCGGAGGAGGTGCACTGCTCGAATACATCGAGGGGAAAACGCTGCCGGGAGTTGCTGCCCTGGAAGAATAATTGAAAAGTCGGGATTGTCAGGTATCGAAATGGAATTCTTGTTCAATAGAAATAAATTTCAAAACTGACAAAAATCATAATTTTTAAATATATTTTTTTCTTTCTTTATTCTGATTTTAAAAAATCAGATCGCGAAGAAGCAAATGTTAATTTTTTTACCATGAAAAAGTCTCTGGAATATCTGGCAAAGGCCATGGAATATCTTGAAAAGTGTGAGCTTGAATCACCTTACAAGAATGCTGTTGATGTAGAAAGTGCCAAGAGAGCTTTGGAAATTGTGGAGCTGGAACATAAGATTGAGGAAGCCCGGCAGCTTCATCGATATGATGATGCGGACAAACTGCAGAAAGAAAGAGATGATTTGTTTGCCAAGATCTGTTGATTGATGTGATAATGTGTTCCGGATTGTTTTTAGATCTTTTTTAACCTTGCCCGGAACAATGTAAATTTTTAAAATGGATTTTTTGAAAAAGGGAGTGCGAAAAACACTCCCTTTTTTGTTATAATCAATTCTACTGATTTTCCTGCTTGATCAATCCCAGGTCACGGTGTTCGGTCTGATTGATGTAATAGACTTTTTCTTCATTATTAGCCTCAGCCCGTTTAATGAAAATTTCGGCAGCATTGCTGTATTCGTCTTCCCGGACGGCATCGATCAATAAGAGATATCCCATAATTATATTACCGGCCATTTCAACCAGCCTCCTGGCATGGAAGTCCATCAGTTCATTGTCTTTTTCTTCGATTATCCGGTTGGCCGTTTTTTCATAGGTATCCGTCATCCTGACGAGTTTTTTTCTCAAAAACTCCAATTCCGGCAGATATTCACAGTTTTCATACTCCCTGATCTTGGCCAGGAATCCTCCCGTATTTACCCCTCTGATAGCGGCCACGACCTGTAGCTGAGAGGTTCCCTCGTAAATGGAAGTGATCCGGGCATCCCGGTAGATCCTTTCCACAGGAAAATCTTTCATAAATCCGGTGCCTCCGTGCACCTGCAGGGCATCATACGCAATCTGGTTGCAGTATTCACTTGAAACCAGTTTCAGCAGGGGGGTAAAAATATCCGCCTGGCGAAAATTTTCCTTCATTTCCTTCCGTTCATCGGGTTCAAGGGACCTTTCCTCTGAAATTCCCATATAGGATTTATAAATATCCACGAACCGGGCTGTTTCATACAACAACGACCGGATGGCAAATAGTTTGATTTTTATCTGGGAAAGCATTTCATAAACTGCCGGGAACTGGATGATCGGCTTTCCGAACTGGCTTCTCTCATTGGCATATTTTACTGCTTCGCGATAAGCAGCTTCCGCTATTCCAACAGACTGGGCTCCGATTCCAAGACGCGCAGCATTCATCAGGTTCATTACATATTTTATCAGCCCCATCCTACGGTCACCCACGAGTTTAGCCGGGGCATCTTTGAATACAAGTTCACAGGTGGGGGATCCTTTTATGCCAAGTTTACTTTCGAGCCGCCGGATCGTTACGGCTTTATGATTCCGGTCGTAAACAAACAAGGATAATCCCCTGGCATCGTGTGTGTCGTCTTCCGACCGGGCCAGGACAAGAGATATATCCGCATCACCATTGGTAATGAACCTTTTTACACCATTCAGCAGCCAGATGTCCTTATCTTTATCATAGGTGGCTTTGAACTGGACCGATTGCAGATCAGAACCTGCATCCGGTTCAGTGAGATCCATGGCTGCGGTGGCCCCTTCTTTAGTAAAGCGTGGCAGAAATTCCTTTTTTAATTCTTCATCACCGAATTCCCTTATAGTCTCGGCACAGTCCTGCAGTCCCCAGATATTGGCAAACCCGGCGTCGGCCCTCGAAACGATCTCTGCTGCCATTACATATGGGGTGGTAGAAAAATTAAGTCCCCCGAATCTGCGCGGCAAAGACATGCCGATCAAACCGGCCTGTTTAAGGGTATCGTAGTTTTCCTGGGTGCCACGAGCATATTTTACTTCATTATTCACGATACTTGGCCCTTCCTTATCAACCTCCTCTGCATTTGGGGCAATGGTATTGGCGCTGATATCCCCCACAATATCCAGTACTTTTTCATAACTATCCATCGCATCCTCATAATCGATTGGCGCATGATCGTATTCATCCTTTTCTTTGTAATCCTTTTCCCGCAGACGGATGATCTTTTTCATATCCGGATGATGAAGGTGAAATTTGAGGTGCCTGTTATCTGTAAAAAAATTCCCCATGGTCTAATCGTTAAGTCAGGTTATTTCGTATTCTTTTTATAATATTTGATCATTTTGGGTACCACTTCGGCCACATCACCGATAATCGCATAGTCGGCGATCTCATTGATCGGGGCATCAGGATCCTTGTTTATCGAAATGATCATGGCCGATTGATCCATTCCTGCCCTGTGCTGGACCGCTCCGGATATGCCACAGGCGATATAAAGCTTGGGCCTTACCGTTATCCCGGTTTGACCCACCTGCCGCTCATGGGGTATGTATCCCGCATCCACAGCCGCCCTGGATCCTCCCACGTCCCCGCCCAGCACTTCGGCAAGTTCGAACAATAACTTGAAATTTTCTCTTGATCCCACACCATAACCGCCGGAAACAATGATCTGTGAATTTTTTATGTCGATCTTTTTCTTTTCAATATGACGGTCGATGATCTTCAAAACAAAATCATCGTCCTTTACATATTTATCCACATCGATCTTGTCCATTTTTCCCTTATGGGTGGTGGAAAAGATCTCCTTTTTCATTACGCCTTCCCGGACCGTGGCCATCTGGGGTTTTGTTTCAGGATTAATGATGGTGGCAATTATGTTTCCACCAAAAGCAGGTCGTATCTGATAAAGTAGATTTTTATAGCTTTGTTTGGCCTTTTTATCTTCATGATCGCCAATTTCCAGGCTCGTGCAGTCAGCTGTCAGACCGCATTTCAATGCGGAAGCGATACGCGGCGCAAGGTCACGGCCAATGGAGGTAGCACCAAACAAGGCGATTTCGGGTTTCTTTTCCTTAAAAAGCCCGGTGACGATTGCAGCGTGAGGCAGGGTACTGTATGGATACAGTCGGGGATTATCGGCTATGTTTAACACATCCACTCCATACGGGAACACCTGGTTTTCTATATTCTTCAGTTCTTGGCCTATTACGATGGCTTCCAGTTTGGTGTTTAATTGGCGAGCAAGGGATTTGCCTTTCGTGAGCAGTTCCAGGCTTACATCGATCACCTGTCCCTCGTCAATTTCACAGTAAACAAATATATGATTCACGTTTTAATGTGTTTTTGATCAAAAAAAAACTATGATTATCCGATATTATGATTTTCAATCAACTCCTTCATCAGTGATTCGATATCATCGTCCGATTCACTCAAGATTTTAGCCTCTTTGGCGGTAAAGATCACATTATATACTTTTTTTACCTTGGTAGGAGAGCCATTTAACCCCAGGAATCCCTCATCGGCACCCAGATCATTCACTGTCCATTCGATGATATCGAGATAGGGACGATCCTGATGGAGCTTGATATAATCTTCGGTGTCCCTCTGCATTTCGGTTAGCGTCTGGGCATGTTTATACCGCAGCATGCACCGGGCATTTCTTGCGCGGCAATTAGGAGCAGATCCATGAACCGTGATCAAAACCGGCAAGGGTGATTCGACTATTTCAACACCCCTTTCCAGTCTTCTTTTGATCCGGATCTTCTTCTTTTTTATATCTTCTATTTTTTCAGCATACGTTACCTGTGGGATCTCCAGTTTTTCGGCCACCTGTGGACCAACCTGGGCCGTATCCCCGTCAATGGCCTGTCTTCCGCAAAGGATGATATCAAATGGCGACAGTTTTTTACAGGCCAGTGCAAGTGCATATGAGGTTGCCAGTGTGTCTGAACCGGCAAACTTGCGGTCGGTGATCAAGTAACCGTTATCCGCACCTCTGAATAAGCCTTCCCGTATGATGTCGGCTGCCCGGCCGGGACCCATGGTCAGAACAGTGACCGTAGATCCGGGATGAGCATCCTTTATTCTCAGGGCCTGTTCGAGTGCCTGAAGATCTTCCGGATTGAAAATGGCAGGCAAAGCTGCCCGGTTTACGGTACCGTTTGCCTTCATTGCATCCTTGCCTACATTACGGGTATCCGGTACCTGTTTGGCAAGCACAAGGATCTTTAATCCGCTCATAGAAATGAATTAAATTTAAAAAAATGATGTATAGAAGTACGCAAATAAAATTTTATTATTCTTTACAAAAAATGATATTAGTCAGGTAAAAGATCAATATTGGAGATTCATTATTATGGGATAAGCATATATTTACAAAATAAATTTATGAGTGCTTATTTATTTTTCTGCTCCGGTAAAATGAAGAAATCCCTTTTCGTCGTAATAAATTTCCTGGCTTTCCAATAAAATCTGCACACTTTCTAATAGAATATCTTTATCCAGATGGCCGAAATTATGAACAAGGTCCCTGATCGAGGAAGGCCTTTTCGATAAGCGGTCTCTGATACATTCCCTTATTTCGGCTGCGAGATTCCCAGATGCCTGACCGGTCTTTTTCTTTATACAAACATCACATAAACCACAGTCTTTCACGGCTGTCTCTCCAAAATAATTTCTTATGAAGGCCGCCCTGCATACTTTCTCTTCGGTACAGTATTGCAGAACAGCTTCCGCCTTATCCAGGTCAAGCGATCTTCTTTTTTCAAGGAATTCAACATCCAGGGGCAGTTTATTGGCATCGTACCGGGGAGTGGTAAAGGTGATCCGTGGTTTGTCTTTCTGCTTGTCATAGATAAGGATCTCCTGGGCGTCGAGAAAATCCAGTTTTTTTTCAATATCCCGGATTGACGATTTAACCATCGATGCCAGCCTTTTTTCTGAAATAATCACAAAGTGTGTATATAACTCTCCCCCGTAAAGTCTAAGCAAGGCTTTTATTAAAGGTTCTGTGCTCCGGTTTGCCACCTCGAACCGGTAGAGTTCTTCATGATTCACCTTAAAGATGATTTTGGAGGGATGATAAAAACTCTCGCTTAGTTGTATGAATTCCTGATCTTCAAGTTTTTTAAGGGAATAAAAAGTTTCCAGATAATCAAGATTATATGTTTTGACAAAATCATTGATGTCAAAATCATAACTTGTGAACAGGCTGCTGCCAACCGCTATTTTATAATAATTGGCCAGGGACTGGTAGGTCCGTTTTATTATTTTTGGTTCGGGGGTTGCTGTTTTTATCCGGTTCCGCAGTTCATCTTTATCTTTTTCATGGTAGACAATCACCGCATAGGCCTTATTCCCGTCACGGCCGGCTCTGCCCGCTTCCTGATAATAAGATTCCATATTACCGGGCAGATCGCCATGCACCACAATACGTACATCCGGCTTGTTGATACCCATTCCGAATGCATTGGTAGCCACCATTACGCTGAATTCATTACGCATCCAGTTCTCCTGTTTAGTGATCCTCTCCTGGTGACTCAGGCCCGCGTGGTAATAATCGGCAGAGATGTTTTTTTTAATAATCAACTCAGCCAGTTCCTTCGTCTTTTTTCTTGTTCTGGCATACACGATGGCAGAACCCTTGATCCGGCTTATAATTTCTAAAATCCTGGCCTCCTTGTCTTCCGATTTCCTTATGTTAAAGGATAGATTGGATCTGGCAAATGATTGGATAAAAACCCTGTGGTCAGCGGTGAATTCCAGTTTTTTGACAATATCATTAATCACATCCCGGGTGGCTGTAGCCGTAAGCGCAATCATCCCCGCTTCCGCAGCATATTGTCTGAATTCATTGATCTGCAGGTATGAAGGCCGGAAATCGTATCCCCACTGGGAAATGCAATGTGCCTCATCAACGGCAAGCAAGGATATATTCATTCTCCGGGCCCTTTCGATAAACAATTCGGTCTTTAACCGCTCGGGAGATACATATAAAAATTTGATCTGGTTGTGTACACAATTATCCAGTATGATATCGATTTCCTTGAAGGATATTCCCGAATACACCGCGGCAGCCTTCTGGCCCAGGTTTTTAAGCTGTTCTACCTGATCCTTCATCAGGGCGATCAAAGGAGTGATCACCACACATATCCCTTCCATACAAAGGGCCGGAACCTGAAAACACAGGGATTTGCCCCCACCGGTCGGTAATACGGCAAGGGTTTCATGTCCCTTGAGGATGCTGTGAATGATCTCCGATTGAAGTGGCCTGAATGATGGATATCCCCAGATATTTTTCAATACCTCTTCAGGTGAGGAATATTTCATATTTTTTAACCTTTATGGAAAGTTATATAATTGACAATTCAAATACAATTCAGCAAAATTTTCTAAACGGGGTATTTTAACTTATTTTTGCGAATGTATGAAGAGGGTACTTTTAATTAAACTCCTCTTATTTGTTTTCCTCGGTTTAAAGGCCCAGACCAATATCATAATTCAGGGAAAAGTAATCAATGAGGAAAACGGAGAAGGAGTCAGTTTTGCCCATGTAGGTTTATGTGGGAAAGCCGTTGGCACGGTTTCAAATCTGAATGGCGTCTTTGAACTCAAAATTGCGCCTTATTATCTTCATGATACCGTTTGCTTTTCGGCAATCGGTTACAAGACCGCGAAGATAGTAGCCGAAAACCTGAGAAATATCGATCCTCTTGTGATTAATCTGAGTACTGAGGCAAGTATCCTGCAGGATGTGATCATACTTGATGAAAAGATAACCGGTAAAAGAGTTCTCGAAAAGGCAATAAAACGGATCGGCCGGAATTATGCACGGGATCCTTATGTGCTTCATGGTTATTACCGGGATTACCTGCGAAAGAACAATGAATACATAAGTTTTCTGGAGGGAGCTTTCAGTGTGCTGGACAGGGGTATCAATAAAGTGGAGGCCAATTCAAGAATAAGAATCGACCAGCTCAGGTTCAGCGACAATTATATTGAAAATTACGACACCTATCTTCATAAGGCAGAGAACGATACGCTCAAGGTGTTGCTGGAAGGCGTATCGCCGTTTTTCTGGGGAAACGAATTTTCCAATATGCGTTATCACAATCCCATCAGGAACCGGTTTGAAAATGTGCCTTTTATAGGTGTTTTCAATGATTTTTATAACAGCAGCTACCAGTTTGACATTGCATACTATACCTATCTCGATGAGGAAGAAGTATATGTTATAAAGTTCAAGCCGGGCGAACTGTTTAAATACCATCATGTTCAGGCGGAAGGGGAGATCTATGTCAGGGTAAAAGACTTTGCCATCCTGAAATTCAATTATAATTACTATGTCTCTAAATTCGGTGATAAAAGAAAATGGTATGAACTGAACCTTGAATACAGGGAATATAAGGACAAGCTGTTTTTGAAATACATCTCTTATATGAATTATTTCAGGATATTTACCGGTTTCGAGATTGCTGAACTGAATCAGTACCGGGAATTTTTCGTTATTGACATTGAATATCCTGAATTTGAAGATATACCCGAGGATGAGACCATCGATAAATCCCTGCCCTTACATATGCACGAAGCGCCCAACAAGATGGAATTCTGGAATAATTACAATGTACTTCTTCTTGAAAAGCCTTTGAAAGACTAAATTAGCGGTCGGATATTCAGGACAGATTCGAGTTCTGTCATTTTAAACCAATGCCATACGATTATTTTCCAGGAAAAAGTTTCCCGTTAGGGGCTACAGTGTATGACCACGGTGTTAATTTCAGTGTGTTCTCCAAAAATGCCACCCAGGTCGAACTGTTGTTATTTGAATCGGCTGATGATAAACAACCCGGGCAGGTAATTCCTCTCATACCTGTGATCCATCGCACATTTTATTACTGGCATGTTTTTGTGCAGTCAATGAAACCCGGACAAATTTATGGCTATCGCGTATATGGTCCTTATGATCCTTCCAGTGGTTACCGGTACGATCATGGAAAGGTGTTGGTTGACCCGTATGCCAAAGCTATTGTTACTCCTGCGGGGTTTTCCAGGAAGGCAGCCTCTGAGCCAGGTGATAATTGTGCACAAGCCATGAAATCTGTGGTAGTGAATACCCGTGCTTATGATTGGGAAGGAGATGAATCGTTGAATATACCTTTTTCTACCTCCGTTATCTATGAACTCCATGTTAAAGGCTTTACCCGGCATCCTTCATCCGGGATTTGTCCTGAAAAACGGGGCACCTATCTCGGTCTGATCGAAAAGATCCCCTATCTCCAGAAGCTCGGGGTAACTGCCGTGGAATTAATGCCGGTGTACCAGTTTGATGAACAGGATGCCAACGAAGGCCTGACCAATTACTGGGGTTATTCACCCGTTAATTTTTATGCTCCCCATAATGGTTACGGACACCACAAGGACCCATTGTTGCTTATTGATGAGTTCCGGGATATGGTTAAAGCCTTTCACCGGGCCGGTATTGAGGTAATTCTGGATGTAGTTTTTAATCATACCGCAGAGGGAGGGGCGGATGATCCGACCTACTCATTCAAAGGGTTCGGCAATAAAGCCTATTATCTGTTAAATGAGGATAAAACCAAATACCTTGATTACACGGGATGTGGAAACACCATGAACACCAATCATTCGATCGTCCGGAGAATGATCATGGATAGCCTCCGATACTGGGCTTCGGAAATGCATATCGATGGTTTCCGCTTTGACCTTGCTTCCGTGTTGTCCCGGGATGAAAGTGGCGAACCCCTCAAAAATCCTCCGATTTTATGGGAAATAGAGTCGGATCCGGTTCTTGCTTCGTGTAAGATCATAGCCGAGGCCTGGGATGCAGCAGGATTATACCAGGTGGGTTCTTTTATCGGTGATAAATGGGCCGAGTGGAATGGCCATTACAGGGATGATATCAGGAAATTTGTCAAGGGGGATAAAGGTATTGTGAAGAAACTGGCCTCCAGGATACTGGGGAGCCCGGATATTTATCCGGATCCCAACCGGGAGCCCAATCGCAGCATTCATTTTGTCACGTGCCATGACGGATTTACGCTCAACGACCTGGTTTCCTATAATGAAAAGCATAATGAGGCTAACCTGGAAGGAAACCGGGACGGAACCAATGAAAATTACAGCTGGAATTGTGGTTTTGAAGGCCCGGCGCAAGACAAGGAAATCGAGCATCTGCGTCTCCGTCAGATAAAAAATTTCATTACCCTTCTTTTCTTTTCGCAGGGTACGCCCATGTTATCGATGGGTGATGAGGTGCGAAGAACCCAGAGAGGTAATAATAATGCCTATTGCCAGGATAATGAGATCTCCTGGTTCGACTGGACACTGGTGGATAAGAATAAACACCTTTTGAATTTTGTGACCGGGGTAATTGGATTTACACAGGGACTCGAGGTCTTCCGTCTGGAAAAGATCCTTACCACAAAGGAAGTAGTGAGTGGCCCACACCTTATCTGGCATGGGACCAGGGCCCATTCACCCGATTGGAATGAATATTCACGATCGCTGGCATTCTCCATCAGCTATCCGGAATGTAAAGAATATATTTACGTTATTCTTAATTCCTATTGGGACGGTCTTGCCTTTTTCCTGCCCCGTCTGGATTATAATATGCGCTGGCACCGGATCATCGATACCAGCCTGGATCCGCCGAATGATTTCTGCAATCCGCTGAAAAGTGAACCCCTTTTCAGAAACATTTATAAAATGCCATTCAGGTCTGCCGCTGTCTTTATGGGTAAGTAAAAAATCTTTGCTGTATCCATGTTATCTCATTAATCTAATTCAATTAGATATAAATATTCACCCCAAAGTAATCCACTTAATTTATTTCAATTTTTTTCAGGTATATATCTATCAATAGGCTATTTTTTTAGATATTTGCGATTGGCCTGATCTAATTATTACGGATTGGCCTGAAGTGATATGTTTAACAGAATTACTTGGTTGTTTTATTGCTGAACTAATTGATTTAGTTGAATGAGAAATAAATATTTTGACCTGATTGATCAGACATTTTATTTTCCTCAGGAGGGATTTGATTTGCAGGAGGATAATTTACTTTTTCATGGGATTCCTCTTCTGGAGATCATTAAACAATATGGCACACCCCTGAGGATTACCTATTTGCCCAAAATATCGGAACAGATCAGGAAAGCCCGGAAAAAATTTAATGTGGCCATGGCCAAAGCGGATTACAATGGCGAATATCATTATGCTTACTGCACAAAAAGTGCCCATTTTTCATTTGTGATGGAAGAGGTTCTCAAAAATGATGTGCATATAGAAACTTCTTCTGCCTTTGATATTAACATTGTAGAAAACCTTTGGGAGCAGGGGCTGATCGATAAGACGAAATACATTATTTGTAACGGTTTCAAACGGCCTCAGTATCTTCAGAATATTGCCAAACTGATCAATAATGGGTTTGAAAATACGATTCCGGTGCTGGATAATATTATGGAATTATACGAACTCGAGAAATTGGTTGATAATAAAATAAAAGCAGGCATCAGGATAGCTTCTGAGGAAGAGCCGAAGTTCGAGTTTTATACCAGCCGGTTGGGTATCGGGTATAAGGATATCGTGCCGTTCTATAAAGAAAAGATCAGTAAAAGCCCAAAAACAGAGCTTAAAATGCTTCATTTTTTTATCAATACGGGTATCCACGATAATTCATATTACTGGAACGAGCTTCAGAAAAGTGTAAATATCTTTACGGATTTAAAACAGATTTGTCCCTCTCTTGACTCCCTTAATGTTGGCGGAGGCTGGCCCGTCAAAAACTCACTGGCATTTGAATATGACTATGATTATATGGCAGAAGAGATTGTCGCCCAGATCAAACAGACCTGCGAATCACAGAATGTGGATGAACCGGATATTTTTACAGAATTCGGCAGCTATACAGTGGGTGAAAGCGGGGCTATTCTCTATTCTGTACTCGATCAGAAAAAACAGAATGACCGGGAAGCCTGGAATATGATTGACAGCTCATTTATGAATACGCTGCCGGATTCGTGGGCCATAAATCAACGATTTATCATGCTGCCGGTCAATAACTGGTTTGATGAATATGAACGGATCCTGCTGGGAGGATTAACCTGTGACAGCGATGATTATTATAATTCGGAAAAACATTCCAATGCGATCTATCTGCCCAAGTTCAACAGGGACTCACCATTGTATATAGGTTTTTTCAATACAGGAGCCTATCAGGAAACTATCGGAGGCTTCGGCGGCTTGCAACATTGCCTGATCCCCGCTCCGAAGCATATAGTGATCGATCTCGATGCGGAAGGCAATTTTACCACCAAACTATTTGCCAAGGAACAAAGTTATAAATCCATGCTGAAGATCCTGGGTTATTAGCATTGTGAATCTGTTTAAAAAAATTCCCGGTTTAATCGTTAACTATAGCTTCCGAAGGGTACGGGTTCGAATTATATGCCTATATTTACAGGTCGAAATCATATCCCACAAAAACAAGGAGTAGAAAAAATTTTACATTTTTGATTTATCATGAGGAGCCTTAATAAGGAAGAACTTATTCATGAGGAATTGTCCTGGTATAAAGATGCCATCATATACGAGCTTCATATTAAAGCATTTTTTGATAAAAACAATGATGGAATCGGTGATTTTACCGGGCTGATTGAAAAACTGGATTATTTGGAAGAACTTGGTGTAACAGCCATATGGCTTCTGCCTTTTTATCCCTCTCCCCAGCGCGACGACGGATATGATATTGCGGATTATTACAGCATCAATACCTCCTATGGCACGCTAAAAGATTTTAAACGATTTCTTAAAGAGGCTCATAAACGAGGACTTCGTGTGATTACTGAGCTGGTATTAAACCATACTTCAGATGATCATGAATGGTTTCAACGGGCCCGACGGGCCGAACCAGGCAGCGTTTTCCGTGATTATTATGTCTGGTCCGATACACCTGATAAATACAACGACACGAGGATCATTTTTACCGATTACGAAGCGTCCAACTGGACGTGGGATCCAGAGACTAAGGCTTATTTCTGGCACCGGTTCTTTTCGCATCAACCGGACCTGAATTACGAAAACCCGAAAGTCCAGCAGGAAATATTAAGGATCATTGAATTCTGGTGTAAAATGGGAGTGGATGGTTTTCGTCTGGATGCCGTTCCCTATCTTTTTGAAGCGGAAGGCACCAACAGTGAAAATCTGCCCCAGACCCATGATTTCCTGAAAAGGCTGCGGAAGCTTATTGATGATAAATTCCAGGGGATCATGCTGCTTGCCGAAGCGAATATGTGGCCTGAAGATTCTGCATCCTATTTTGGAGAAGGTGATGAATGTCATATGAATTACCATTTTCCATTGATGCCCCGGATGTTTATGGCCCTCAACATGGAAGACCGGTATCCGATCATAGAGATCATCGATCAGACCCCTAATATCCCGGATAATTGTCAATGGGCCACCTTTCTCCGTAATCATGATGAGCTCACCCTTGAGATGGTAACCGATGAAGAAAGGGATTATATGTATGAAGTCTATACTAAGGATCCACTGGCGCGCATTAACCTGGGGATCAGGAAAAGGCTTGCTCCACTGCTGGAAAATAACCGGAATAAAATAGAACTGATGAACATCCTGTTGTTTTCCCTGCCAGGCACACCGGTGATCTATTATGGCGACGAGATCGGCATGGGCGACAACCATTATCTGGGCGACCGTGATGGGGTACGCACTCCCATGCAGTGGGAGCCTGGAAGGAATGCGGGATTTTCAAGGGCGAACCCCCAGCAGCTGTACCTGCCGATCATTATAGATCCTGAATACAAGTATGAGAATGTAAATGTTGAAAATCAGCTGATAAACACCAATTCCCTGTTATGGTGGATGAAGCGGGTGATCCGGATGAGAAAACGTTATAAAGCTTTCGGCAGGGGAAGTATCAAGTTTTTTGAACCGGCTAACCGGAAGATCCTGGCCTTTGCACGTGAATATAAGAATGAAAAGATCATCGTAATCGTAAATCTTTCCCGGTTTGCGCAGGCCGTTGAGCTGGACCTTGAGGAATTTGAAGGCTATATTCCCATTGAAGTATTCAGCCGGAACAACTTTCCGATCATTCAGAAACAACCCTATGTGCTGACCCTGGGTCCCCATGGCTATTTCTGGTTTGAGTTAAAGAAAAGCCAGGAAAAACTCCTTATTGATGAGCCTATCGATTTTTCAATAGTGATCAGGGTAAATAAATGGGATCAGTTATTTGAAAATAAGAAGAAAGAAACGCTTGAATCGAGAATATTCCCTTCCTATATTACGAAAAGAAGATGGTTTTCGGGGGTGAAAAAAGGAATCGAGGATATAAAGATCACGGAGAATCTCCCGGTAAGTTACAAAGGAAATGTATATAATTTATTATTGCTTGAGGTAGATTATTTTGAAGGGTTGGCTGAGTTTTATTTTCTGCCTGTATCCTTTGCCACAGAAAAACAGGAAAGGGAATTGATTGAGCAAAATCCCAATAGTATAATCTGCCGTGTGGAGATCAACGGGCAACCGGGCATCCTTTATGATCCTGTGTACAGCGAGAATTTCAGGATGTATCTGCTTGAATCCCTGGTAAAAAACAGGACCTCAAAGACAAATAATGCCCGGTTTCAGTTTGATTCCACACAAGCCCTGAAAAAATTGTACAAATCCAATAAGGGAGGATATCTGCCATCCAAGTTGATTGATTCGAACGAAAGTCACTCGGTGATCGTGTTTGAAAATCAGCTGGTATTGAAAATATACCGGCAGATCGATTACAGTTCCAGCCGGGATGTGGAAATATCCAGGTTCCTTTCCGAAAAGATAAAATTCAAACAGGTCCCTGAATTTTATGGCACGATAGAGTTTGCTCGCCGTAAATTCCATCCGCATACCCTTGGTATTAGTCAGCAGTATATTCCGGGTGCTGTTTCCGCGAGGGATTACCTGGCTGACGGATTCCAGCGTTATTATGAAAACATGACCTCTTTTGGCCCGAAAGATCGATTACCCAAACTAAAAGGATCCTTGAAGAATCCCACTTCTTTTCACGAACTGAACCTTGAAGGCCAGAAAATTCTCGGTGGGGCTTATCTTGAGCATGTGCTTTTATTGGGCAAACGGACCGCTGAAATGCATACGGCTCTTGCCCAGGCCCAGGATAATAAAGATTTCCAGTATGAGGAGTTTTCCCTGCATTATCAGAAGTCGATATACAGTGGATTAAAAACGCTTATACGAACTACGATCAAAAGCCTTGAAAAACGGCTGGGTACCTTTTCCAATGATGCACGAAAAGAGATCCTGAATTTATTTCAATACGAAGATTTTCTGGAGAAAAGTTTTAAGGAGATCGTGAAGCAAAAACTGGAATGCAAAAAGATTCGCATTCACGGTCATTATCATTTATCCAGAATATTGTTTACCGGCAATGATTATATAATAATCGGTTTTGAAGGGGATCTTTCTTTCAGTTATCATTCGAAAAAAGTGAAAAAATCGGCTTTGAGAGATGTGGCCACCCTGATTTATTCTATCCACCGTTCTGCTCAGCTAACAGCACGAAGTAATCAATTCGATGAGAAGTATGCACTCCGATGGTTCCATTATATCAGCGGATTTTTTCTGAATTCATACCTTGAGAATTCCCGGGGTGAACCATTCGTGCCTGAAAAAAGGGAAGAATTCAACAACCTGCTTGAAATATTTCTACTTGAGCGTGGATTAAATGAGTTGAACGCCGAATTCGACAGAAATCCCGATAATGCAGTAATTCCCCTCAGGCTTATAAAATTCGTATGTGATCAGTACCTGGGAGAAGAAACTGAAAAGATCGTGAATTAAGCGATCATAAAAATCCGGTCTGTTTTATACCCTTGGAAAAGAAGATGATCATCAAGGAATCAGCCGGATTTCTGTTTTCTAGAAATTCTAATCTTTTGACCGGTTCGCATCCTTTGGTAAGGGACAAGGGGAACGTTCAGGAAATAATCCGGAAAAAAACCTCCGGAGGGGATTAAAGAAAGTAGATTTACTTAATTTTGCCATTATATAAAGATGGTATATTGTTGGGAATGAAAAATTTCAGAAATTTCTGCATCATAGCTCACATTGATCACGGGAAAAGCACCCTTGCCGACCGGCTTCTGCAGCTCACTCACACGGTTAGCGAACGTGAAATGCAGGAGCAACTGCTCGACAGCATGGATCTTGAGAGGGAGCGGGGGATAACGATAAAAAGCCATGCCATTCAGATGGAATATGAATATGAAAAAGAAAGATATATACTCAATCTGATCGATACCCCCGGGCATGTAGACTTTTCCTATGAGGTGTCAAGATCGATCGCTGCCTGCGAAGGTGCCCTGTTGATCGTGGATGCTTCACAGGGCATTGAGGCACAGACCATCTCCAATCTTTATCTGGCACTCGAGCACGATCTGCAGATTATACCCATATTAAACAAGATTGATCTTCCCGGTGCCATGCCTGAGGAGGTGGCCGATCAGATCGTAGATCTTCTGGCTATTGACAGGGAAGAGATCATTTATGCCAGTGCCAAGGAAGGTATTGGTATTGAAGAAATTCTTAATGCGATCGTTACCCGCATACCTTCACCGGAAGGTGACCCGGAGGCGCCTCTTCAGGCCATGATATTCGATTCGGTATATAATTCTTACCGGGGTGTGGAAGTCATATTCAGGATTTTTAACGGAAAAATAAAAAAGGGTGACGAAGTAAAATTCGTCAATACAGGCAGAACGTATGAGGCCGATGAGGTGGGTGTTTTGAAGATAAAACATGTGCCCAGAGATGAAATGGCTGCCGGAAATGTGGGTTACCTGGTGTCCGGTATTAAGATAGCCAGGGAGGTGAAAGTGGGTGATACCATAACCCATGTGGACCGGCCGGCACCGCGTGCCCTGAAAGGGTTCGAAAATGTGAAACCAATGGTATTTGCCGGCATCTATCCCGTGGATTCTTCAGATTTTGAGGAATTGAGGGCTTCGATGGAAAAACTTCAGCTCAATGATGCTTCACTGATATGGGAACCTGAATCTTCAGCCGCGCTTGGGTTCGGCTTCCGTTGCGGGTTTTTAGGTATGTTGCATATGGAAATTGTCCAGGAAAGACTGGAACGTGAATTTGACATGACCGTGATCACCACCGTGCCTTCCGTACAGTATCATGCGATCATGGAAGATGGAGAATCAACAGATGTGAATGCTCCATCGGATATGCCCGATCCAACCAAAATGAGCCATATCGAAGAACCGTTCATCAGAACGCAGATCATTTCCAAGGCAGACTATATAGGCAGCATAATTTCACTTTGTATGGATAAACGGGGAATTATTAAAAACCAGGTGTATCTCACCGCCGACAGGGTTGAACTTACCTTCGAGATGCCCCTTGCGGAGATCGTTTTCGACTTTTATGATAAACTGAAGACCATATCCAGGGGATATGCCAGCCTGGATTACGAGCTGATAGGGTTCAGGGAATCTCATATGGTACGCCTCGATATCATGCTCAATGGCGATAAGGTGGATGCGCTTTCAGCTATTGTTCACAGGGATAAGGCCTATGAATGGGGGAAACGATTATGTGAAAAGCTCAGGTCGTTGATACCCAGGCAGATGTTTGAAATTGCTGTTCAGGCTGCAATCGGCAACAAGGTGATCGCCAGGGAATCGGTTAAGGCGATGAGAAAAAATGTTACGGCAAAATGTTACGGTGGCGATATTACCAGGAAAAGAAAACTGCTGGAAAAACAGAAAAAAGGTAAAAAAAGGATGCGGAACATAGGGAATGTGGAAATTCCCCAGGAAGCCTTTATGGCCGTATTGAAACTGGACTAATCACTTAAAAAAAAAGTTAATATGGCAGTCATAATAGATGGTAAAGCTACATCTCAAGTGATCAGGGATGAAATTGCCGAAAAAGTAGCGATCATTAAAAAACAAAACGGAAAGATCCCCCATCTGGCCGCAGTGCTTGTAGGAGATGATCCGGCCAGTCAGGCTTATGTGAACGGCAAAGTGAAGGATTGCGAGCATGTGGGATTTAAATCTACCTTAAAAAGATTTGACAACAGCATTGCAGAGGAAAAATTGATCGGGGTGGTCGAGGAATTGAATCAGGATGACGATATTGACGGGTATATTGTGCAGCTTCCATTACCCGATCATATATCCGCCGAAAAGATTACCGAGCGGATAGTCCCTCAGAAGGATGTGGATGGTTTCCATCCGGTAAATGTGGGCAGAATGGCAAAAAACCTTCCCGCTTATATCTCTGCCACGCCCTTTGGTATCATGCAATTGATCGAACGGTACAATATTGAAACCGAGGGCAAACATTGCATAGTGATCGGAAGAAGCGATATTGTGGGCACCCCCATCAGCATTCTTCTTTCGAGGAAAAAACAACCGGGCAACTGCACAGTGACCATATGCCATAGTCGCACCAAAGATATAAAAGCATTGTCTGTCCAGGCCGATATGGTCATTGCTGCGCTGGGTAAACCGGGATTCCTTACAGGCGATATGGTAAAAGAAGGTGCCGTGGTGATCGATGTAGGGATCAGCCGGGTGCCCGATTCCTCGAAAAAAAGAGGTTATGCGCTGAAAGGGGATGTGAATTTTGAAGAGGTGGAACCCAAAGCAAGTTATATTACTCCGGTACCCGGAGGCGTAGGACCCATGACCCGTGCTGCTTTACTCCACAACACCCTTCTGGCCTCGCAGAATCTTGTTTACAGCCGATAATTGATTATGGGTTCAAAATTACCATTGATGGAGGCTTTTTATACCATCCAGGGGGAAGGTTTCCATCAGGGTAAGGCGGCCTATTTTATTCGCCTGGCAGGATGTGATGTGGGTTGCCACTGGTGCGACGTGAAAGAATCATGGGATGCAGATCAATATCCCCGGGTGGGTGTGGAGGAAATTGTTGAAGGAGCGGGAAATTTTCCTTCCAGAATGGCGGTTATTACCGGAGGCGAACCCGTGATGTATGATCTAACTGAGCTTACTGCCGGCCTGAAAAATGCCGGATTTAATACCCATCTGGAAACATCGGGGGCATACGGGATTTCCGGCACCTGGGACTGGATTTGCTTTTCACCTAAAAAATTCCAGGTACCCGATCCCGATATATATAATAAAGCACATGAATTGAAAGTTATTATTTATAACCGAAGCGATTTTAAATGGGCCGAAAAATTCCGGGAGAAAGTATCTTCATCCTGCAAACTGTTTCTGCAGCCGGAATGGTCGGTGCAGGAAAAAATGATTCCCCGGATGATTGATTATGTAAAAGATCATCCGGACTGGGAGATTTCACTGCAAATCCATAAATTCATGAACATACCCTGACCCCCATGCATAAAATAATTACTTTCTCTCTTACCGTTCTTTTGATCGGCTCATCCCTTCTTTGCGATGCCCAGCGCTCAGACTATTCCACAGGATCGAGGAGGGCAATCAAATTTTATGAAGAGGCCGTTAACTACATTGCAAGAAGGCAATTGATGGAAGCGCTCGGTATGCTGCAGCAGGCGATCGCGAAGGATGAATCCTTTATCGAAGCTCATCTTGAAGCTGCCTTTGTATATAAAATGATGAATAATGTCGAGAGGCAGAAGAAGCACCTCAATGCGGTGCTGAAGCACGCTCAGCATCCTCAACAATATAAGAATGTATATTATTCGCTCGGAGAAGCGAATTTCCTGCTGCAGGAATACGATTCCGCAATCACCCTACTGGAATATTTTCTCAGTTTTCCGACTGCCGATCCCAGGATAATACCGGAAGCGCAAAAGATCATAAAGAATGCGGAATTTGCCAGGGAGGCCATCAAAGAACCGGTCGATTTTGATCCTGTAAAGCTACCGGAGATAATCAATTCCGGTCCCCTGCAGTATTTCCCCGTGCTTACCGCCGATGAAAAGGCCATGTATTTTACCCGGAGAGAAGGGCATCAGCCCTATTTTGACGAGGATATTTATGTGGCCAGGAAAAATGACAAGGAGGAGTGGACAGAACCGGGACCTATTTCATCAACAATTAATACCGATTATAATGAAGGCACCTGTACGATCTCGGCCGACGAACGGGTGCTCATATTTACCAATTGTATGGGACGGAGGGGTTTTGGAAGCTGTGACCTTTTTATCAGTTACCGGGAAGGCACCGATTGGAGCCGGCCGGTCAATATGGGTGAAAACATCAACTCGAGGCACTGGGACTCACAGCCCTCTCTGTCAGCGGATGGAAGGAAACTCTATTTTGTCTCGGAACGACCCGGAGGACAGGGAAACCGTGATATCTGGATGAGCTACACCAATGAACAGGGCAGATGGCAGCCTGCCATTAACCTGGGGCCGTCGATCAATACACCCGCAGATGATGTGTCGCCTTTTATTCACGTAAACGGGCAGACCTTATATTATGCTTCCAAAGGCCTGCTGGGATTTGGAGGGTATGATCTGTATAGTACTGAATACAAAAATGGTGTATGGACCGAGCCCAAAAACCTGGGTTATCCTGTTAATACACCGGAAGATCAGGTCTCTCTTTTTGTGGCAGCCAATGGGAAAAGAGCCTATTATTCACTTGACTCCTATACCCGGCAGGGCTTTCCGATCAGCATGATCTATTATTTTGACCTTCCCGAGGAGATCTCCGTGTCAAAACGGAGCTATTATGTTACGGGTACGATCCTTGACGATGAGACCCGGGAGCCTTTGAAAGCCAGGGTGGAACTGATGGATGTGGATGAAAATGAACTGATCTCGAGGATATATTCGGATAGCATTTTTGGAGAATATACCATGGTGTTGACAGAAGGTTTTGATTATGCACTTTATGTCGATAAAGAGGGATACATTTTCGAGAGCAGGCATTTCAGTCTGCCCGAAGGCAGTGATTATGAACCCATCAGGATGGATTTTTTCCTCAAGAAAACCAGGGCAGGGGCAATCGCCACATTGAATAACCTGTTTTTCGATGTGGATAAATATGAACTGAAAACCAGGTCCATTACAGAACTTGAAAAGATCATGACCTATATGAAAAAATATCCGGATATGACCATCGAGATCCGTGGGCATACCGACAATACAGGATCGGCTGAGTATAATATGGAATTATCCATAAAACGTGCCGAGGCGGTTTACAATTATCTAACCGATCATGGAATAGATCCCGAACGGCTTACCTATGAGGGATTTGGTCAGACAAAACCCGCTTTTCCCAATGATACCGAAGAGAACCGAAGCCGGAACCGCCGTATCGAATTTATGGTCCTCGATATCTGATATTCTTGGAATAATACAAAAAACCATCATTCCTAATGACCTTCTTTTCGTTACCCCTTCCGGGATACGAAAAGAATGAAAATTTCACATTTAAATCTAATTTTTTATAAATATAATTCAAATTAATCAGTTTTTTCTTAAAAGTAAATTATATTGTCCGGCAGATGGAATGTCATATTTTTATTAGAAAATTACACCTATCATCCAATAATCACCCAAAAAGGGTGGGTAAATCAAGGATATCCAAAATCAAATTTATTTCTCGGGAAATAAAAAAAATTATATTGCGATTTTTTTTTTAATAATAATTTAAGCTAAGTTTGGGACAAATAACATTACGATATTTTATAATAACCTTAACTTATTCGTTATGAAGAGATTTTTACTATTGAGTGCAACGATTGTTGCCTTTCTTGTGACCAGTGCTGTGGCACAGGAAAGGACAGTCTCCGGTAAGGTGGTTGCCGAGGAATCGGGCAGCCCGATACCAGGGGTGAATGTGATCCTGAAGGGTACTACGATTGGTACCGTGACGGATATCGACGGGAATTACAAGTTAAATGTTCCCGCCGAAGGAGGTACACTGGTCTTTTCTTTTATCGGTCTGGCGACCGAAGAAGTCAGGATCGGATCACAGTCGGTGATCGACATGGTCATGACGGCTGACATCAAGCAATTGACCGAAGTGGTGGTTACCGCGGTAGGCATCGAGGCTGAGAGGGCCTCTCTCGGTTATTCGATCCAGAGTGTGGGATCAGAGGAGATCGATGATTCACTGGAACCCAACCTGCTGAACGCCCTGAACCAGAAGGCTGCGGGTGTTTTTGTTTACAGCTCTGCCGGTTCCCCCGGTGCATCATCCAACATCCGTATCCGGGGCAATACTTCGGTATCCCTTGGAAACTCTCCTCTTTTTGTGGTGGACGGAGTTCCAATTGACAACTCGGGTGGTACTCCTGCTGCAGGTGGTACGGCCGGTGTGGATGTGTCCAACAGGGCTATCGACGTCAACCCCAATGATGTGGAGTCCATCACCGTGCTTAAAGGTCCTGCCGCTACGGTACTATATGGTATCCGGGCAGCCAACGGGGCTATTATTATCACTACGAAAAAAGGTCAGGCCGGAGCTCCGGAGATCACGTTCAACAGTAATTATGCGGCCAGCCAGGTGAACAAGCTTCCTGAAATGAACAGAGCTTTTGCCCAGGGACGTCCTGTGAATGGCGTACCCACCTGGAGAGGACCTCATTTCAGGGAAGGATTCAGTTGGGGACCATGGATCTCCAATATGGAATACAGCACTGATTTTGATCAGTTCGCCAACTTGTATTTTGATGGGGATTCGGATGCGGCTTCTGAATACTGGACACCTGATCGCAGTACTTATCTTTTCGATGATAACGGCTTCCTGGTACCCCAGGGCCAGGGCAATGGAAGGTCTGCCCAGGCATATGATAACAATGATAATTTCTTTGTTACAGGACATTCTACCGATAATAACCTTTCTATCAGCGGCGGTACCGACGATATGAGGTATTATGTATCTGCAGGATACCTGTATCAATCGGGCGTGGTTCCGCAGGCCGACTGGAGCAGGAAAACATTTCTTGGAAAAATCGATGCGGACCTGACCGAGGATTTCAGTGTGGGTCTGCAGGCCAATTATATCAATTCCGGTGGTTACCGGATCCAACGGGGTTCAAATATATCCGGTGTAATGCTGGGGCTTATGAGAAACACGCCCACCTTCGACATTGCCAAAGGATACACCGATGGTCGCGAAGCGGCGGATGATCCTGACGTGTATATCCTGCCTGACGGAAGACAGAGAAGCTATCGACTCGGGATCTATGACTCACCGTTCTGGACAGTCAATAAAAACCCATTCGAAGATGATGTAAACCGGATAATCGGTAATGTGAATGCCACCTGGAGAACCACTCCATGGTTAACCATGTCCTATAAACTGGGTGTGGACACCTATCATGACCGAAGGATCTCCGCTTTTGATATTAACTCGGCGGATACACCGGAAGGACAGGTAGATCAGTACAATGGCCATTCCATGGACCTGAACTCTGACTTCCTCCTGCTTTTCAATTATGATTTCAGCCAGGCCTTAAACCTCAGTGCCACGGTGGGACATAATTTCTATCAAACAAGCGGAGTAACCCGGACGGCTACCGGTACAACACTGGGAGCCACTGATTTTTATCACATCAGTAATGCCACCGATATCCAGGCGTTTGAAGGTATCGGTGAAAAAATGATCCACGGTGCTTTCGTTGATGCTAAAATAGGCTATAACAATTATTTGTTCCTGAATTTATCGGCAAGGAATGACTGGTCATCTGCATTGCCGAAAGAAAATAATTCATTCTTTTATCCTGCGATCAGTTTAGCCTGGACGTTTACAGAGAATTTCGGATTGTCGACCAACCCGGTATTCTCTTACGGTAAACTCAGGGCTTCATGGGGTCAGGTAGGTAATGATGCACCCATTTATGCCACCACCACACCATTCGTTTCTGCGGGTATCGGTGGAGATGGTTTCATCGATGGAATTGGATTCCCGGCATTCGGTGTGAACTCCTTCTCACGAAGCACATCGCTGGGTAATCCGGATCTGGAAGCTGAGTTGACCACCACTATCGAATTGGGTGGAGAGTTTCAATTCTTCCAGGGCAGATTAGGTTTTGATTTAACCTACTACTCTTCTGAAACAGAAGGACAGGTCCTCAATGTGGATATTGCTCCTTCAACCGGATTCAATGGTGTAATTCAGAATGCAGGGTTAATAAAGAACACCGGATGGGAGATCATGGCCAATGCTACTCCGCTTCAGATGGGTGATTTTAACTGGGACATGAATTTTAACTTCACCCAGTACGAAACCACAGTGGAAGAACTGGACCCGAGTATTGGAGAAGGTGGAATCTTCCTCGCCGGTTTCGTCTCGACGTCTGCACGCGTAATTACCGGGCAACCTTACAGTGTATTGTACGGTAACCGTTATCAGCGGGTCGAATCCGGACCCAATGCAGGTCGCTTATTAATTGGTTCCGACGGATGGCCTCTTG
Source organism: uncultured Roseivirgaceae bacterium (assembly GCA_964543195.1). Lineage (GTDB taxonomy): Bacteria > Bacteroidota > Bacteroidia > Cytophagales > Cyclobacteriaceae > JAGTVG01. Next base: position 82,809 of record CAZIXF010000002.1, read on the forward strand.
CTGATCCGAATGCCGGACCTATCGGTGATCCAAACCCGGATTGGTTACTGGGAGCCAGGAATACATTTTCCTGGAAAGGCATATCCCTGTCCGCCCTGTTGGATATTCGTCAAGGTGGAGATATGTGGAATGGTACACGAGGGGTGATGGACTATTGGGGTAATTCTGAAGAAACCGCAGAAGACCGCGATATAAAAGGATATGTTTTTGACGGGGTGAGGAATACCGGAACTGCGGATAATCCAACCTATGAAGAAAATACAATTCCTGTGGATTTCTTTGATTCTGCCTTAGGATTTAATGAGAACAAATGGGTAAGATATGGATTCGGTTTCTCTGAGAATGAAATTGAAGACGCCAGTTGGGTTAGGTTAAGAGAGTTGGCCTTGTCCTATAATTTCCCTAGATCTCTTATTGGTAATCTGGGTATTGAAGATCTTAGCATAGGGTTTATTGGAAGGAATCTCTGGCTAAATACCAATTATACCGGGATCGATCCGGAAGCAAACCTTACGGGTACAACCAATGGTTTTGGTCTTGAATATTTCGGAATGCCGAATACCAAGAGTTATGCAGTTAACCTGAGAATTGGTTTCTAAAAGGTTGAATGAAAAAAAAAATATTGAAAAATGAGAAAAATACAACTATTCATAACAATTTTTATCGCAAGCTTACTGACAGTAACTTCCTGTAAGTTTGGCGATGTCAATGTAGATCCGACCACTTTGTCGAGTGTACAGTTGAAGGATCAGCTTCCGGTTTCCATCGGGCAGACCGTGTTTAATGTGGGGTCCAGTGGAGCCCGGGCATCTGGCCTGATGATGCAACAATTTAAAGGTATCGAAGCACAGCAGCAACAGCTTGAAAAATACGTGATCGATGACAATACCTTTAATAACCTGTGGTCATTCGGACTTTATGGTGGAGGAGTAATGAAGGACTGTGACCTGATAATCCGTCAGGGAACGGAAGAAGAGCAACCCCATTATGTAGGTATAGCCAAGATCCTTATGGCTGTTAACCTTGGCATCGCTACACAATGCTGGGGTGATGTGCCTTATTCCGAAGCTTTCAAAGGTACTGAAGGAACTGAGTTCTTTAAACCTGCCTTCGACTCCCAGGAAAGCATATATACCTCTATCCAGACTTTGCTGGACGAAGCCATCACTGAATTGAACAAGCCGGCGGTTGCCGGCGGACCTACCGGTGATGATATCATTTACGGTGGAAATGCCAGTGGTTGGTTACAGACCGCCCATGCATTGAAAGCCAGATATTATATGCATCTGGTCAAAAGGGATAATCAGGCATCAACCAAGGCGTTAAATGCGTTAGCCAACGCCTACAATTCCAATGCGGATGAATCCATGTTCACCGATTTTGGCAGCCAGGGTGCCAACGATGCCAACCCCTATGGTCAATTCGGGGCACAGCGTCCCAATACGCTGGCCATTAATGATAATTTTGGCATCGAAATGTTCAATAACGGGGATCCGAGAATGGACCTGTATATGGCCGATGACGGTTCGAATTTTGTATATTATACAGGACCTGATGGGTTGTTCTGGTCATCGTATACTTCTCCCTTACCTCTCATTTCTTATACGGAGCAAAAGTTTCTGGAAGCTGAAGCGCTGCTGAGAACAGGGGATGTTGCGGGAGCAGAATCTACTTTGCAGGATGCTGTCGAAGCCAATATGGACCAGTTAGGCATCGATCCGGCAGACTATGCTGCTTATGTTGCTGGCCAGGCAAGTTTTGCCGGGTTAACAAACGATAATCAGCGTTTGCAAAGAATTATAGAAGAAAAATATGTAGCGCTTTATGCACAGGGATTCTTTGAGATCTGGACTGATTTCAGAAGAACAGGTTTCCCGGCTCTTACTCCTGTAGCCGGCGGTGTGAGTGGCAGTAATCCAAGTGGGGTGATTCCCAGAAGATGGATATACCCCAATGACGAGAAATTCTCAAATACCGAGAACGTAAATGCTGCAATCCAACGCCAGGGTGGTGAATTGCTGGACGTGGACATGTGGGCCTTTGAATAATTTAAATGCTAATGAAAATGAGAACACATAAAATAATATCAATTTTTTCCGCGATCCTGCTTGTTGTTCTGGTAACAACAAGCTGTGATGAACAATTTGACATCAAAGAAGGAGGAACACTGGCCGCACAGCTATATGCTCCTCCGGAAGTCCCTTATTTTCTGAATGAAACCACCGCCGTAGTTTATGATGTGGAGACATTCGAAAATCAAGGGGTGACTGTGTCTTCAATCTCTGCCTTCAAGCAGTTGAGAACCGCATTGGGTAATTCCGACAAGGTGGAAATCCAATTATCGGGCGGAACATTCAGTCAGACACGTGATGAGCTGTTTGCCGATGTGCCTGTGGATGGACAGGTGTTTACAGAAAGTGATCTGGAACCTGGAGATCAGTGGGTTGTTTCCTATCAAATGACACTCGGCGATGGTTCTGTATTGCCGATTTCGTCTGCCAGAAACACATTAATCAAGTTTTCCTGTAAGTCGAATATCCCAACAGCGGGTACCTGGACAGGCATTACACAGAACTTTGCATTCGGTGTACAGGGTGTAAATACCGAAGTAGAGTTAAGTAAAATCGATGATGCGGGGAATTATGCGATGACAGATGTTTCCGGTGGTTTTTACGGCGTGTTTGGATTCAACCGTGACCAGCCGGGTAATATCAACGATCTCTGTAATATCATTAATTTGATTGATGCACCTGATGCCCAGTTTTCTATCGTTACGGCTGATGAACCAGGATACTGGGATCCGGCCACCGAAGAACTGCTGGTTACCTGGTACGATAATCTGAATGATATTGATGAAGCTACTCTGCATACGAGGAATTAAACATCTTCATTAATAAAAAACTTCATTAATAAAAAAATAGAGGCGTGTTGTACATCAATACGCCTCTTTTTATTTTTGTGTTATTATGATTGAGAGGATGATCCGGCTAACCTTATTCTACATTCTGTCTTTGTTGATCGGTTTAATTTCCTGTAACCAGAAAATAGAAAAAACCGAGGTGGTTGAATATTGGAAAAATGATACAATAAAAACCCTTGTGGATTGGTATGATATAAGCGACAGTACATTTAAAGTGACTGAGTTTTACAAGTCGGGTGCGTTGAAATCGGAATATTATTTTAAGGATCGAAAGAAACATGGCCCCGCTATTGGTTATTTTGAAGACAGCACTGTGGCGATGACCACTCATTTCAAGCAGGGTAAAAGACATGGTGTGGAAAAAACCTGGTTCGAAGGCGGTGAACTTCGCTCAGCATATGTTTTTGAAGAGGGGAAACGTATGAAGGGAAATAATTATTACAGGAATGGCCAGCCAACAGGAAAACTGGAGTTTAAAGACGGATTGATCACGGAAGGTGTATATTATTATGAAGATGGCTCAATACGATCGGAAGGTACCTTTAAAAACGGCTTGCGTGATGGTGTATGGTATTATTACCATAAAAACGGAAATATAAAGGAGATCGGGGAGTTTAAAGAAGGACGAAGATCCTTTATGTGGCAGAAATTCGATGAGGAGGGTAATTTGATCCAGGAACTTCATCTGGGGGACAGAGCTGAACGTTTAAAATAACCGAATATCACAACTGTAAAATATTTTAGGGTTCGGTATAAGACAGAGCTGAATGTTTAAACTAACTATATTCTGATAATTTTTTTTCTCAGCATGGTTTTTCCTTCCTTCTGAACTGATAAGATATACAAGCCCGGGCTCAGCTCATTTAAATCCAATAACCGATTTGTTTTTAATGTGAGTTTTCCATCCCGGATCAATTCATTTTTCAGCGAGTAAATACAATAATCATAATTTCCTTCAGGCCCTTCAATATATAAATAACCATCCGATACCGGGTTGGGATAAGTTATCAATGGGGTGTTTAATTCATTATCCAAACGGGTAATGGAACTCTTGTAAAAACAACCCTGGTTAATTTCTGCATTGGGATTATAATTGGAAGCGTTTTCATCCATGCATCCTGATATGTCATATCCGTTCCTGCCCTCTGTTATCTTCAGTACCTGATTAATGTCGCTGATTTCATGAAGAGATTGGGTGGTACCCCCAGACCAATTAACCAATATCGAATCGATGGATACTGCAGTTTCGAGGCCAAAATGCAGTGTGCTTGTGGATTGGGAGATATGACTTCCTCCACTGGTGAGCTCCCGGATATAGTGGTTATTATTTGCATAAATATGAACCCGTGCTCCAAAAGCATCCCGGTTTGATCTGGTTCCTTCGAGTTTGATCTGAACCCAGTTATTATTCATTGCGGATTCATTTTTATACAGTTTCACATTTTCCGGGTTATACAGGACTCTCTGAACTACATTAACCACAATATCGAGGTCCCCGTCATTTTCGAAATCCGTATAGGCCATGCCCCGTGAGATGCCTGGGTAGGCTAGCCCCGATGCATCAGCTATATCGGTAAATGTTTCATCCCCGTTGTTCAGGAACAACTTATCCGCATCCGTTTTGGATGTTTCTATGAATTTTGCAGCAGGAATGTAACCATTAGCCACAAACAGATCTTCAAATCCATCATTGTCAATGTCAAGAAAGGCCGATCCCCAACTGGTGGAATTAAGGTCATCTACCTTGTCACAGGGTATTCCTGCCTGATCCGTAAAGTCTTCATAAGAATTGCCATCTTTATTTTTGTGAAGCACATTGCGGCCTATATTCGAAATATAATGATCCATTAATCCATCCAGGTTAAAATCCCCACTGGCTATTCCCATGCCATATATTCCAATATCCAAATCATAATCACCGGAAACATCCGTAAAGCCGTTTACCGGATAAGCATTCCTGTAAACGGCATTGGGCAAAATCCATTCTCCAAAATCGTTCGCAATGTACAGGTCAACCATACCATCATTATCAATATCGGTAGTGGAAACGGCCAGTCCGCAGCCACCGTTCGCCGCATTATAATCAGCGGCAGATTCAATGAACCTCATATTCCCGGAATTGATATAAAGAAAATTTTCAAAGCAGGTGTGTTCAAAACCAATAATGTCTTTGCTTGATTCATCCAGGATGTTGCCAGGTTCCTTGATATAATTGATCACATAAATATCCAGTAAACCATCCAGGTTTATATCGGTAAAAACGGCACCCATACTCCATGCTTTTTCGACAATACCTGCATCCTCGGATATATTGGTGAATGATCCATCCCCATTGTTGTAAAACAAAATATTGGGTTCATCCCGTTCGGTGGTGACAAATATTTCCCTGAAACCGTCATTATCTATATCGCCGGTGGTTACTCCATAGGTTTTAATTACCCTTGTATCATAGATAGCCGAATTCTTACTTATCATGTCAAAAGTTCCATTTCCCATATTCTTGAATAATCTATCCTCGTATGCTCCTCCTGTGAAATATATATCATCCAGGCCATCGTTATTATAATCAAAAACGGCAACACCGCCGCCCATCAGGTCGGGCGCTATATGTACATGACTGATCCCCGCCTCCTGGCTGATCTCTGTGAATGCAACCTGAGCCACGGAGAATTCAACGGGATGAAAGGCCACTAAAAGAATCAAACAGACCCGTTTAAACCTGATCATTGTATATAAGAAAGTTGATTGATATTACGGCCGATTTTTTTACCCTGGTCAATGCCAATGATAATGGCAGGCATAAAGTGAATACCTCCGTACAGCCGCGACATGGCAGCCTCTTCAGCGAACTCATAAAAAGAGCTGTATTCCCTGGGAGCAAGGCCCAGTTCCAAATTATTATGAGTACGGTCTGTGAATGCATAGTGATCGCCAAAAAGATCCGTCAGGACCTCTACAGCAGCACCAGCCTGTACCGAATGGCCTGAAGTATATTCCGGGAATGGAGGTGTAATGATGATCGGCAACCAGTCAGGATCGACATATTCCTGGATATAGGTGATCGGTCGCAAATAATTATAATCATATTTCGATTTCCAGCAGGATATAAAGGCATCATTTACCGCCATTCCAATTTTTGCAAAACCATAAGCAATAAAATCCAGGGGAGCATTTTCTTCCCTGGTAATTTCAAGAAAAACATGCAGGCAATGACCGCTTGGTGTATAGGTCACATTGGGGTCGTCAGTCCAGTAAAAAGCAGTTTCAATTTCATCAGTGCCTGCATTTTTCACTGCATGATATACCTCCATGGCTTCCCGGTGAAATTGGGAATCAGTTGATGTGCTGTAAGGGGTAGGGGAGGGCGGATCGACTTCGTCACGGTTTTTTAGAAGAAATGGCCTGTTGCTTCCCCAATAAGGATGAAGGGCCTTTTCGGAAGCCACAGGTACCCATAGGCCTTCACCTTGCGGAGGTGTATAATCGGCTGGAAAATTATCGTTGTATGCTCCATATCCCCCATCGGTTTTTGACCAGTTAAATATATATTCCGCTACAGCCTGACCGTATTCTTCAGATCTTTCTAATAGTAGTTCGTCGGTTTCGATCCCAAATTTTTCCAGATAATGATTGTACAGTGAGTCGATCCTGGCCAATTCAGGTGCCGGAGAATTCCGGAATAATTTCGAGCAAATAAAATGCATGGCTGCATTGGCGCTAACTCCCCAATGATAGGATTGGTTCAGGTCAGGATGGGGGAGTTCAGTAAACATTTCAAGCTGGCCCTCCAGTGATTTGTATTTTTCCGTTCCGTAGACAAGCGATTCATACAATGTGATTCCTGAGAATCCCAGAGCACGGGCCACTACCGGGGCTGAAAATCCGGGAGTGTTTTTTATCAGGTCGAGCTCAAGGGAAACCCAGTCGATAGCCAATGAATTATCAATACCGGAAACCGAGATCGCCGGTTCTTCATTTTCCTGATTACATGAAAATCCGATCATTATAAACACAAACCAGGAATACCTGAAAATTATTTTTTTCATGTTCATTTGGCATTCATTGACTCCGTTTTTATAAATGAGTTATTATAAAAATTGACGGTTTCTGCAAGATCTTCAATCTTTTTTATATTTAATCCCCGGGCTTTTGTGTAATTTTTTACCTCGTGCTGATGGGGCGCAAAAATTTCCAGAATTCGCTTTTTCTTTTTAGGCAACTTATAAAGTGTATTGTTTTTGCCATAATACACCTCTTCTTCTGTTCGGTATTCATCATAATCCCTGCCTGCATCATGAATGAGGCTGTAATTCCCCTTCTGAAGATATACATTGTGGTATAAGTACAGGTCAACGCTGCCTTGTGAGAGTAATTGAAGAAATCCGGTCAGGGAAGTATTGTTGTAGGCATAATCCAACCAGTTTACAAAGGTTTCCATTTCCTTTTCTTCACTGTTAAACCAGTAGAATTTTTTAATTTTATCGAAATCAAGTATTCTCAGCTTTTCATTATTGTCCTTGATATGTAATCTATCATCCCTGAGGTTGTACTTTAAAGGGATATCCTTAATAATTCGTCCATCATATAATTCAATAGTTCCAATATTCCAGAAATCATCTATATAAACACTTCCGTGGATATCTTCCTCTTTTGAAAGGTTCCATGTTTCCACCACACCTCCCGGATTATCCTCAATTACTATCTTTCCCGAGGTTCGTTCCACCTGTGCAAAAGCAGCTTGCAGATTAAAAACAAAAAATATCAGAAGAAGAATCGTGGATGTTTTATACGTTGGGATTATCATTAATTGTTCGGATAAAAGTCAATATTCTTGTTAATCTTTTCAAATTTAATATGCCAAAATCTTACAAGACAAGGACAATTTATAAAACTAACTAAAAAAATCAATTTATTGGTCCTTTTAAAAATGAAACTTTCTGAAGATAAGGGCTTTATAAAATATACGGACTTGTAGAACGCTTTTATTTTATGATAGGTATTGTGGAATTAAATAATTGTTCACATATGACTTAACCCCGTCTTCAAGGGAGGTAAACGGTTTCTGATAACCGGCCAGCCTCAACTTAGCTGTTTCGGCCTGGGTGAAATACTGGTACTTGTCCCGTATATCTTCGGGTGTGTCGATGAATTCAATATTTTCTCTTTTATCCATGGCATCGAATACTGCTCTTGTGAGATCCATAAACGTTCTGGCACGCCCGGTTCCCACATTATATATGGAGGAGTTTTTCCGGTTATGCATGAAATAATAACAGATATTCACTACGTCATCAATGAATATAAAATCGCGTTTTTGCTCTCCGTCCCTGAAATCGGGTTTATGGGACCTGAATAATTTCATTTTGCCGGTTTTTCTTATCTGGTGAAAGGCATGCCATACCACGGAGGCCATCCTTCCTTTATGATCTTCATGAGGACCATATACATTAAAAAACTTCAACCCGGCCCAGAAGAAGGGCTTTTTTTCCTGTTGAAGTGCCCAGAGATCAAATTCGTGTTTTGATTCTCCATAAGGATTCATGGGATTTAACCGGGGCAATAATTGTTCATCGTCCGAATATCCCAGTTCGCCCATACCATAGGTGGCGGCGGAGGAAGCATATACCAGCGGGATCTGATAATCGACACACTTCTTCCATATTTTCCGGGAATATTCGGTATTGAGCTGACGAAGTATTGACCGGTCGAATTCGGCCGTATCGGTCCGGGCGCCCATATGGAATATAAATTCAAGTTCCTTAGGATCCTGCAGGTCGATCCAGGCAAAAAAGTCATCCCTGTCGACCTTTTCACTGATCTTCAGGGTCTCCAGGTATTCCGGTTTTACCGGGTCGTTGAATTTATCCACTGCAATAATGGCATTGAAGTTTTCCGAATTCAGTTTTCTTATCAGTTGGCTGCCTATGAAGCCGGCGGCTCCCGTAACGATGATCATGAAAATCAGGTTTTTAAGTGATTAAGACTGTTTCGTTGCACACAGGTATAATTTGTATATTTGCAACATCGGAATGCAAAATTAACTGGATAATGATATATATCACCAAACAGGTACATTTTTCTGCTGCACATAAATTATATAATCCGGAATGGTCCAGAGAAAAAAACCTTGAAGTGTTTGGGGCATGTGCCAATGAGAACTGGCATGGTCATAATTTTGATCTTTTCATAACCATCAAGGGGGACGTAGACCGTGAAACGGGATTTGTGATGAATTTCCGGGATCTGAAAAAAATAGTGAATAAAAAGATCCTCGATCAAGTGGATCATAAGAACCTGGATATCGATGTGCACTTTATGAAGGGTAAATTGAGCAGTTGTGAAAACCTTATCGTGGAATTCTGGAATATTCTTGAACCCGAGATCAGGAAAACGACCGGCAACAGGGCCACTCTTCATAAATTAAAACTCTACGAGACCCCTACCAGTTTTGCCGAATATTTTGGTGATGGAAATAACCAATAGGATCAATGCGGTATTATCTGATTGCCGGTGAACGTTCCGGAGACCTTCATGGATCAAACCTTATCAAAGCACTGAAAAAACGGGATCCGGAAGCCCGGTTCAGGGCCTGGGGTGGTGAATACATGGAAAAGGCTGGCGCTGAGCTGGTGGTTCATTACAATAACCTCTCTTTTATGGGATTTGTTGAAGTGGTCCTTTACTTCAGGAAAGTGCTTAAATATTTCAGATTCTGTAAAAAAGACATTCTTACCCACCAACCCGATGTAGTTATCCTCATCGATTTCGGAGGCTTCAACCTCAGGATGGCCCGTTTTTTAAAAAAGAAGAATATCCGGGTCTTTTATTATATCTCACCAAAAATATGGGCCTGGAACACGAAAAGGGCATACAGGGTTAAAGCCCATGTAGACCGGATGTTTGTGATCCTGCCTTTTGAAAAGGATTTTTATGCTTCTTATGGGGTAGAAGTGGATTATGTGGGTAATCCGGTAGCCGATGCGATCAGGGAGCACACCCCGGATCCATCATTCCTTGAAGCGCTCAATCTATCGGAGGGAGATAATTATACGGCCTTGCTGCCGGGAAGCAGGAACCAGGAATTGATCAGTATCCTTCCGGCCATGATCCGACTCGCAAAGAACCATCCGGGCAAGAGGTTCATTCTTGCGGCTATTTCTTCAGTGCCCCATCATCTCTATGCCGAATGCCGGGTGATCCCCAATATGGATCTTGTGTTCAATCGCACCTACGATATCCTGGCCTATGCCAGGGCCGGAGTGATTACCTCGGGGACAGCTACCCTGGAGACTGCTCTGTGGAATGTACCGCAGGTAGTCGTATACCGGTCCACCTCCCGGATATCAGTCTGGATCGCAAGAAGGGTAATTCAGGTTAAATACATATCGCTGGTCAACCTGATCGCCCGGGATAAAATAGTGGAGGAACTGATCCAGGATAATCTGACCGAAGATAACCTGAACCGGGAATTCACCACCATATGGGAAGACCAGAATGAAAGAAACCGGATCTTCACCGCGTACAAAGAAATAAAAAACATACTGGGGAAAGAACCGGTTTCGGATAAGGCGGCCAGGTTGATGTATGACTATCTTATTTCCTGAGCTACTCTCAAAACCACAAAAATATTTGGCTGGGAAAAACGATGCATGATTATCTTACCCCCTAAGCCACACGCAATTTCTTGAATTTGGATTTTTCAAATTTCTTCATCGCATATTCCCGGGAGATGGTAAAGTCCTTAATATTTTTCTGTGATGGAAAATCGAACATGGCATCCGTGACAATAGCCTCGCAGATTGATCGCAGTCCCCTGGCTCCCAGTTTATATTCTATCGATTTTTCCACGATATATTCGAGAGCATCTTTATCGAATTCAAGTTTTACTCCCTCCATTTCGAACAGTTTTTTGTACTGTTTTGTAAGGGCATTTTTAGGTTCTATCAGTATTTTCTGAAGGATCTTCTTGGAGAGCGGATCAAGATGGGTAACTACAGGAAGCCTGCCTATAAGTTCAGGTATAAGGCCATAGGATTTAAGATCAACAGCATTCACATACTGGAACATATTTTCCTTGTCCACTGCCTCTTTTGTATCTCTCTCGGCCCTGGAGGCGAATCCCAGGGGTCTGGTATCGATACGTTTGGCAATAACCTTTTCAAGGCCATCAAAAGCCCCTCCGCAAATAAATAGGATATTTTCTGTGTTTACGGCGATCATTTTCTGATCGGGATGTTTTCTGCCACCCTGGGGCGGGACATTCACCACAGTTCCTTCCAATAGTTTCAGTAAGGCCTGCTGTACTCCCTCACCGCTTACGTCCCGTGTAATTGACGGATTATCCGATTTCCGGGCTATTTTATCTATTTCATCGATATACACAATGCCTCTTTCAGCGGCTTCTACATCATAGTTGGAAGCCTGCAGCAACCTGGTAAGAATGCTTTCCACATCTTCTCCCACATATCCTGCCTCGGTCAGTACCGTGGCATCGGCAATACAGAAGGGCACCTGCAGAATATTGGCAAGAGTCCTGGCCATATAGGTTTTTCCGGTACCGGTCTCGCCTACAAGGATGATGTTGGATTTTTCGATCATTACATCCTCTTCCTCTTCCTTTTTGGGTTGCATAAGTCGCTTGTAATGATTGTATACAGCAACCGATATCACCTTTTTTGCTTCATCCTGTCCCACCACAAACTGATCAAGATATTTTTTCATTTCCTGTGGTTTGATCAGGTTGAAGGAAGGCTTGTCACCCTCTTCCTTTATCTTTTTTTCTTCAAGTAATATCTGATATGCCTGGTCGATGCAGTAGTTGCAAATATGGGAATTAATACCCGATACCATCAGGTCAACATCCTTTTTGCTTCTGCCGCAGAACGAACATGATACTTGTGCCATAATTGTTTTCGTTATTTAGGCCGTTTTTCCAGTACTTCGTCAATCAAGCCATATTCTTTTGCTTCCTCAGCCTTCAGCCAGAAATCCCGGTCCGAATCCTTCTCTATTGTTTCAAACGATTTTCCCGAGTGCCTGGATATAATATTATAAAGATCTTTTTTAACTGATAGAGTCTGCTTTAGCGAGATCTCCATATCGGAAGCCGGCCCCTGCATCCCGCTCATGGGCTGATGGATCATGATCCTGGAATGAGGAAGAGCAGATCGCTTGTCTTTTGCACCTCCGGTCAGCAATACGGCAGCCATGCTTGCGGCAAGGCCCGTACAGATGGTAGTCACATCCGGATTTACCAGTTGCATGGTATCATATATACCCAGACCTGCATACACGGAGCCTCCCGGGCTGTTTATATATAAAAGGACATCTTTTTTGGCATCCACGGATTCCAGGAACAATAACTGGGCTGTGATGATATTGGCAATATTATCATCTACAGGAAGGCCCAGAAATATGATCCTGTCCATAATAAGCCTTGAAAACACATCGATTTCGCGGAAATTGGTGGGACGTTCCTCAATCACCGCACGGGTCATGTTTTCTACGGTCTGGACATATTTATCGTAGGCAGTACCGCTTACATTTTTATCTTTAACGGCATATTTTCTAAATTCTTTACTATTTATCATTTTCAGGATAGTTTAAATGTCAATTTTAAAAAAAAAGCCCTCTTATCAAAGGACTTTTAGTATAAACGGATCAAATTATTTTTGGTTTGAAACAATTTTGGAAAACTCCTCCGGCTTAACTTTTTTATAACTGATATCCATTTTATCCATAATGAAATTCATGATCTTCTCGCTATGGACTTTATTGTATGTATTATAATAATTCTGTCCTTCATTACCCCTCAGATAGTTGTCAGCAAATGAATTGAGGTTTTCTTCCATCTGTTCGGTCATGCCGTATGCGGCAAACTGGGCTTTGATCAACTGTTTTGCGTGTTCCACAACCTCTTCATGTTCGACTTTTATTTCATTATCCTCGGCCACCTTATTTACAATAAGTGTCCATTTGAGGTCCTGAAGATGTTTGTCAAAATTCTTGTCGATCTCCTCTTCGCTCATTTTCTCTTCCTGGGTGATTTTAAGCCATTTTTTATAGAAACTTTCCGGGATATCTATTTCGGTGGTTTCAAGCAATTTATCCTGGATCAGTTTAAGGGTGTAGTTTTTGGAATCGGCCTCATAATTTTGCTGAAGCGATTCCTTTACTTTATTACGAAACTCTTCCTCCGATTTTACCACATCCTCTCCGAAAATTTTGTTAAAAAATTCCTGATCGAGCCTGGCCGGTTCTACATGACTTATTTTTTTGATGGTAAGTTCAAAATCACCCTTCAGCTCCTTGAGTTCTTTTTCAGATTTTCTCAATACCTCTGCGGCCGTTTCGGCATCATTGAATATTTTTTTAGGTTCAATGGTCAGGGTTTCCTCTTTTTTCTTACCCACAAATTTTTTGGCTTCTTTAGGTTTAAGTTGCTCCCAGGTAAACCATACGTCTTCCTTGAAATCAGTGGCTTCCTGATTCAGTTCACCCAGGAAGTCATCTCCTTCCTTTATTTCATCATGCTCGGTATATTTACCATATTTCTTCTTAAGATCCTCTATGGTCCGGTCAACGGTTTTATTATCGACCTCGATCTGGTACGCTTTTATTTTCTGGGACAGGTTATAATCAAAATCATCTACCAGTCCTACAAAATACTCGAATTCAAAATCCTTCTGCGTATCCCAGTCAATTTCGGCGGTTTTTTCATGGTTGGGCAGGGGGTCCCCGATGAGCTTAATGTCATTTTCCTTGATATATTCTGAGATGGATTTGGACAAAATACTGTTGATTTCCTCCACCACAATGGATTTGCCATAAAGTCTTTTTATCAGGGATGGGGGGACTTTACCTTGTCTGAAGCCTTTAATATTTGCTTTTTTCGAATAATCTTTAACTTTTTCTTCAACCTGGGGTTGATAATCTTTTTCCTTTAATGTAATTTTAATTAAAGCTTCTGTGGCGGTACTTTTATCTAAAACTATTTCCAAGGTTCTTAAGGATTATTATGTTAAATTTAAAACAAAAACCCTCAATCATTTTCATATGAGCAGGATCGAGGGTTATTCTGTGCGGATGGAGGGACTCGAACCCCCATGCCTTGCGGCGCTAGATCCTAAGTCTAGTGCGTCTACCAATTCCGCCACATCCGCAGTAATTTCCATGAATAAGATTAATTTGGCCTTTATGGCTGTGTTCATATACCCAATAAAAAAACCAAATCTTGATGTTTGGTTCTTTTAATTATATATTATCATATGATGCTTCGAAAAACGGAATGCAAAAGTAATGATTATTACGATATTATCCATTAGTTTTTCGTATAATTTAGTAGTTGAATACTGCAAAGGATTAAAATGATTTCTACTGAAGAGGCTGTTGAGAAAAAAGAAATAGTAAGTAAATATAGATTGCTGTTGCGTCATGCCAAACCTTTTTTAAAGGAAGGGGATACCAAACTGATAAAAAAGGCTTTTAACATTTCTATGGAAGCCCACAGGGGGATGAGGCGCAAATCGGGAGAACCGTTTATCTATCATCCCCTCGAGGTGGCCCTTATTGCTGTTGACGAGATCGGATTGGGAAAAACCTCTATCATTGCGGCGCTTTTGCACGACGTAGTCGAAGATACCGAATTTGAGATCGAGGACATCGAAAGAGAGTTTGGGCCGAAGGTGGCTAAGATCATCAATGGTCTGACGAAAATATCCGGAGTATTTGAGTACGGAACCTCCGAACAGGCAGAAAATTTCCGGAAAATGCTGCTCACCCTCTCGGAAGATGTACGGGTGATCCTGATCAAGCTGGCCGACCGGCTTCATAATATGCGTACGCTGAGCAGCCTTCCCCGGAACAAACAGTTGAGGATTTCATCGGAAACGATATACCTGTACGCACCCCTGGCACACAGACTGGGACTATATGCCATCAAAACGGAGATGGAAGACCTTTATCTTAAATATGCGGAAGGTGAGGTATACCAGGAAATAGTAGATAAAATGAAGGCCAACAAGCCGGCCAGGGACAGGTTTATCAAAAAATTCATCACCCCCATCCAGGATGAACTGGATAAACAGGGTTTCAAATTTACAATCAAAGGAAGACCCAAATCGGTTTATTCGGTCTGGGATAAAATGAAATCCCAGAATATCCCCTTTGAAGAGGTGTATGACCTTTTTGCCGTCAGGATAATTCTGGATACCAAACCGGAAAATGAAAAAGCGGCCTGCTGGCAGGTATATTCCATTGTAACCGATTTTTATAAACCTAACCCGGACCGGTTGCGCGACTGGATCAGTACACCCAAATCCAATGGATATGAATCACTGCATACTACAGTGATGAGCCGGACAGGATTGTGGGTTGAGGTCCAGATCAGGTCAAAAAGAATGGATGAAATTGCCGAAAAAGGTTATGCTGCTCACTGGAAATACAAAGATAACGGGAATCAGAAGACTTCACATGAATCCGGGCTGGAGGAATGGATTAACCGGGTCAGGGATATGCTGGAGCAGAATGATACCAATGCCATTGAATTTGTGGACGATTTCCGGTCCAACCTGTTTAACGAGGAGGTGTTTGTGTTTACTCCCAAGGGGGACCTGAAAATCCTGCCTAACAGTGCCAAAGCCCTTGACTTTGCTTTTGAAATACATTCCGAAGTGGGTGCACACTGCATTGGAGCAAAAGTAAACCAGAAGCTGGTGCCGCTGAATTATACATTGAAAAACGGAGATCAGGTTGAAATACTCACCTCGAGCAAGCAAAAGCCCAACGAGGACTGGTTGAGATTTGTGGTAACATCCAAAGCCAAGTCGAAGATCAAGGATCTTTTGAAAAACGAGAGACGGTCGGTTATCAATGACGGTAAGGAAATCGTACGCCGGAAACTGAGCCAGATGAAGATCAATGCTACAGAAGAAGTGGTCAATCAGATCCGGGCTTATTTTGATGCCAGCACCAATAGTGAACTGTATTTCAGGATCGGTAACGGGGATATCGATCATACGGAAATTAAAAAATTCAGGGAGGTACAGGAAAAGAGGAAAGCAGAACTGTCGGAACAGATCCAGGATGCCAAATCGTTCGAAAAACAGGTTACCTCAGCCACCGGGGAGTCGCGGGATATGTTACTTATCGGTGAAGATATGGACATCATCGACTATACCTTCGCCCAATGCTGCAATCCTATCCCCGGTGACGATGTATTTGGTTTTGTAACCATCAATGAAGGTATCAAGGTCCATCGTACGGCTTGTCCAAACGCCATTGAACTGATGTCGCGTCACGGACACCGGGTTATTAAAGCGAAATGGACCTCCCAGAAAAAAGTGGCTTTTCTCGCGGGGATCAAAATAGTGGGAACAGACCGAATGGGTCTAATCAATGATGTTACTTCAATTATTTCGAATGAGCTTAAAGTGAATATGCGGTCGGTATCCATTGATACGGCCAACGGAATATTTGAAGGGAAGATCATGCTGTACGTGAACGATACCATTCATCTTGAATTGCTGATCAATAAATTGCGTAAAGTGAACGGCATCGTAAAAGTGATCCGGTTTGATTCACGCGAATAGCTAAACATACAATTCATGCAAAGCTTTACCACATTCAAGTATTAATAACCTATATTTGCATTCCCCTGTAGTAAAATTTTATGAAGGTCAGTGAAAAAATATTTGATGAAGTAAAGAAGATTTTTACGGCATATCTTGAAAACAAGAATCTGAGGAAGACACCTGAAAGATTTGCCATACTGGAAGAGATCTACAGCAGGGATGGCCATTTTGATGTAGAATCTCTCTATATCAGTATGAAAAACAAGAACTACCGGGTGAGCCGGGCCACAGTGTATAATACCCTGGACCTTCTGGTAGAATGTGACCTGGTCAGCAAGCACCAGTTCAGTTCCAACCTGGCTCAGTATGAAAAGTCGTACGGTTACAAACAGCATGATCACATATTGCTCGAGAACGGCAAGGTGATAGAATTTTGTGATCCCAGGATCCAGAATATTAAAAATACGTTGGAGGAGATGTTTGAGATAGATATTACACATCATTCATTGTACTTTTTTGCAAAAGGCAAAGATCAAATTGGTCAAAAGAAATAAAAAATATTTCATATGGACTACACTTATGAAATCGAAGATCATATCCTGATTCTGAATCTGAAAGGAGATCTGATCGGAGAAAATAACGGTCCCGAACTGGTTAAGATAGCCAATGACAGCATTCATGATAAGGTAACGCATTGTGCAGTCGATCTATCGGAAGTCCGTTATATGAACAGCAGTGGCATAGGCGTTTTGATAACCTTATTGACTAAATTCAGGAACCATGAGGGGGAGATGGTCCTGATCAAACCTTCCGAAAGTATTGAGAAATTATTATTGATAACCAAACTGAATAAGATCTTTTCAGTAGCCGAATCAAAAAAAGAAGCCAAGGAATTACTCAAAAGGTAATCAAAAGCAGTTAATCAATTTTTTCCGCAATAAAAGAATAAACCATGAAAGTGGATGTATTATTAGGTTTGCAATGGGGTGATGAAGGAAAGGGAAAAATCGTAGATTTTCTGGCTCCGGGTTATGATGTAGTGGCCCGGTTTCAGGGAGGCCCCAATGCCGGACATACCCTCGAATTTGATGGGATTAAGCATGTTCTGCATCAGATCCCTTCGGGAATATTCCGTGAAGATATCAAAAATATAATAGGGAATGGCATGGTACTGGATGTAGTGGTCTTTATGAAAGAGATTGAATCGCTGTATAAGTATAATCTGGAACCAAGAAAGAATCTTTTTATCTCAAAAAAAGCGCAGCTTATTCTGCCTACCCACCGCCTTCTCGATGCAGCCTATGAACAGGATAAGGGAGAAAAAAAGATCGGCTCCACACTTAAGGGGATCGGACCGGCTTATCAGGACAAGATCGCCCGCCTCGGTCTTAGGGTGGGGGATATTCTGAAAGATGATTTTGAAGCCAGATACAGGTCGCTCACAAGAAAACATGAGGACATCCTTAATTCACTCAAATTCGAATACGACCTTGAACCCCTGAATAAAGAATTCATGAAGGCTGTTGATTTCATCAGAAGCTTTAACCTGGTCAATGGTGAATATTTCATTAGTGAACTGTTAAATTCAGGGAAAAAGATCCTGGCAGAAGGCGCACAGGGTTCGTTGCTGGATATTGATTTTGGAAGTTATCCCTTTGTGACCAGTTCCAACACCACTGCGGCCGGTGCCGCTACCGGCCTGGGTATAGCTCCTTCCCGTATAGGGGAGGTCTTTGGTATTTTTAAGGCGTATTGTACCCGTGTAGGAAGTGGCCCCTTTCCAACTGAGCTATTAAATGATACAGGCGAAGCCATACGCACCGAAGGCCGTGAATTCGGGGCTACAACAGGCAGGCCCCGGCGGTGTGGATGGCTTGATCTTCCCGCTTTGAAATATGCCATCATGATCAACGGCGTATCCAAATTATTCATGATGAAAGCAGATGTGCTGAGTAAACTGGATAAGGTCTATGTGTGTGAACAATATAAAACGGAAGAGGGTGATCAGACGGTGGAATTACCATTTGAGCTCAATAATATGAAGATTGAACCGGTTCTGAAGGAATTTGACAGCTGGACAGACCTGAAATCCGAAATCACCCGGTTTGATGATCTGCCTGTCCAGCTTAAAGAATATGTAAGTTATCTGGAGGGTATGCTAAATGTTCCGATAGAGATTATTTCAATGGGCCCGGACCGTAAGAATACCATCATCAGGAATAAATCGTTAACACCTCAACTATAAAAAAAATCTTCCATATATGAGTGCTGATACGTTGCTGGTGCTGTTTGTTGTCATTATCAGTGCAGAATTCATTTTTGAGAAAATTCTTGATTTTCTCAATTATAAGAACATGCGTTATAAGCTTCCCGAGGAAGTAAAAGATGTATATGATGAAGAAAAATATAAGAAATCGATTGCTTATAACCGGGAAAATGCCCGTTTCGGTTTTCTTGCATCGACTATAAGTTTTGTGTTGATAATCGTTCTGATCATAACCGGATTCTTCGGTGAACTTGATTCGTGGATCAGGACTTACATTGACAATGAAATATTTGTGTCCCTTGTTTTTTTCGGCATTCTCTATTTCGCCTCGGATATCTTAAGCACGCCTTTTGCCCTATACGATACATTTGTGATTGAGGAAAAATACGGTTTCAACCGCATGACACCAAAAACCTTTATTACCGATAAGTTAAAAGGGTATCTGCTTACTATTATACTCGGAGGAGGAATCTTATACATACTTCTTTCACTGATCCACATTATGGATGAACAATTCTGGATTTATTTCTGGATCGTGATCGCGGCCTTTACCCTATTCATGAACCTGTTTTATACCACGCTGATCCTGCCTCTTTTCAATAAGTTAAAACCCCTGGAAGACAACGATTTGAAAAGGGCCATCAATGAGTACAGCGATAAAGTTAAATTTCCTATTAAGAATGTTTATGTGATGGACGGCTCCAAACGCTCTACTAAGGCAAATGCTTTTTTTTCCGGGTTGGGAAAAAAGAAAAAGATCGTCCTTTTCGATACCCTGCTCGAAAATCATTCCAAGCAGGAACTGGTTTCCATCCTGGCCCATGAGGTGGGACATTATAAGAAAAAACATATAATCATGTCGTATATTGCTTCCATCCTGCAGACAGGTATCATTTTGTATATTATGTCGCTGATGATATTCAATCCGACACTCTCGACAGCCTTTGGTGGTGAACAATTAAGCATTCACCTTAATCTGCTTGCATTTGTCATCCTGTTTTCACCCATATCTACAATAACCGGCATTCTTATGAACGTGATCAGCAGGAAGAATGAATATACAGCCGATAAATACGCCGGTGTTACCTATAAGGCCAATCCTTTACAATTGGCGCTTAAAAAATTGTCCTTAAATAATTTAGGTAATTTAACACCGCATCCCTGGTATGTGTTTGTCAATTATTCACATCCACCACTGCTGACTCGTCTGAGAGCGCTGGAACAATATAAAGAATAAGGCAGACTGAGAGGCCGATTGCCCTTGCCTTTGGTATAATAATGACCCTCAGAGAGCTTTTCACCCAATCAAAAATCACCTTTATACTGGCATATCCGGTTATGTTCAGCCAGTTGGGGCAGGTATTGGTTGGTGTGGCCGACAGTGTGATGGTGGGTCGTGTCGGTAAGGAAGCACTTGCCGGTGCTTCCCTTGGTAACAGCGTGTTCGTGTTGTTTCTTACTTTTGGTATTGGTGTTTCCTACGGCATCACCCCCCTGGTGGCTCAGGCAGATGGTGAAAATGATCTGAAACAAAGCATACAGATACTCAAGAATGGCCTTTTGGTCAATATCATAACCGGCATTTTATTGTTTATATTACTTGCTGGAACCTCCTTTATATTCCCATATCTTGACCAGCCCGATCAGGTGGTTAAAGTGGCGGTGCCCTATTATCTGATCATCTCTGTATCCATCATCCCATTTATGATCTTTCAGACTTTCAGGCAATATGCAGAGGGCTTGTCACTAACCAGGCAAGCCATGATTATTACCTTAATGGGTAATCTGTTGAATATTGTACTGAATTATATGCTGATCTTCGGGAAATTGGGTTTTCCTGCCTATGGTTTGAAAGGAGCGGGAATCGCAACCCTGGTTGCCCGGATAATAATGGCTGCCGCGATGGGGGTTTATGTATATTACGGAAAACGATTTTACCATTACTGGAAGTTCTACGCTGTGGAAAAATTACAACGAACCCTGGTCAGGAAAATCCTCAATATTGGCTTGCCCTCGGGCATGCAGTTTATATTTGAAGTGGGCGCTTTCAGTTTTGCGGCAATCATGGTCGGCTGGATGGGTACTACTTCCCTTGCCGCCCACCAGATCGCTATCAGTCTTGCAGCCGTAACCTATATGATGGCTACGGGTATTGCCATGGCAACCACCATTAGGGTAGGCAACCAGCTGGGTAGAAAAGATATGCGTACGTTGAGAAGCATAGGTTTTACCGGGTTTTTTATGGGGGCTTCATTTATGGGAGTCAGCGCTCTTCTTTTGATTATTTTCAAAGATGAGCTCCCTTATTTGTTTATTCGCGAACAGAACGTGATTGACGTGGCCTCTCATCTTATCCTGATAGCAGCCTTTTTCCAGATCTCGGATGGTTTACAGGTAGTTGGCCTCGGAGCATTGCGTGGAATGTCCGATGTAAAAATTCCTACATGGGTCACCCTGGTTTCATACTGGGTGCTGGCCCTGCCTGCCGGTTATATACTTGGGATAAGTTTCAATTTGGGTCCAGGAGGTGTTTGGCTGGGATTATTGACAGGATTAACGGTTACCGCCCTGTTGCTGATGATCCGTTTCGACCGGATCAGCCGGAGCAGAAAAATTGTCCATGGTCATTAAATCTCTCCAGGGTCAGTTATCCTAAGCTATCTCATTTTTAAGATATACATGCCGGATGAAACAACCATATTCTATTTCTGCTCTCGGAGATGAACATCAAAAATTTACCTGTTCAGCGAAGATATAGTAGATAAAAAATGAGTTTTAACCATTAACTTAGCGTGTAAATTGTTTATTTTACAGGCATGAAAGTAGATAAAGAAACCCTGAAAAAGATTGCTCATCTTGCCCGGTTGCAGATTAATAAGGAAGAAGAAGAAAAGATGCTGGCAAGTTTGAGTGATATACTAACCTGGGTTGACAAACTGAACGAACTCGATACGGATGAAGTTGAACCCCTTACGAATATGTCGCATGAGGTCAATGCGCTTCGGGAGGATAAAATTGGAATGCATCTGGAACATGAAAGAGCATTGAAAAATGCTCCTGACAGGGACAATGATTTTTTCAGGGTTCCCAAGGTTAAAGAATGACACCTTTCCTTTATGAGTAATTTGTTTTTCTGGAAAAACTGGTATAGAAATGACAGGCACTTTTTCCAGGCCTTTCTTTTAACCACAGTTCTTTCTCTTTTGTATTTGGGGTATTGTCTGCTGACCGGAGTAGATAATGTGATCCATTGGAATCTCCTGGATAACCTGGATCGGATAAAAACTACCATTGATACATTTGAACTGGGAAATATTAAATTTGATATACAGCTCGATAACTTCATTATTTTCCAGTATTTTGAGGGATCCAACCTTAATATCAATCCCATTCATGGTTACATTTATCTGATCTTTCTGGTGCTCATGATCAACCTGATCATGTCCATTCTTCCATCCTTGTCAAAATTCTGGTTTTATGCGGGGATGGGTGTATTTATCGGATTTATGGTTCTGATGAATTTAAGCCAGATAGAGTTATTCAACCAGACCGATCAGTCTGCCCTGATCATCACGTTAAGTCTATATTTGATTGCCGGGTATTATTTTAGGGAATTCAATCCTTACCTTTCCCTGGGGAAACGATATCTCATTTTTACTCTTATCTCCATCTTGCTTGGCATATTGTTCTATTTTTATACCGGTGTCGATCGTCCATTTCTTTATATAGCAAATTACGGTTTTTATGGTCCGGTATTGATTACCGTGCTGTTCATTTTATCCATTGCTCACGAGATCCTGTATGGTTTCCTGTATCTGATCACCGGGAACAACACCCCATCGAGTAAAAATAGTCTTCCTCATTTTATCATTTTATCGCTTATTTACTTTTTTTACGTGGCCATCACATACCTGTATTATACCCGCCAGCTTGATTGGAATCTGGTTTATCTGAATCCTTTCCTGGTCTTTATCCTGGCTGCCATTATCGGTCTGTGGAGTTTCAGAAAAAGGGAAGTTATATATTCCGAAATATTCTCGTTTAACCCTGAAGGCGCTCTTTTTTATACAGGTTTTGCTACGATTAGCATTATGACCATCAGTTATGCTTTTGCAACGGGAAATGACCCGATGATTGAAGCATTCGAAGATGCCATTTTGTTCAGTCAATTGGGCTTTGGTTTCATTTTCTTTATTTATATAGTGGCCAATTTCGGGGTACTGCTGGCACGGGATTACCGGGTTGCCCGGATCGTTTATCAAAGCAGGATATTTCCCTTTTTTATTTTCAGGATAGGCGGTGTGATCGCGACGGGTTTCATTTTTTTCCAATCTGGATTTTTTTCCTATTATCAGACTATCGCAGGTTATTATAATAATATCGGTGATCTGTTCTTGATCGAAAAGCAGTTGAACCTGGCTGAGCAATATTATCAGAAAGCGAGTGATTATGAATTTCAGAACCATCGTTCGAACTATGCGATGGCCACTTTGGCCGGAATGAAAAATGAAAAGATCAAAGAGGTATATTCTCTTGAAAACGCTTTATTGAAAAGGCCTACCGAGTATGCGTATATTAATCTGGCTAATATTTACATGGAGAATGATCAGTATTTTGAAGGACTTTTCAAGTTGAGGGATGGTCGGGAAGAGTTTCCCTATTCACATCAGATCCTGAATAATCTGGGTTATTTTTATTCAAGAACCGATGTGACTGATTCGGCATTTTATTTTTTTAACCTGTCCAGCAATGCTGCCCGGAAACCGGAAGTCCCGGTAGCCAATATTTATGCAACACTGGTGAAAGACCGGATTTATATATCGCCTGACTCAATCAGGGAATATTATAAGCCGGGTAGCGACCGGGGTGCCCGTATCAACGTAATGGCATTAAATAACCAAATAGGTCAACATGAACAAGACCTGAAAGTTACTTTTCCGGACAGTATACAGGATAATGAAGATTTTGCTTATTTGTATAATGTTGGTTTAAATCTTCAGAAAAGTCAGGATACTTCCTATTTCAATGTCCTTGAGGGTCTGGTTTCCGGGAGTAATGATGAGTTTTACAGGAACAGGTTAAACATGAACATAGCCCTGCATCATCATTTTGTTCATAAAAATACCTCCGCAATACGGACCCTGAAAAGACTGGGCACTATTTCTTTGTATGATGATGAATATTTCCGGATCCTTGGCAAACTGGCGCTAAAAATGGGAAGTCCCCGGCTTGCTATTGATTTTTTCCGGAATACAAACATGAATAATGAAAAAGACCGCTTTAACCTGGCGATAGCTATGCTGGAATCGGGAAACAGGGAAGAAGCCAGGGGCATTTTTTATGAGCTGACACAAAATGATGACCCGGATTTGGTACAGGTAGCCAGTGAGTATTTGGATGTATTAACTTTTACCCCTGAAAAGGATCTCAGTGAACTATCGGACGAATTCAAATACCTTCTGTTCAGGCATCACCCGCGTTTCAGGGATGTGATTCATTTCAATCAGATATTGGAAGAAATAAATAACGAAGAAATCAAGTTGTTAATTCATACAGAATACATCAAACGTTTGATTGAACGGGGAGAGGTGGTCCGCGCTCATAGCAGATACGATTCTTTGATGAGGTCAGAAATTATTGAAAATAATGAAAGGACCGGGTTGAAAATCAGGGAGCTTGGATACCTTTTAAGTTATGATCTGCCGGACTCCGTTACGGTTCAGGTTGACGATCGCGAACTGCCGTTAAACCATCCTTTATACCTGCACGGCCTTCTTTATCGGTCCCTGAAGAAAATTCATCCAGACGATACCGCCAGGATGGAGGAATCGTTCCGTATACTTGGTACCTGGAATCCTTTTTTCACCTATGGGATAGTACACGCAGTAGATTATTACTATCAGGATCAAAATGAAGAATACACAGCTTACAATCTTTTATTGGAGGCCCTTGACATAAATCCCTATTCGGTGATGCTGAACAAAAAATTCGTCTTGTTGTGCGTGAACATGAATTTGTGGGATTATGCTGTAGAAGGCCTGTTAAAGCTGAAAGATCTGATGGATCCCGATGAGTATAATACATTCAGGGATACGGTTGAAAAAAGGCTGGAGCAACAGGAAAAGGATATGGAAGCCTGGTTCTGATTGTTGTCTCTGCAGGTGATCGCCTGCCTTTAGATTGGGAATCAATAATGGGCATGCCATTTTTGAAAGTTAAGTATTGAGTTGTTTTTATGTAGGCTTTTACCCGATAATTTGCTGATAAATTTTTTGTTCTCAATCATTATTACCTGTAAAACACGGTAATTTCCGTTTATATAATTGATGTTTCAAAGCAGTTAATTTGTTGTTTTATTCGTATTTTAGAAGTGAACCATAAAATGCATACTCAATAACATGGAGTTAATAATCAAGACGAAAGGAATTTCAAAGATATACCAGATGGGAAGTGAGACGATACATGCTCTGCAATCGATCACTATTGAGATTAAAAAAGGAGAGTATATAGCTTTTATGGGTCCTTCCGGTTCCGGGAAATCTACCCTGATGAATATTATTGGATGTCTTGATACACCCACCTCGGGTACTTATATTCTTAATAATCATGATGTGAGCGATCTTACTGAAAACCAGCTGGCTGAGATAAGGAATAAGGAGATTGGGTTCGTCTTTCAGACATTCAATTTATTACCACGGGCCACAGCCCTTGAAAATGTGGCCTTGCCATTAATATATGCGGGTATCGGTAAAAGTGAGAGGGATGAAAGGGCTCATGAAACGCTCCGGAGTGTCAGCCTGGATGATCGTGCTACCCATAAACCGAATGAATTGTCCGGAGGACAACGGCAAAGAGTGGCTATTGCCCGGGCACTGGTGAACAACCCGAGCATTATTTTAGCCGATGAACCTACCGGCAACCTGGATTCAAAGACTTCTTACGAGATCATGGATCTGTTTCAGAAATTGCACGACCATGGCCATACGATAATTATGGTTACTCATGAAGTCGATATAGCGCATTATGCACATCGTATCGTACGATTGAAAGACGGGCTGGTGGAATCGGATGAAAAAAATAAGGACATAAGAAAATCTACTGGTGTGTTTTCTTCCTGATAAATAAACAATCCTGAATTTTTTTAGTATTATTTTTTACCTTAAGGAAAATCATCACTTAAATTTCTTGTCAATGAAAATATATACTAAAACAGGAGACAGGGGAGAAACCTCTTTGCTGGGAGGCCGCAGGGTATCTAAAACTGATATCAGGATTGAGGCTTATGGTACAGTGGATGAATTAAACTCCCATTTAGGATTATTAAGGGATTATGAAATTTCCAGAGAATTAAAAAATCAACTCCTGGTAATCCAGAATGAACTGTTCGATATGGGCGCATATCTTGCCTGTGAGGATGATCCGGCAAGATTTCAGATATCACTGATCACCGAAGAGCAAATCCATAGATTGGAGTCGGAAATAGATGATATGGAAAAACAGCTAAAGCCACTGAAAAACTTCATATTGCCTGGTGGCCATCAGGCTGTTTCACAGTGTCATATAGCACGTTGTATATGCCGTAGAGTTGAAAGGAATGTACTGAAGGTAAATGAAACCGAATCTATCGATCATGGAGTTATCCGTTATTTAAACAGACTCTCGGATTATTTATTTATAATGGCCCGTAAACTGGCTCATGATTTCGGTATTGATGAAATAGCATGGAAATCGTCAAAAAATAATTAATTGTATTTCGGTTTAATAAAAATTATCTTTGCTAGCTATTTTATAAATATATTGAATTATGGTGGAGGCTCTGAATATAGCAATTAGGAAAGTCGCGCGTTCGAAATTATCAGAAATGGATTTTGCCAATATAATTTTCGGCAATATGTATTCCGATCACATGTTTGTCGCCGATTTCGTTGATGAAGAGTGGAAAGATTTTTCAATTGCACCTTATGATAAACTGGATCTTTCACCAGGTACCTGTGCATTACATTATGGTCAATCAGTATTTGAGGGACTCAAGGCGTATAAAAATCCCGAAGGTGATGTGTTGATTTTTCGCCCTTATGATAATCTAAGGCGACTTAATCTATCTGCCAGGCGTATCTGTATGCCGGAGTTGCCGGAGGAAGTATTTATAGGCGGACTCACCGAATTATTAAAAATAGATAAAGCGTGGGTGCCCGATCTGCCGGGCACGGCTCTTTATATCAGACCTTTTATGTTCGCCACCGAAGAGAATATCGGGCTGAGACCATCGAATTCCTATAAATTCATAATCTTTACTTCTCCTGTGGGTCCTTATTATTCCGAGCCGGTAAAAGTAAAAGTTGAGGAAAAATATGTGAGAGCATTTAAGGGAGGAACAGGATTCGCCAAAGTAGCCGGGAATTATGCAGGTTCCCTTTATCCGGCCAAAAAAGCTCAACAGGAAGGTTATCATCAGCTCATCTGGACCGACGGGATTGAACATAAATACATAGAGGAATCCGGAACCATGAACCTTATGTTCCTGATGAATGATGTGCTGGTTACTCCGGAACTGAATGATACGATCCTTCATGGTATTACCCGAGACAGTGTAATTACATTGGCCAGAGAGTGGGATATAAAGGTGGAGGAGAGAAAAATATCGATCGATGAGGTCATAGAAAACAGTAAGAATGGTACACTTCAGGAAGTATTCGGTGCCGGTACGGCCGCTACCATAGCCCGCATCGAAACGATAGGCTATAAGGGAAAAGACTATGTGCTTCCCCCTGTCTCTGAAGGTGATTTTTCCAATAAGGTCTTTGAAGCTTTGGAGGATTATAAAAGAGGGATGATCGACGATAGGCATAACTGGATCGTTAAGGTCTGATCTTCCAGTCAACTTATTTGCTTTTCAGATGAAACGGAAGGCATATTATGTTTTTGTCCGGATAATCATTTCATTTCTTATGCTCAACCTTTCATTCCCTGTTCAGTGTCAGGATACCCGGTTGATGGTTCTCGAAAAGCGTGGCGGGGGGAAAAGATCACTTATCAGGAAGGTGATGAGATCATAATTAAGCGTAAAAACGATAAACGGGAAATCAGGTTTCCGGATAACCTTGTCTAAATTTCGGGGGGCTGGTATTCTCCGGAGCGGTAGGCACTAACCTGCGATACAGAAAGTTCAGGCTGTTAGAAAACCGGCGGATCCGGACGTTTATATTGGAATGAAGATTTAACTTTGTCTTTTAATTTTGAATATCATTAAAATAAAAAATTAAACCATGACGCACGATCAATTGAATGATTTAAAAGCCAGGATAGAGGCTTTGAGGAGGTATCTTTGACTACGATAACAAGATCCAAGAGATCAAGGAAGAAGAAAAAGTAACTATTCAACCAGATTTCTGGAATGATCCGAACGAAGCTGAAAAAATCCTTAAAGGCATAAAGTCGAAAAAAGTATGGACCGATAGTTTCGAAAGGGTTAAAAGCCAGATCGATGATCTCGAGACTTTGTATGAATTTTATGAAAGCGGGGAAGCCACGGAAGAAGAGATCGACAAGGAATATAAAAATGTACTTGAAAAGGTAGAAGATCTTGAATTCCGGAAAATGCTGAGTGGGGAGGAAGATCAGCTTGGTGCCATGCTCGATATCAATCCCGGGGCAGGAGGTACGGAAAGCCAGGACTGGGCTGAAATGTTGCTGCGCATGTACATCATGTGGGGAGAAAAACAGGGATTCAAAGTTAGGGAGGTCAACTATCAGCCGGGTGATACGGCAGGCATTAAATCAGCGACGCTTGAGATCGATGGTGAGTTTGCCTATGGATATCTGAAATCGGAGATAGGCGTACACCGGCTCGTCAGGATCTCTCCTTTTGATTCCGGGGGTAGGCGACACACCTCATTTGCTTCCGTATTTGCTTATCCCATTGTAGATAATAATATTGAGATAGAAGTAAATCCGGCCGACATAACCTGGGACACCTTCCGGGCAGGGGGCAAAGGTGGTCAGAATGTAAATAAAGTG
The DNA here is from genome assembly GCA_964543195.1 of uncultured Roseivirgaceae bacterium. Taxonomy (GTDB): domain Bacteria; phylum Bacteroidota; class Bacteroidia; order Cytophagales; family Cyclobacteriaceae; genus JAGTVG01. The sequence continues at coordinate 111,583 of CAZIXF010000002.1, forward strand.
GAGACAGCCGTGCGGCTTCATCATGCTCCCTCCGGCATAATCTTGGAATGCCAGCAGGAACGGTCCCAGCTTCAGAATAAAGAAAAGGCGCTCCAGATGCTAAAATCCCGGTTATACCAGGAAGAGATAGAAAGGCGGAATGTGGAAAAAGCTGAGATTGAAAGTACCAAGAAAAGGATCGATTTTGGTTCACAGATCCGCAATTATGTGCTTCATCCCTATAAGCTGGTCAAGGATAACCGGACGGGGTTCGAAACCAGTAATGTGCAGTCCGTGCTCGACGGTGATATCGATGAGTTTATCAAAGCCTATCTGATGGATCAGTGATCATTTTTTCCTGAGAATCCTTATGTATTGATCTATGGTGTCGGAAAAATCGTTGGAAGTGTTCAGAAAATAATTCAATACGACAAACAAAATTCCGAAAAGGGCCGACTTGATGAGGATATTGACGATCAGTGCTTCGGGATAATGGAAACTGACGGAAATAAAATAGCTGGCTATACCGATACCGAGGATCTTCAGATAATTGCCGTCATAAGGTTGAATATTCAATTTTCTCTTCAGGAATATAAATTTCATGACATTATAGGTCAGGATGGAAATCATAGCGGCCAGGGCGGCTCCTGTTATGCCTAACTGCCGGATCAACCATATATTCAATAACACGGTAAGTGTCAGATAGATAATCACAAAAAAGCCGTTATACCGGTAATATTTTGAGTTGGTGATCACCTGGGAAGAAAGGCCACCCGTCATATTAATAAGGTTCGCCAACCCGATGAAGAAGATGACATATTTTCCGGCCAGATATTCATCAGGTAAAATTTTAAACACATTATCGATGTTGAGCCATAATAAGGCAAATAGTCCTGTACCGAGAAGAAACTGGTTTAGGCAACTTTTATACTGGATGTTATGAATGGTATTCAGGTCGTTGATCTTGAAAGCTTCCGCAATGAAAGAGGGTGCTATGCGGAATAAAGCCCTGGAAGGCAGGATGACCAGTGTTCCATAATAAAAGGTAATCGCATATATGCCAGTGGCTGCCGGGTTATTATAAAAGTTGATCAGTATACTGTCAATCTGTGAGATGGCTATCTGGCTGAACCCGATGAACAGGCCATAGGCAGAAAGACTGATCATCTGGGGGGCCAGGCCTTTTTTTATCACATTGAAATCCGGTTTGAAAAATACTTCGCCTTTGAGTAAAAGATCGATAAACAGAATGATGGTAGGTAACGAAAGTGCTGCAATGTAGACCAGGATGAACTGCCAGAAGTTGAGCCATTCCATGAGAAAGAGAAGGAGTGCAGTCAGGATAAAAATCCGCTGGAGCAGTTCCTTAAGGAAAGTACCGATCGTAGAATGTAACAGCACCCTTGAATAAATATCAAGCAGATTGAAAAAAAGGAAGAAGAAAGTGACGGGAATGATGAGAAAGAAATAATCGGCAAAGGACGAATTTTTATTTTCTTCAAAGGTAATGAAGGGTTCTTTAATGGAATAATACACAACCAGGAACAAGCCGAATCCTACGATACCCACAAGTAATAAGATAAAAAAATACCCGTTATGCCCTTTTTTTTTGTCCTTGAAATAGGGGAAAAACCTTACCGTGGCCGTGGTGAAACCCAGTGTAGCCAACTGGGCAAACAACATGGAATAGGAAACCAGCAGTTTAATAATACCATTCTGGGCTTCCGTGAGGAACCGGGGCATCAGGATACCAACGGAAATGAATCCAATTATTACACCAAGATAGATATAAATGGTTGAAATGATGGATTGTTTTTTTATTATGCCCAACTTTGAAGAGCAGTTTAAAATCGTATAAAATATATTTTCCGGATAATGAAATCTTAATCAGATAAGATTTTCAGCGACATCAAATTTATTTCAAACAAAATACTTGGCCGAAGTTAAAAAGTATTTATGGAAAAACATCCACTTATCAGTGTAATAACTGTAGTATATAATGACATAAAGGGAGTAGATAAAACTATCCGTAGCATTATCGGACAAAGCTGTTCGGAACTTGAATATATAATCATTGATGGCGGGTCCGATGATGGCACCCTGGATAGTATAAGGAAGCATGATAAAAGCATCGCACACTGGATAAGTGAACCGGACCAGGGGATCTATGATGCCATGAATAAAGGATTAAGATATGCAAGCGGAGATTATGTTCTATTCATAAACTCTGGCGATGAACTTTATAATAAGGATACATTAAGCGTTGTATTGAAGTCAGCCGATGATGCCGATATATATTATGGAGATACAATGTTTATTGATGAGAAGGGTAAGGAACTTGGTTTGCGTTCTAAGATATCCACCCGGCGCTCGCCCGAAGGGTTAAATGCAAATGATTTTCTGAAAGGTATGGTTGTGTCCCATCAATCGTTTCTGGTTAAAAGATCACTCACTCCGGAATATGACTTGAAATATACCTGTAGTGCCGATATTGACTGGTGCATTAAATGTTTAAAAGTGAGTTCTCGGGTGGTAAATTCACGCCAGGTAATTTCAAGGTACCTGGTAGGTGGACATTCTCATAAAAATATGACCAGATGCTGGCAGGAAAGATTTGAGATTATGAGAAATCATTTTGGTATTTGTAATGCAATCTACAGTCATGTATTAATTGGTTTTCGATATATAACCGGAAAATTTAAAGGCAGAAAATATTAGACACTATATCTGGAAACCCTTCCTGACAGCAATAATATTCTGAAATGCAAAAATCTCGCATACATTTGGCCTGTATTCTTTTATCTCAAGTAAGGAATTAGGCAATAAACGATATATTGTAAAATCATCTTTTAGTAATTTATAATAATCATAGAAAAAATTTCTTGAAATAAGATTCATTTCACTGAATTCAAATTGAATAAGATCGATTTTATCGTTTTTTATTGCCCTTTCTGCTCCTTTCAGAACCTTGTATTCATTTCCTTCTGTATCGATTTTAAGTAGAGTGATTCCGGCAATTTTATTTTTTTCGACAAACTCATCAATCGTGCTAATAGAAACGGAATGAGTGGTATAAGGTTCTTTTCTTAAATCGGTAAATACTTCCGGATACAGACTGGCATGAGAAGAACCTGCTTGATCTTTGTAATCAAAAATTATAGTAGTGCCCACTTCATCGGAAAATCCATGATTATATTTCTTAACTCTATTCGATACTATCTTTTTTTGAAGTTGTTTAAAGGAAACAGGATGTGGCTCAAATGCATATATGGTAACATCCCTGATATGATTCAGAATCAGATTCGAATAATTTCCTATATTCGCCCCTACATCAAATATTGTTTTTTCTCCGTTTAGCTTCTTTAATTTATGAATTAAGAGTTTTTCTCCACTTAAATAGCTGTTCTGGTAATTCAAAATACCCATTCCTTTTATGCCCGTTATAAACAGGGCTTTGTTCAAGCGATAAAATACTGAACGCCCAAATAAAAATAGATATAAATCGAAAAACAGTTTTTTCAAATTGATTTTAGTTTATTGATCTTTTTTAAAATGAGATATCGCAAATACTTTGGTGATTCTCTGATCTTATATTTCCAGAAAAACTGTATAAGAGCTCGTCTGACTTTTTTATTTTCTTGGATTTTTATTCGCTCTGCATTTACTTGGCTTACCAGATTTACTTTATGTGAATCACTCTCGTATTCATGGGTGCCGCTTCCATCATGGCCTATATTAATGGATAATGATTTCGTAGGGTTATAACATAAGCCCTCTGTTAAAAAAATAGAAGCATACCATCGGATTGCCCAGGAATCATTTTTTCCTTTCACGTTCCTTTTTAACATACGGTAAAAGTTAAAACTACGGCCGTAATCAAAATCCCATCTTTTTTGTAAGTCAAATTGATTCATAAGATACTCGGCATCAGGATTAAAATGTTTCCAGGCTCTTTTCCAGGTAGCCCATCCTCCGCTGCAATTCATTAATTTAATGAAGGCCGTATCAGGAAGATTTCCTTTTATCTTATGCATGTATGCCCCAATATGCATTACCTTATCATCATTTTTGTAAATTTCTAATGCTTCATTCAAAAAAGTTAAAAATCCCTTCTGGAATAAAATATCGTCTTCAATTACAATAATCTTATTATGTTTCTTAAAAACAGTATTTATTCCATTAATTATGGAGTGGGCTAACCCTATGTTTTTTTCAGATTCATATGTTTTTTTGACTTTTGCAATATTGAGTGAATTTATATAATCCCTTACCTCATTAATATTTTTCAGATCCTGCCTGGATGCATCACTTTTTGGACCATCTGAGAAAATATATAATTCCGATTCCTTTATGAGATCAACAGTATAAAGGGATTCTATCGTTTTTTTTACATGGTAGGGGCGATTATAAACGAATAATGCAATTGGTGCCGGTGATGTTTTTATATCTGACATTAAATGACAAATTTAATCAACCTGACGCAGTAAAAGAAGGTTGAAATTTGAATGCATATTTACGATGGAAAATCCCATATCCGTCAACTGATCCAATGAGTTTTTTATTCTTTCAGGATAAGCTTTATCCAGGGGATTGTTCATTTCATCAAATTCGATACATAATGCCCTGATATCGACATTATCCTCATGTAAACTATTAATTACCTGATATTCTGCACCTTCAATATCAATTTTTAATAATTCAATATGGTCATGTCCCAGCTCTTTCATTATATGGGATATACGGTCTACCGGTAACTGTATAGAATTAGAGGTATTTTGAAGGTTAAGGATAGAATGAGAGACATGATTTTTCTCGGCCGGCAAATAAAAGCTGATCTGTGATTTTTCTTTCCACAAGCCAATGGGGTGAAAACGGACCAGGTCCGGAATTTTTTCTGAAACCGGATATGGATACCATGCCGAGCCGCCGGCATATGTCCTGATACCTTTCTTTAGATTTTCCATATAGTAATCAAAATGATCTTTGGCTTGGGGTGTTGGATCAAAAATATGGACATTACATTCATAGATATCGGCTATCTCAAGGTCGAACGATATATCAATTCCTGCTCCCCCAAGATAGCAGATGGAATTTTTGTTCAATAGGGTTTCAGGGATAACCCAGCCACCATAATCAGATCCATAATACTTTAACCCTTCAACTGGTTCCAGTTTTTTTCCTAATTTTCTAAGAAAAGCTTTATTCTTTATTTTATATTTCAAATCAAGATAACGTCTGATCAATGCCGATCTCATAACCTTTTTATGATATTTATTCAGTAAAATTAAAAAATCTTTATAATTTATTTGATATGCCTGGATCAATCTCGTAACTAATGGCAATTGATTTATAGTATATTTGAAAAAATGAAAATAATTTTCTTAAATACATTTACGAGTGCGGGAGGAGCAAGCCAGGCTTGTAATAGAATATTGGCTGCTTTAAAAGAGAATACTTCCCATACTTATCATATCATACATCAATTTGATAATCGATATAATTATTATAATCCCAGAAACTGGCCGGGTATGATCAGGCTTGCTCTCGAAAAAGCTTTTTTATTGCCCCAATTAAAAGACAAAAAGCTGAAATTTCAGTTTGATGCCGGCCGTTTTGGCAAATCCTTAAAAAATGATAAAAAAGTTAAAAATGCCGATATTATCCATCTACATTGGATCAATCAGGGATTCATATCCTTGAATGAGATAAAGGAATTTATTAGATCGGGAAAAACTGTTGTTCAGACGCTTCACGATATGTGGGCATTTACGGGAGGATGTTTTTATAGTGGAGAATGTGATCATTACCTTGGTAAATGCGGGTATTGCCCCTATTTAAAAGAAAATCATCCCGATGATCCTTCAAGGAAAATATGGTCCAAAAAAGCAAGGGTATACAATGATTCTGGTATTGCATGGGTATGCCCAAGCAAATGGTTGTTCGAATCCGCAAAAATGTCTTCTCTTGGAAAACATGCCAATATTTATTACATTCCATATCCCATCGATACCCGGTTTTTTCGTCCCATTGGTAGGATAAAAACGATTTCTGAATATCACCTGGATCCGGACAAATATTATTTATTGTTTGGAGCACACAATATAAATGATCCACGAAAGGGTTTGAATTATCTTATTGAGGCAATAGAGAAATTAAATTCAAGTATTTCCGACCTTAAGAATAAAGTTCAGCTTGTTTTATTTGGCCACTGCACTGATTTTTCTTTACTAAAAAAACTTCCCATCCAATATCATTATATGGGTTATATTGAGGATTTGAATAAACTGGTCAAAATGTATAATCTGGCTGATTTCTTTATTTTCCCCTCTGTGGATGACAATCTTCCAAATATGATTTTGGAATCGATGGCCTGTGGAACCCCGGTGATTGCTTTCAACAGGGGGGGGATTCCCGACATGATATCCCATAAAAAAAACGGTTACCTTGCAAAAAACAGAAATGCCGCTTCCCTGGCTAAAGGAATAGAATTCTTTTATCGAAACTATGGTCAGATTGAGCCTTTCTCAAAACGGGCAAGAGAAGCAGCGGAACAAAATTTTTCCTATGCTAAAATCGCCAGAGAATACAAAAGCCTTTACGAGACTATCACCTCTCTCGACCATTCAATCTAATGAGTTCTTTTCCTCTTGCCGATTGTATGATTGTCCCAACAAGGATCAAACCAACCAGAAATGAAAAACCAAGAGAGATTTTACCGCCTGTTTTATAAGAAGGAGGTTCAAATCTGAATTCAATAATATGTTTGCCGGGCGGCACTATCAATCCTCTCAGAATATAATTTACCCGGATATGTTCTATTTCTTCTCCGTCAATAAAAGATCTCCACCCGGGTTGATAAAAGATTTCCGAAAACACGGCGAATTGTTTTTCTTCTGAATCAGACTCGTAGACCAGTTTTTCCGGATGATATGATTTTAGAACGATCTCTCCATTACCTGAAAAGGTTTCGCGCTCAATATATTCGCTAAAATAATCATCGATGATCACCTCTTCCTTTGGATTAAAATCATTCAGACGTTCAATCTCTTCGTTTGGATTATCTACCATGATTATATTTTTGATAAACCATGCATTTCCAAGGGCGCCATCATTAATTCTGACTACCGGTACGTTTCTGTCATTATCAGGTATAATGAAATATTTTGTATTTAACATGCTGATGACAGCCATGTTATTCTGACTCAGGTGGTATTCTATTATATCCTGATACCGCTGAAGTTTTATTGCACTGTATCCACCAATGGATTTATGATGATACGAAGTTATTCCTTCACTGAAAGGACTACGAGTTAAATTGAATACCCGAAAATAAAGTTCCTTATCCTGCTTTATCTGTTTATCAGCTTCAGTCGGGGAAAAAACATTGCGCTCATATCTTTCAAGTCTTTCAAAATCCTCACTGTTCACATATCGTTTGTTCACAGTCCAGAGATCAATTATTATAAACAGTGTTATCAGATACAATACAGTCTTACCTTTGATTTTATTAATATAGTACAACCAGAGTGTTCCGGCAGCAAGCGATATAAACAGGATGGATCGGATCAGGTCTCCCTGAAATTTAGATTGTCGGTCATCCCTGATGGCTTCCACTAGCCAATCGGCCTGCAACTGGCTGTCGACCGGGGATGAAAACTTAAATAGGGTCGGCCCAAGTAAAAGGAAAAAAAGTCCCGTTCCCGCAGTAATAAAAAATCCCTTTTTTAAAGCATTTTTTCTTTCAGTAATGTGTATTTTACTGTTTAGTAGATCCTTCAGAGTTATAAAGGCAAGAAAGACCATGGCAATCTGGGCAATGATCATAATCATGGTCACGGATCTGAATTTATTATACAGAGGTACATGATGATAGAAGAAATCCGTTAGGAGAGGGAAATTACTGCCCCAGGATAGTGCAATTGAAAGAATGGTCAGACTTAATGCCCACCACTTTATTGGACTTTTTATCAGGAATAGTCCGGTAATGAATAGAAGAAATACAATGGCGCCAAAATATATGGGACCTCCTGTAAAGGGTTGTTTTCCCCAATAAAGTGGAATTTGGTTTATATACTCTCTTGCCTGCCGTCTTGATACTCCATGATTGATGAGTGTTTCATATGTGTTTGAATTCTGGTTAAGACTTTCAGTTGAACTTCCCCCGTAAAAATAAGGGAAAGCAATGGTAAAAGGTTCCAGAATCCCATTACTCCATTGAAATGCATACTCATAATCCAGCCCGTCCGGGGTATTGTCTTCCAGTTCAGAACCTCCCCGGGTAGTAGAAGGTGCCAGTTCCGCCAGAGACCAAAGACGCACAATATTTGGCCCGATTGAAAGGATGGCCAAAGCCAGTGCAATTGATGACAAGATGATAAATCTTTTGAATTCTTTACTCCGGATGGCCAGAGCCAGCTCCATGATTACTATTCCAATAATCATGAATAACAGATAATACTGTATCTGTACATGACCATAAAAGATCTCCAGACCAAGAAATACTAAAAGAACCATTGCCCCTTTTAGTATCTTTCCTTTGTATATTAAAAGAATTCCGGCCAATGCCGGAGCCATTAACATCGCATCATAAACCTTGTTGATATGACCTGCTTCAATACTCAAAAAATTAAAGGTTGAAAAACAGAAGGCAAAACTTCCGGTAAATGCGATCCATTTATTCACATTGAAAACAGTGAGAAAAATATAGAAGCCTATGAAACCCCAGAACAATAAAATGACGGGTTCAGGAATCAGCCGGTTAAACCTATGAAACAGATAATATAAATTGGTATCTGAGCTTTTGAAAATGGGCATTCCCCCAAAAGATGAGTTTGTCCAAAGTATATTTTCTCCCTTTTCTGCATATTCTTTAGATTCCTTACCGGTACCTTTAAACTGGATCTTGTCAGTCTGTATGATTTCCTTTCCTTCCAGGATGGGATAAAAATATATCAAAATTAAGGCCAGGAAAATAAAAACGGGAATTATATGACCTGATTCTTTCCGATTTTTCAATTTGTTGAATAATGACATTTTTATGAAATTTTTAGAAAGTCCGGAGTAAGCTTATTAGACATAATATCTGGAAATTATCTCATATTATCTTTGAATTCAATGATTTATAAAAACATCTTCCTCATTGAAGTGATTTTTCTTTTTATTTTGATAATCAATGAATTTCTAAAATATCCCCAGCGATCATATTCATTATAACTGGTATCCCAGCATTTTAATGCCCCCCCAAGATCTCCTTCAGCCTGAATCCTTTTCCAGAAAATCCTGAAATCATTTTTTGATTCTTCCAGGTGAAATTCCATTTTATTGGATTTATCCTTTAAAAAAAGCTCAATATTTTCATTCACAGTATTTATATAGTCAACACAGATATCGTAATCGCTATTATAAATACGTCCACTGAAAACGATTTCATTTGCATATGCATTGATAATTCCCGTTTCACTTGCTATTCTCTTTGAAAAACTTTCAGCTAAGGAGGCTGTTTCTCTTTTGATATGTACATAAAATGCGGAATCCCCGTATTTTTTATCCAGCCTTCCAAGCATCCATGAAAGACGGTTATCAATTTCAATGTGATTGTCCGGAAAGGTCATACGCTCTTCCCCCGTTTTACTTATATTTATCTCATGACCGGAGGTATAGTTTGTCATGTATTTGCAGGCTTCACTGAATGAGACGGATCCTGTCCTTCCTGTACCTAATACAAAAACATTCATGTTAGATAAATTAAAAATATCATGTTATAAAATTGATTTAGTGTAACCGAAATAATTCCTTAATTCCAAGCAATTGTTATATTTTATAATACCTTCCGAGCAACTGACATGGGAAAGACAGGAAGCAGCACTGCATACACCAAGTTCCAGAGAATCATTTAATGGCCATCCTTCATGGATCCCGAACAAAACGCCGGCTGCAAAAGCATCTCCTGCACCGGTTGTACCGGCAATCTTGTCAGGAGGCAAGTCCAGGCTGCCCTGGAATATAAAATCTCCTTTTCTGTTTCCGGCCATTACTCCCTGGGGGAAATGAAGTATCACCCATTCATTTACGCCATGGTTTAATATAAATTGTATGGCCTGCTTGATATTTTCGGGTGAAAGGTTCTTTTCCGAAAGGTTAACGCCAGTCAGTTTGCCAGCTTCAAACTCATTTAAGAAAAGATAATCGATATAGGGTAATGATGGCATGATAATCTGCCGAAAACGGTCACTGCTTTCACTGACCAAATCTACAGAAGTGATCATGCCCTTATTCTTTACTTCTTCCAGTAGCAAAGAAGCCCGGGTCCTTTTATCATGCGCAAACTCATCCAGCCTATCCAGGAGCAATAAATACCCAAGATGAAGGATACGTGCATCAACCTTGTCAAAATTAAAATATTCTCTATCCAGCAGTGCATTGGCCCCGCGATGATGGAAAAATGTTCGACGTCCGGTGCTTTTTACCAGCATGACATCAGTATAGGAAGTGGACACGCCATCAAGTGATTTAAGACTGGTCGTATCAATACCATGCATTCTGCAATCCTCAAGAATATATTGACCGGCACCGTCATTGCCTATAAGCCCGATACCATATAAAGGAAAAGGAACTCCCAGTTTTGCAAGGTCTTTCAATACATTATAGGCAGCTCCGCCATTATTACTTTCCTGGTCCAGAATATTGGCAAGTGTATCCTGTTCAGGATATACATCAATGGTTTTGGTCGTATCCAGAATCCAGTTTCCTGCCCCGATTATTCCTTTGTTATCTTTCATTTCTGATCACTCACCAGCTTGACAATGGAAGGTTCGTCTTCTATGATCTCCGAAAAACGCCCTATATCGGGATCAATAAAAAAGTTGTCATTAATATCATCGTTTGCGGTTGACACTTCTCCAATAATGCATTCATCGGATAACGGATAAAATTCATGATAAATTCCGGGCTCGAGGGTGATCCGGTAACCTTCTTCCAGGGAAAGAATATCGCCGGAATATACGGTTTCCGTTTTTCCGTTGATCTTGGTTTGAAGGGACTCTCCCTCGATGCTGTCGGAAGGTTTGCCTTTCCAGATCTGTATGGCCAGTTTGCCATTTCTTACAATGATGTCTTCTTTTTTCCTTTTATGTGCATGGCAGGGGGTGGTCATGGCTTTTTTCGCGTACATCAGTTTCTCACAGTATTCCTCTTCTTCAGCCAGGTTCACCAGTGCCAGGCCGTATTTGTTGAAGTTACCCAGGCCGAAATCCGTGACGTCCCATTTCGGTTCGGGAGGAAGGTGCCAATGATGTTTTGCAAAAAAATTTATAGCATCTTTTACGATCTGATTTACCGTTGATCTTTTCATGACATTATATAAATTTCGGATTCGCCATAAAATTAACGCATTATTTTTTGCATTTTTAAATTAGCGCATAATTTGCAGACGAAAAAAATAAATTATCCCTGAATTGAAACTAATTTTATGCCGAAGGAGCATTTCAGTGCAAGGCAGGTAACCGGTTTGATATTGGGGCCATTGACCTATGTACTGATCATGGTTTTCTTTTATCCTGATGGTCTTTCTTCAGAAGGGCGGTCCGTACTGGCTGGCACCACCTGGATCGCGATTTGGTGGGTTACTGAAGCGATACCGATCCCGGCTACTTCCCTTTTGCCGATAATCCTTTTTCCCATTTCAGGAGCTCTCCCCATCAGTGAAACCACGGCCTCTTATGGACATAAGATGGTCTTTCTGTATATGGGTGGGTTTATGATAGCGCTTGCCATGGAAAAATGGAATCTTCACCGGCGGATCGCATTGACAATTATAAACCTGGTAGGTACCAACCTAAAAAATATTGTCCTTGGATTTATGATATCCACCGCCTTATTGTCCATGTGGATCTCAAATACCGCAACCACCATGATGATGTTGCCTATTGCCCTGGCGGTAGCCCGGCAGTTCGGGGAATTTTTTGAGGCGGAAAATGTCGAGTATGGAAAATCAGAAGGAAGGAAATTTGGGCTATCCCTGATGCTTGGTATAGCGTATGCAGCCTCCATCGGTGGATTGGCCACCCTTATTGGAACACCGACCAATGCCATCTTTTCAGCAGTGGCGAAGGAATATTATGATGCGGAGGTTTCATTTGCCGACTGGATTAAATTCGGGTTGCCGGTAACTGTAGTCCTGTTGTTTATTTGCTGGATATATCTTACCAATATAGCATTCAGACCAGCCATAAAACGTTTTGAATATGTTTCTGATACCATCCGGCGGGAACTGGACAAACTGGGTAAGGTGAAAAGGGAGGAAAAATGGATAATCGGTGTGTTCGGCCTGACAGCTGTTTCCTGGATTACCCGATCATTTGTGCTTTCCAGGATCATACCTCATATAGATGATACCATAATCGCTATATCAGGAGCGCTTATCCTGTTTTTTATTCCTGCCAGAAATGACGATGCCATCCTGGACTGGCGTACAGCCCGGCGACTTCCCTGGGGTATATTGATCCTTTTTGGCGGAGGGCTGGCTATAGCAGAAGGTTTCAGCAATTCGGGCCTGGCTGCCTGGATTGGGGAAAAAATTGAGTATTTCAGCGGCGCTGAACTTACTCTTATACTCCTGGTAGTAACGCTTATGGTGAATTTTCTCACCGAGATCACCTCTAATGTGGCTACCGCCTCAATATTATTGCCAATACTAGCACCCATTGCCAGCGCGCTTGGGTTTCATCCCTATGCACTCATGATCTCGGCCTGTCTTGCAGCAAGTTGTGCCTTTATGTTACCGGTAGCTACTCCTCCCAATGCGATTGTATTCAGCTCCGGATATATACGGATCTCCGATATGGTCAAGGCCGGATTCTGGTTAAATTTAATCTCCATCATAATCATTACCCTGGTCATGAGGTACTTTCTTCCCCTGATCTGGGACATTGAACTTTTTGTCACGCCCTGATCCAATAACAATCCGGTTTTTCCGTTCTTCATATAATATTTTTCAACCATTTTTGTTGATATTCTTTCATTTGATTAATAAAATTGCCACCGCAAAATATGAATACATATGGCATCAATTGTTGTAGAAAATCTCACCAAGAAATACGGTGATCAGAAAGCTGTTGATGATATATCCTTTGAGGTAAAACCCGGGGAGGTAGTGGGCTTCCTGGGTCCGAATGGAGCAGGAAAAAGTACCACCATGCGCATTATTACCTGCTACATGGCCCCCAACGACGGGAAGGTCGAGGTGGCCGGATACAGGGCTGACAAAGAACCGGAAGAGATCAAAAAGAAAATCGGATACCTTCCGGAAAACACCCCCCTCTATACCGATATGGCCATGATCGATTACCTGGATTTTTCTGCAAAGATTCAGGGTCTTGACAAAGGGAGAATAAATGGCCGGATCCGTGAAATGATCGATGTATGCGGATTGACAAGCGAGCGTCATAAAAAGATCGATGAACTGTCGAAAGGATATCGTCAGCGTGTCGGACTTGCCCAGGCCATGATACACGATCCGGATATCCTGATCCTGGATGAGCCCACTTCAGGTCTGGATCCTAATCAGATCGTTGAGATCCGGAAACTCATCAAAGAGCTTGGGAAAGAAAAAACGGTGATCCTGAGTTCTCATATCCTTTCCGAAGTGGAGGCAACCTGCGACAGGATCCTGATCATCAATAAGGGAAAAATCGTAGCGGATGGGACCAGTGAAACCCTGCGTAAACAGGCTCAGGGCCAGGAACTTCTGTCGGTCAGTATCGAGGCTGATATCGAAAAGATTAAGAAGGAATTGCTTGGCCTGGCTACCGTGGAAAAAGTCAATACCATGGATGATGCTCAGGACTTTCTGTTGGTACAGAGTAAACCTGAACAATCGTCCAGAAAGCCAATTTTCGATCTATGTGTAAAAAATAAATGGTATCTGATGGAGATGAAAGGTATTGAAACCAAGCTGGAAGACGTCTTCAGAGAAGTGACCAATTAAAACAGATGAATCATGAGTAAAATCTGGATATTAACAAAAAAAGAACTTGCATCCTATTTTGATTCGCTCATAGCCTATATCATGATAATCCTTTTTCTGGGGTTGAGCGGATTTTTTACCTGGTTGTTCGGCAATAATGTATTTCTTATCAACCAGGCGAGCCTGCAGGTGTTTTTCGGCATCTCATACTGGACCCTTTTCTTTTTTATACCTGCTATCACCATGCGTGCCCTGGCTGAAGAAAACCGTTCTGGTACTATCGAAATGCTCAGTACCAAAGCGGTAAGTGACTGGGAAATTGTGCTGGGAAAGTTTACCTCAAACTTCTTGCTGGTAGTTATTGCTATTGCCTGTACCTTACCGTATTATTTTACCGTAGCTTATCTTGGGAATATCGATCATGGAGCTACAATCGGGGGATATTTCGGATTGATCCTGCTAAGTGCCATGTATATCAGCATAGGGCTTTTTGCCAGCAGCCTGACCAGCAACCAGATCGTGGCCTTTCTGATCGCGCTACTGATCGGCATTTTCTTTCATATCCTGTTCGATATCATGGCGACCAGTTTTACAGGAAATATTGGTTATGTCTTTGATTATCTGAGTGCCAGAACACATTTTGAGTCCCTGTCAAGGGGAGTGATCGATACGCGTGACCTGATCTACTATTTCACATTTATTTTCCTTGGTTTGGTATTATCGGAACTCATGCTGTCGAAACGTAACTGGCAGCATTAAATTGAATCGGAAAAACGAAAAGGAACCATGAAAAAGAGTAATATATTTACCCAGACAGGAATACTGATCGCCATTCTTGTGGTGGCCAATCTGCTTTCCAGTCAGGTTTTCTTACGGCTTGATTTCACTGAAGACAAGCGATACACCCTGAGTGATGCGACCAAGGATATTATAAACAATCTGGAAGATGTGATTACCGTCACAGCTTATTATTCAGAGGATCTTCCACCCCAGTTGCTCAAAAGCCGGCAGGATTTTATGAACCTGCTGGTGGAATATGAAAACCGGTCTGATGGCAATATAGTCTATGAATTTGTCAACCCTAACAAAAATGAAGAAGCCGAAATGGAGGCTCAGCAGGCCGGTATCAGCCCTATTATGGTCAATGTCCGGGAGAGGGACCAGGTAAAACAGATGAGGGCCTATATGGGGGTCATAATGCAGCAGGGGGAAGAAAAGGAGGTTATACCTGTGATTCAACCAGGAACGGGAATGGAATATGCCCTTACTACGGCGATAAAAAAATTATCCGTTGAGGATAAACCCAGAATTGCTTTTTTGCAGGGTCACGGAGAGCCATCGCCCAATGCATCCATGCAGTTGCTGGAACAATTGTCAGTGCTATATGATGTGGAACCCTATACCATTACCGACACAGCGGGGATCCCTTCCTACTACAGGACCGTAGCTATTATAGCGCCAAACGATACGTTTCCCCGGTCCCATCTTGACAAACTCGACCAGTATCTGGCACAGGGAGGAAATATTTATCTTGCTTACAATACGCTGCAGGCGAACCTCAACCAGGCTTATCTGCAGGAGAGTATCGATATCGGGTTAAAAACCTGGTTAAGTGAAAAAGGGATCACGATAAATGATTTTTATGTGATCGATGCCAATTGCGGATCAGTAACCGTTCGGCAGCAACAGGGATTCTTCATGATCAATTCCCAGGTTCAGTTTCCCTATTTCCCGATCATCACCAATTTCAGTGACCACCCGGCTGTTCAGGGTCTGGAATCCGTATTTTTCCCTTTCGTAACATCACTTACCTTCTCATCGGAGGATTCTGCCGTGCATATTACTCCTCTGGCCTTCACCTCCGAGAATACCGGGATCGTACAACCTCCGTCCTATATTGACATCGACAAAGATTGGGAAGATTCTGATTTCACAGCTGATCAGCAGATCGTAGGTGCAGCACTTGAGGGACCGATAGCCGGACCTGTATCATCCCGGATGATCATGATCCCGAATGGTGATTTTGCCGTTAACGGTGAAGGTCAGCAACAACAGCAGGTGAATGAAGACAATGTCAATCTGGCCTCTAATTCCATAGACTGGTTATCGGACGATACCGGGCTGATCAGTTTAAGGACCAAAGGAGTGACCAATCGACCGCTGGAACAGATAGAAGATACTGAAAAATCGATATTCAAATACGGGAATGTACTGATTCCGATCCTGCTGGTCCTTGTGATCGGTTTTTACAGAAGACAACGGTATCAGTCGAAAAAACAGAAATGGATCCAGGGTAATATTTAACGGAAAAACATTATGCTGAAGAAGGTCAATAATATTCGGTTACTTGCTTTTTTAGTGTTACTGATCCTTGCCTATGCGGGAGTTAAGTTATTCAAAAATACTTCAAGGAGCAGGGCTTTCCGCGAGGATCTGGTAGAAATAGACTCCTCCCGGGTAACTAAAATGGTTATAAGCAAACCAGGGGAATCATTTGAGGTTGTTGAGGAAGATGGGGACTGGAAAGTTATCATTAATGAAAATAAGAAAGTGCCTGCCATGGCAAGAAGTGTACAGAATGCCATGGGCACCCTGATGACCATTGAACCAGACAGGATCGCTACCCGGGATCCGGAAAAATGGAGGGATTACCAGGTAGATACGGCCGGAACACGGGTACAGGTGTATGAAGGCGATAAGAGGACTTTAGACCTGATCATCGGACGTTTTGGAGTACAACAGGGAAGGCAGCAGCAGTTTGGGATGCAGGGCAGACAGCAGTTTCACACCTTTGTCAGGCTGAAAGAAGACGATGAGGTGTATGCAGCGGATGATTTTATGGGCATGTCATTTCCATCCGAACCCAGCAGTTTCAGGAATACCCGGTTTGTGGAGCTGGAGACAGACAGTATTGCGCAGATTACTTTTGACTATCCGGCTGACAGCTCTTTTATCCTGTCGAAACAGGGTATGGACTGGTATATCGGGCCCAGTCCGGCCGATTCAGCCTCCGTGGCGGATTATTTATCAGGGCTCAGCTATATTTCAAGCAAAGAATTTGTGGATGATGTAGAACCCGCATCAATGATCAATCCCCTGTTTAAAGTCAATGTTGAGCAAACGGATGGGCATACAGTACAAATGGAGGCGTACCGGCATCCAGCACATAATTATGTATTACATTCGTCCTATAATCCGGAATCCTATTTTTCCGACGAAAAATTGATTGACCGGGTGTTCGTAGGCATGGAAACTTTATTGAATCCACCTGAGGAATAGAAAAAATCCTGTATTTTTCAACAGGACTTTATGGAATTTTCCTAAATGACTATGTCAGGATTGATGGATTAATGAATCAATTCTCGTCTTTCTTGTATCTGATGATGTACGGGCAATTCCGTCAATCCAATTAACGATTTCAATTCATTATATTCAATCTGGCTATCCAGCCTGGCCGAAGCCCAGAATTCACCCGGTACGATCACGATCCTGGCGACCCATTCATCGGTATCCATGGCTGATAAAAGATCGAGTGGAAATTCGCCGTCGAGGAAAAGTTTGACATCATTTTTAGTGAAATCATAGTTATAAAGTAGCAAACCATGTTCAGTGAGGATACTTTGTGGCAGTTGACGCCATACTTCCAGGTCTTCTCCGTCTACGTTTTCTACTCCCCATAACAGATAAACAAGGGCCACGTCCGAAGCAAGGCCTTCAAAATCATCCGGATATTCCAGCAACACTTCATAGGCCGGTGCGGTGAAATTGATATTTTCAAATTCAAACACAATTCCGATTTCACCCGGCTCTCCTGCCGGGCCCTGCGGACCTTGCGGACCGGGTGGTCCCTGGGGACCTTCTTCGGTAATACAACCATTTAAAAAAAAGAATAATGGCAATGCAAGTATATAGATAAATCGTTTCATCGTATCGTATATTTGATCATGAAAGATAATAACCAAATACCGGGCCAGAAAATCATTTTCTTCAATTCCTCCATCAAGACTTACGGATGCATATAAATTATTATCCGAAGAATTAAAAGAAAGTGCCTCTGCTAACTTTACCATTGAGCCATTATATGATAATTCACCTATTATGGATAAGTTTCCCTTCAGGGTAACACTTGCCAAATACGTTAAACTATTGTTTTTTAAGAGAGTATAAAACAGTTTATTGTTTGAATTGAATGTGAGATCTTCAAAAAATGAACCCTCAGGCAAAGATTTAATAGAACTAACTAACCTGTAATTACCTGTATGTGTATTAATTTTTATTAATTTATCGGATACAATTCCATATATACTGTCAGTTTGAGCATAAATAATTGAAAACTGAAAAGAAATAAATAATGAAGACAATATAATGCACGACAAAAATTTTTTGAATCTCAGAAAGAAAATAAGTGAAGTATATAATAGAGTAAAAAATAGCCAATGAAACATAATTAACCCGAAAAATTCATAAATTTTTCGCCCGAAGGGCCGATTAAGCGCAATTTCTTGATAATCAAAGAATTATATAGGGTTTTGAAATTCTTATACTTAATCAAATAGCCCAGAAATAGGCTACTGAATTGCGCTTATCAGGGGTTAATCCCTTTTTGTAACTACCTGATAATAAATATTTTAAATAGTAAAAACGGTTTATTTTGAGAATGGTTTATGAATAATCGGGGTTAAAAAAATGATGGATATATTTATCTCAATTTATTCCTTTTTGAAATCGGATCAAATATTTAAATTATTTTTTGTCAATCGAATTATCCATATTCCTGATTTAAGCATAAGAAAATCTCTATCTACTTGGTGTCCGGATCCATCCTCAAAAATGATAACTCACCTCGGCACCGAGGTAGTAGTTCCGGGGCATGCCGGGATAATAATACCGGGGCTGGGATCCGCCGAAACTCGACGCATTCACCATGATCATGGAGGCATAATCCGCATCGAAAATATTATCAACAATTCCGTAGAGGTCGACCTCGAACCTCCTTGCTATGATCTTCCGGTATCCTGCCTTGGCGCTCCATACATGATAAGGATCGGAATATACTGAATTATCATCCCGTAATGGCATTTCATCAACAAACTTAAAGTTTACATTTCCATAAATGCCGGGTCCGGTAACAAAAGATAAACCCGCGTTCATCACATTGGCCGGGATCCCGGTCAGGTCATTGCCGGAATAATCATTATCCTCATCCAGGAACTCTTCGAACCGGTAATCGGCAAGGGTATAGGTAATGAATCCGAATAAATTATGATCCGTCACTCCCGGTGGAAGAAAATTATAATTCAACGTGGCCTCTATCCCATTATGAACAGTTTTCCCTGCATTAACACCCACAAACCGGTCAGCTCCTGTTCTGCGGGCTACGATAAGGTTGTTGATACGCATGGAGAAAAGGGCCAGATCAAAGAACAGCTTGTCGCGATTGGCCAGCCCCTTGACACCCCATTCGTAATTCATACCTTTTTCCGGTTTTATGTCCGGATTAATATCTCTTTCCGGCGTAAGCGTTTCAGCCAGCGTGGGGGGCGAAAATCCATGACTGATGTTGATATAGGTATTGATCTTGCCGGTAACCGGCTGATTGACCCCGATCCTTGGTGATAAGGTAGTTCCAAACTGATAATCCCCGCTGTTGTCAATGCTGTCGACCGAAAAAACATCGGTGTAAGTATAATTGGTGCTGTTCACATTCAATCCCAGGGTTATCAACGTTCGGGTAGGCAGGGTAATGTCGGTTTTCAGGAACACATTCAGATTTTCCCTGTCCTCTTCATTTTCGGTCGTCAGATCACCCTGCATTTTTTCATCCGCTTCATAGGTCCTCCAATCGTAATTATCCAGGAAATATTCTATCCCCGAAATAAACTCCAGTTTCCAGCCCGACCAGTTCCGGGTATACCGGTATTTACCCCGCCCTCCCAGAGCATTGGTGAACTCATCCAGGTGATGAAAAAAAGTGCGTTCATAGGCATCCCGGTAACTCCAGAAAAGGCTGGCGTTCAGCCCGGAATATTCGTTGAACTGATGATTCACCCCTACACCACCCAGGAACTTCACATAATCCTCAAACCCCTCTACATTTTTCCAGTTCGTCGCGGCAGCCTGGGGATTCGTTTCGAAGGTCTCCCGGTTCAGGGAAGAAGGAATATAGGCCTTCAGATCGATATAACTGGCAATCACATCGAGGTTGGTTTTATCCGTCAGGTAAGCTTTATATGCAATACCACTTGAAAGCCGGTCAAACTGGTTGTTTTCCCGCCAGCCATCACTATGAGTATTGTTTATGTTCATGGATATACGGTGTTTCCTGGTTCCCAGGTCGAAAGTAAAGGCATTTTTAAGGTAGCCGAATGACCCACCGGTGATCTGATACCTGAAAAGCCTTTCCTTGTTGGTCGGCACCTTGGGCTTGATCAATAAAGTGCCACCCAGGCCGGCCCCATATAAGCTTGATGAAGGCCCCTTTATTATCTCGATCCGGTCGATCAGGTTGGGATCGATATCCTCTATGGTGGTCTGGCCGTCACCGGACGTCAATGGGATATCTTCATAATAGGCACGGATCTTGGTCGTGGCAAAAAGCGACCGGGATCCGATACCCCGGATGGTAAGCCGGTTGGTATTATAAGTGCCGGAATGCATGAAAATACCGGGCACCCTGTTGAGGGCAGGAACCACATAGGCATCATTATCCTGTTTAAGTTCCTTTCTTGCGATCATCGACACACTGGCCGGTGTTTCAATCACATTCTGATCGCTTTCCAATGCCGTAACCCGTATCTCACCCAGCATATAGTTCGAAGCCTTTAATTCGATCAGCAGATTCTCCTGAGCTTCGGTCAGAGTGATGATTTCCGGTTCATAACCCACATAGGTAACTTTCAAAGTAACCGGAAAGTTTATGTTTGAAAGGCTGAAATTTCCCTCCTGGTCCGATATAGCTATCCGGTCGTCTCCATAGATCACAGTGGCCGCAGGCAGCGGGTTCTGATTGCTGGCGTCCACAACTAATCCGAATATCTGAGCATAGGATATCTCAACAAGTATGAGAAATAGAAGCACCAGTATTAATTCTTTTTTCATAATCATTCTTAATCAGATCAAATTAATGATCCGTGTTTAAACATATTTGATAGATTTTAATTAAGTTGAATCCTGGAATTTTCAAAAATACACCATTTTTTTATCCCTGTTAAAAAATGTAAAATTTATGGCCCGTTTGAATGTCAAAAGACGCGATTTCCTGAAAAATGCAGCAACCATGGCCGCGGGGTCATTAACGCTTTCCCTGAACTCCTTTACCCTTGCCGGCAAAAAAATCAGTCTTATCGGCGATTCGATACGAATGGGATACCAATGGCAGGCTTCCCTGTTTATCAAGGGAGAACAGGAATTATGGGGGCCTGAAGAAAACACACTTCATACCGTGCATTTGCTGGCGAATGCTCATAAATGGGTTAAAAACCGGCCGGCCGATATCATTCACCTGAATTCCGGCCTTCACGATATCAAATGTATTCCTTATTCGAGCCGGAAAAACCTAATCCCGGTTGAACAGTACGCTGAAAATATCGAACGGATCATTAAATATATACATCAATACCATGCTGAAGCAGTGGTGATCTTGGCAACCTCCACCCCCGTTATGGATGATCTTGCCAATGCAGCCCATGCGGAAGAACAGGATTTTTCAAGATATAATGAAGATGTGGTCAAATACAATGAAAAAGCACGGAAAGTGGTTACAAGGCTCGGCGTACCGGTCAATGACCTCTATGAATTTGTTATTTCAGGTGAGCCTTCGAGAGTCATGAAAGAAGATGGAATTCATTTCAATGAATTCGGGAATCAATTACTGGGAGAACAGGTAGCCAATGCGATCAATGTATTTCTTTAATTCAGGTTTTTTTGATTGGTATTTTATATATTCGATAGTTGTTGACAGTACACCAATTTCTGATAATTTTTTTAATTAAAAATATTTTCAATGACGCGTATTGACGATATGATCATAAATTTACCGGGGACCCGCCTGACCGGAGACCTGCCGAAGATCGGAATAAGACCCACCATTGATGGAAGATTGGGAGGGGTACGAGAATCGCTTGAAGCCCAGACCATGGGAATGGCCGAAAGGGTTTCGGAGTTTTACCGGAAAAATCTGCGACATGCCGACGGGAGTCCTGTGGAGGTGGTCATTTCCGATACGACGATAGGGGGTGTTAATGAGGCAGCAAGAGCCGCCGAAAAGTTTAAAAAGGAAGGAGTAGGCGTATCATTGACAGTCACTCCCTGCTGGTGTTATGGTACCGAAACCATAGATATGGACCCTCACATCCCCAAAGCTATCTGGGGATTCAATGGTACGGAAAGACCTGGGGCAGTATACCTTGCGGCCACCCTGGCAGGTTATAACCAGAAGGGTCTGCCCACGTTCAGTATTTATGGTCATGAGGTACAGGAGAGTGACGATCAGTCAATACCGGAAGATGTACAAGATAAACTTTTATCCTTTGCCAAGGCGGGGTTGGCGGTAGCCACAATGAGAGGTACAAGCTATTTATCAATGGGAGGAGTTTCTATGGGTATAGCAGGCTCCATTGTAGACCAGGGTTTTTTCCAGGAATACCTGGGCATGCGTACTGAATCCATTGATATGTCGGAGTTTGTCCGGCGCGTAGAGGAAGAGATATATGACCCTGAAGAATATCAAAAAGCATTGAAATGGGTCAGGGAAAATTGTGAGGAGGGAAAAGATTTTAATCCGGAAGAAAATCAGAAATCACGTCAAAGAAAAGATAAAGAATGGGAATGGGTGGTTAAAATGACGCTTATAACCCGTGATCTGATGATCGGTAATCCCAAATTGCAGGATCTTGGCCATGGCGAAGAAGCGTTGGGTAAAAATGCATTGATCAGTGGATTTCAGGGTCAGCGACAATGGACCGATCACTTCCCCAATGGCGATTTTATGGAAGCTATCCTGAACAGTTCATTTGACTGGAACGGGATCCGGCAACCCTTTATGGTAGCTACCGAAAATGATTCGCTCAATGGAGTTACCATGCTTCTGGGTCATCTATTGAATAACAGCGCACAGGTGTTTTGTGATGTCCGGACCTTCTGGAGCCCGGAATCTGTAAAACGGGTGACTGGACATACGCTGAAGGGTAAAGCAGAGCACGGTATTATACACCTCATTAATTCCGGTTCAGCGGCCCTGGATGGCACTGGCAGGCAGGAAATTGATGGGAAACCCGCCATGAAGCCTTTCTGGGAAATAGTACCCGAAGAGGCCGTTGCCTGTCTCGATAATACAAGATGGTGTCCTGCTATCACTGAATATTTCAGAGGGGGAGGATTTTCGTCTCAGTTTTTGACCAGGGGGGGTATGCCGGTAACCATGGCGCGTATAAACATAATTAAAGGGCTTGGTCCCGCCCTTCAACTGGCCGAAGGTTATACTGTCGATCTCCCGGAAGAAGTGCATAATACCCTTGACGAAAGAACCAATCCTTCCTGGCCTACTACATGGTTTACTCCAAGATTAACCGGTAAAGGTCCGTTCCGGGATGTTTATTCCGTTATGGCTAACTGGGGTTCCAATCATTGTGCTTTCAGCTATGGTCATTACGGAGCCAAACTGATCACCCTGGCTTCAATGCTCAGGATACCTGTTTGCATGCATAATGTCCCTGATGAAAATATATTCAGGCCAAGTGCCTGGAATTCTTTTGGAATGGAACCGGAGGGATCGGATTACAGGGCATGCCGCACGTATGGCCCTTTATATAAATGATTTAATGCAAATGTTTTTTAATTTTAATATGAGAATTGTTTTTGTTTTATGCGTAATTGTATTGGCAGCAGCTTGTTCATCAACAGAAAATGAGACGGAAATGAAAAATAATTTTGGTGACGATGTGGATTTTCTTGAAAAATATTCGAGTCCTCTTGTGCTCGAATCACCCGGGGATGATGCCAAAATAATTGTTGTTCCGGAATACCAGGGCAGGGTGATGACCAGTACGATCAATGGAGATAAAGGCCAGGGCTTCGGATGGATAAATTATGATAAAATTGCCAGCGGGGAGCAGGATGAACGTTTTAATAATTTCGGAGGTGAGGACCGTTTCTGGCTTGGCCCGGAAGGGGGGCAGTTTTCACTTTTTCATAAACCTGGCGGCCCTTTTGATCTCGATAACTGGTATGTGCCAAGGCAGGTTGATGCCAGGCCTTATCAGGTTATTGAACAGGATAAACAAACAGTTACTTTTGAATCTGAGTTTGAGATCACAAACTACTCCAATACTATTTTTAATGTTAAGGCCAGAAGGAAGGTCGGTATTTTTTCACCGGATAAAATTAGTAAAATATTGAATCTGGATGATCCTGATCATTTTAATATGGTTGGTTTTGAAAGTGTAAATCACCTTATAAACCAGGGTGAATCAGCCTGGAATAAAGAGGACGGATTGATATCAATATGGATACTGGGCATGTATGAGCCGGGGGATAAAGTAGTGATCTTCCTTCCATATTATGAAGGGGGGACCGGGTCCCTCGGCGAAGTGGTTAATGATGAATATTTCGGGAAAGTTCCCCCTGAAAGGCTGAAGGTGAGCAGCGGAATGGTATTCTTCAAAGGGGATGGCGAATATCGCAGCAAGATCGGGTTGAACTGGATGAGAGCAAAAGACTTGCTTGGCAGTTACGATCCTGAAAAAAAGGTGCTTACTATAGTTAAATATAATAAGCCTGAGGAAGGGGCCGATTATGTGAAATCCATGTGGGAAGTCATGGAAGATCCCTATGGGGGAGATGTCGTGAATTCGTATAACGATGGTCCGCCCGCTCCGGGTGTTCCACCATTGGGACCTTTTTATGAACTGGAAACGTCTTCGCCGGCCAGGGAATTAGGCCCGGGTGATGAAATTGTCCATATTCACCAGACCTTTCATATCGGGGGAAAAGAAGAGGATCTGAACCGGATCACTGAAGATCTGTTCAACTTAAAAATCCAGGACATAAAGGATGCTTTTTAAGGCACGGAACTTTTTATCTAAATGATACCAGAAAAATGGAAACATCAGAAAAAAATGACCAACTCGAATTTTCGGTTCAATCAAAACATTATCTTAACGATGCAAGAAAATGGGCCAGATTTCTTGCCATCCTGGGGTTTATCGGTGTAGCAATCATGGTGATCATGGGCCTGGTGATGGGTATGGTCATGAATTCCTTTGGCCCGGGTACAGTTCCCGGCATGGGAGGCATGCCATTCCCTCCTGTCATCTTCAGTATAATTTATTTTATAGTCGCTGTTATTTATTTTTTCCCGGTTTTATATCTTTTCCGTTTTACAACACATATTCAAAAAGCCCTTACCGGATCCGATTCTTCCAGATTATCGGATGCATTCAGGAATTTGAAGGCACATTACCAGTTTATCGGGATTATAGCGATTATATTGATCGGGATTTATATAATCGGTGCGCTAATGATGGGCGGTTCGATGTTGTTGTTCAGGTAATATCCTGACACCGCGCCCCGCTTAATTGATTGTGTTCCGGGAAAAAATAAAGCTATTGTAAACGGACCGGGAGGTTGAATACGCGTACATTTATGATAAAAATGAAATTTTTTTATTTAAGTAAATTTTGGATATGCCTGGTTCCGGCTGTTGTTTTATTAACCGGGTGTAAGTCGCCGGGTACAGACAAAAGACCGAATATTATCATCATTCTGGCCGATGATCTGGGTTATGGTGGGTTAAGCTGCTATGGAAACGATTCGATAAATACACCTTACCTGGACTTCCTTGCCGAAAACGGCATCAGGTTCACTGATTTTCATTCCAACGCTTCTGTTTGTACTCCTACCCGTGCGGCCCTGCTTACCGGTAGATATCAGCAACGTAGCGGGTTGGAAGGGGTGATCTATGCCCGCGGTGAAACGCGCCAGACCGGACTGGCTCTGTCTGAACTTACCCTTGCAGAAATACTAAAAGAAAACGGATATTCAACCGGCATCATAGGAAAATGGCATCTTGGTTACCGTGATCAATACAACCCGGTACATCAGGGGTTTGATGAGTTTTATGGATTCCGGAGCGGTAATGTGGATTATCATTCCCATTATGATAACACCGGAGTGTACGACTGGTGGCATAACCTGGATTCAGTATATGAGGAAGGATATGTGACCGATCTGATTTCCTCGCATTCCATAGAGTTCGTAAAAAATCATCGTAATGATCCGTTTTTTCTTTACGTGGCCCATGAAGCTCCCCATGTACCTTTCCAGGGACGGAAGGATCCGGCGTATCGGTTTCCGGATAAGGATTTTACATATTATGGTCCTGTAGAAGACCGGCACAGGGCATACCGGGAAATGGTGGAAGTGATGGATGAAAGCATCGGTGAACTGATCAACACCCTGGAGCAATTGCAAATCGATGAACATACTTTGATATTTTTCTGTTCGGATAACGGGGCCATCTTGCCTTATGGCGATAACGGACCGTTACGGGGAGAAAAAGGCAGTTTGTGGGAAGGAGGTCACCGGGTTCCCGGAATCGCTTACTGGA
Organism: uncultured Roseivirgaceae bacterium; assembly: GCA_964543195.1. Taxonomy (GTDB): domain Bacteria; phylum Bacteroidota; class Bacteroidia; order Cytophagales; family Cyclobacteriaceae; genus JAGTVG01. The sequence continues at coordinate 138,129 of CAZIXF010000002.1, forward strand.
AAGGAAAAATCAATTCTTCGGTTTCAGATGAGACCGTGCTTACCTTCGACCTGTTCCCCACGGCCCTGTCAATTGCGAATATTCCATATCCGGAATATAAGGTCCCGGATGGAATGGACATTTCCTCATTGCTGTTTAATTCAGAGGAATTGCCCGACCGGTACCTTTTCTGGCGTTACCGTGATCAGAAAGTTTCACGGGGTGGACCATGGAAATTAATGATCGATCAATCGGATACCCTGTTGTTCAATCTTGAACAAGATCCGGGAGAAACACGCAACATCAGGGACCAATTCCCGGAAATAGCCGAAACCCTGCTCAATCAACTCGAATCCCGGGAAATGGAAATTGATACAGTGAACATGAAGACTTTATAATATATATTATTTATATAAATATTCATAGTATGACTTGAAGTCATACTATGAATAGAAAATATAATAAAGATCCTTAAAAAATTGTTTGTTTTAAAAAATTGTTCTTAATAAATTGAAAGAAATTATAAATAGATTTCTTTAATCAATTTTTAAAATCAGTCAGCTATGGAACCAGAAAGGTTATATCACATTTATAACAGAGGAAATAATAAACAAATGATTTATTTCGGAAGAAATAATTATATCTTCTTTCTGAACAAGATCAAAAAACATTTACTCTCATATATAGATCTTTTGGCATATTGTTTAATGCCAAATCATTTTCATTTGTTGGCGTATTCAAAACCTGATATGAACAATAAAGCGTTTAGCAATGATTTAAAAATCATGTTAAGATCCTATGCGAGAGCTATTAATATCCAGGAAGATAGATCTGGTTCGTTATTTCAACAACACACAAAAATTAAGCCATTGATTTTTAATAATTGTACTCATAGTATGACTTTAAGTCATACTATGAGTTATAAATATATAGATACTTACCCTGATGTCTGTTTTCATTATATTCATCAAAATCCGGTAAATTCTGGTTTAGTAAGGAAAATGGAAGATTGGGAATTCAGTTCGTTCAGGGATTATGCAGGGTTAAGGGTTAATTCGGTCTGTAATAAAGCCCTTAGTTATCAATTTATAAATATTTCGATAGATTCGGAATTATTTATTAGCCAATCCTGTGCAGTTAAATTAAATTAAGCGTATATATTGTCATTTAATCTGTTTATTTATGGCGATTAAATTTTATGAAATTTTAAGATTTTTATATTAAAAACTGAATTGCGGGATTGATCAGATAATAGGCTGGCTAGAAAATTCAACCTATCACTCCCGCAAAAATCTTTTTACTGAATGATGGTCTTTCCAGGTGACCCGGAGCAGATAGGTTCCCGGCTGCAGGTCATGGACCGGGATCAGAAGTAAGTTTGAAAAATAATTCCCATAAACATCGATCTGCCTGCGGATCTTTCCATTGACCTCCAGAATCTCGACGATTTCCGGTAAGGGTCCGTGAGGAGGTAATTCAAGATGAAGAAAATCTCCGGAGGGATTGGGATACATTTTGATCAGGTCCGCGTTTACCTCATTTGCCAATCCAGTTATAATATCCACTTCACGGATCTCCAGTATTTCACTCGATGAAGAGCCTTCCGTACCAATAGCATTTACCCGGTAATAATAATTCCGGTTAGGGATCACATTATTATCGGTATAATTGGTAGAATTTCGTGGTAGCCCGGCTATCCGTAAAACTGTTCAGGGCAATCCTGTAGGTATAGGTGGCGGGATCGATCAGGGTGGCACTGATATAACCCCCCTTATATGGGTGGCCAGTACATCAGCATGGCTGAGGATAAGCATCAGGATCAGTCCATAAATCAGCTTTATGCCCTTAAAAAAATTCACAGCGGCAGGATTTATTCTATAACGAAAATAACAGAAATCCGAGTATATTTCAATGACATAAAAAAATGTATGGACCAGCATAAAAATCATAAGATATCATATACCGCTTGGTCAGGCGGATCTGAATACCCAATCAATAATCTGAATAAACTCAAAACAGATAAAAAGCCTGATCCGTTCACTGGTGGCCTTTTCCCTTGAATTAAAATCAAACACAAGCTGGTGATAAAGATACTTAAAAGATCCCCCCACTTGATCATTCATTCAATCCGGCGATGAAAACCTATGAATTATTATAACCTTGACAAAATACCGGATAAAAGAAAATATTTTCAGATTCCAGTTTTTTTAATCCATTATGATCTGTATCATAAACAGAATTCAAATTTTGCAAGAATTTTACCTCAAAAACACGCAAGATGAATACAATACATATCCATGAAGTATTAGACATTATTTATAATTCGGGGAAATCGTTTACCATTGACACCCTCAAGGAAGAAGTGATGAATTCGTATGGTGACGATGTACATTTCGTCAGTTGTGCCGATCATAAATTCGGTATTGAAGGGATGGTTGACTTCATGCATGAGCGGGGAAAGATCATCGTGGAAGAGGACAGGATATATCCTGTCGGTTCAACAAAATGTGATCATTAGGCCAGCTGGAAGTTTTTCAATAATTTTTCCAAATCCTGAAAATCTATTATTTTTTAGGTATTGGTACACCAAGTAACTCCGGTCCCTGGATAAATATCCTGCCTTGTGCTGAGGGAAATGTTCACCAGAGTCGATGGTTTAACTTATTTTTCTTAACACGGATCTCCTCCTGACTTACGCAATCCATTCGGGATGTCTGTTCAGCAGGGTGGAAGAAATGCTATCGAGATCCTTTCGGGATGAAAGGAAGGGAATAGTTTTTTATAAAAGAACAGCTATTCTTAAATCAGATCCAAAAATTTCTCCACATATTCATCCAAACCTTTAAAACGAACCTTTTTTACCGGAATTTTTTCAATATTCAGATAACTGCCGAAATCACGGGGATCCCTGTTTTCTGCCGCTGCTTTTCCGATCAGTGCAGCTCCGAATGCCGTAGCTTCATTCAGGTTTGTCAAATAGATATTCGACTCAGGGTAAAAAGAGGTAAGAAGAATATTGTAAGATTCATTATTACTGAATCCTCCTTCAGTATATAAAGGAATTCCATTACGCATATCTGCCCTTTCAAGAGAAATTTTTGTCTGGATGGCAAGGGAAAGATTCAAAACAGCATAAGCCAATTCCGGTTGTCTGAAAAACTCAGGGACCACCTTGCCTGACCGCACATCTTCGTATCTGTACACCTGGCCATTTTCAATTATCCTTGGAGCTGAATCGGGAAACTGACCTGTTCCACGGGTAATACCCGGTAAAATAAACAGCTTTTTTTCTTTAATTATTCTCTCATACAATTGGCGGTCGAAGGGATTGTTCTCATCGGATTTATTCAATTTCCTGAAAATAGCATCATATGCCTCAAACTCCACACCACCCATAAATATGGAGGTCTTTACCGGCTTGGAGAATGTACTCAGGTTAAAAAATACTACCTTACCCAGTTCTTCCTCATTGAAATGTGCCTCGTCTTCTTCATGCATGATCACACACCATGTCCCGGTGGAATTCAGCACAAAATCTTCTTCCGAGGTGATAAGATGAGGTAGCAGGGAAGCATTGGAGTCATGAATGCCGGCGGTAACGATCGTATCGGGGCCCAAACCCGTACTATCGGCAATTTCTTTACTTATGCTGCCCAGTGATTCCCATGGATTTTTGATCTTTTCCGGGAGAAGATGTTTAACTCCCATTTTTTCAGCCACTTCAGACCAGGTATTACGCTTGAAATCCCATAAATAGGTATGACAACCCACGTAGGTGGGTTCTGCAACAACTTCACCGGTTAATTTATAACAAAAATACTGGGGCAGGTTAAGTATATGTTTTACCTGTTCAAACTGACATTTATATTTATTTTTAACATACCATATTCCCTTTGCCACGTTGATCAGCAGGTTAAAATCCGGTGTTCCCGTAACTCTCTGAAGATATTCCCTGGAGCCGAATTTCTCATAAAATTCATTATGGAAGTCTTTTCCCGGCTCGGTTGTATATGAGACTTCCGGAACGGCAAGTGCTCCATGTTCATCCACGCAGGCGAAGGTAGCTCCATGTGCTGAAACAGAAATAACCTTAATATCGTATTGAGATGATTTTGATTTCAGTTCCCGGATCATCCAATCTTCTATTTTTTTCAGGTCATCATGCCTGATATTTTCCTTTTCATATTCCTCAATATGGGTCTTTTCAATATCAGTAATATTGAGATCCGAATCAAAGATGATCAGTTTCTTGTTGGTTTTACCAATATCCAATACCGCTATATGGTATTTATCCATAACGTTCAGTTTACTTCCAGGGCAGATTACTGGCCCTTGCCACATTTATTTCATCGATAACCGCATTACCTCGGTTATAAATTAAAAAGTTCACAATATCGGCTATTTCTTTCGGGTCGATCAGTTCCTGCTCGGAAAGGTCTGGCCTTACCTGGGTTACCAGCCCGGTATTCACACCACCCGGAGCGATCAGGTGCACTCTGATCCCGTATGGATGAACCTCCTTAGCAAGGGTTTTGGTAAATCCGGTGAGGGCATGTTTTGATGCGCCGTATGCCGATTGATTCACATATCCTTTATGACCGACTACCGAGGAAATGTTAATTATTACGGGTGTATCAGATTGTTTAAGATACTGGATGGCATGTTGGCATAAAAAATAAGGGGCTCTTGCATTTACTGCCATTAACCGGTCCCATTCCTCCGGGCGGGTTTCTTCCAATGGCTTGTCAAGTGTAATTCCTGCATTATTGATGAGTATATCCAGTTTACCATATGTATCTATGGTAAACCGGATGATCTTTTCCGGCAGGTCCGGCTCATTAAGATCGCCAGTCAGTATTGCTGCCCTTGAATTTTTCTTTTCAACCTCTGATTTTACTGCTGCAAGTGCTTTTTTATCCCTGCCCGTAAGCACCAGGTTAGTTTCCTGCCCGGCCATTTTAAGGGCAATGGCTTTACCTATACCCCGGCTAGCTCCCGTCACGATGGCTGTTTTCCCTTTCAAAATGCATTAATTACTTTCCCGGTATTCTTCCAGGTATTCAATTACCTGCCTGTAGACATTCTCGCCGGTGAACCCGAATTTTTCATCCAGTACCTGGAAGGGTGCGGAATAACCAAAATGGTCCAGACCGAATACCCTTCCTTTCGGCCCCACCAATCCCTTCATGGTCACCGGTAATCCTGCTGTAAGGCCGAAGATGGGTTTGTCTTCGGGCAGGATCTTCTCCTGGTATTCCGGATCCTGATCCCTGAAAAGTCCCTCACCCGGGGCTGATACGATCCTTATTTTTAATCCTTTTTCATTCCTTAATTTTTCAGCTCCGGCGATCAGAGTAGCTACCTCGGAACCATTTCCAACCAGGATGATATCCGGCTCACCATCATCTTCCTGGACAATATAAGCGCCTTTTACTGCTTCCAGGGCATCTTTATACCGGGTAGACCCCGGTTTGGCCGGTATTTCCGGTATGGCCTGTCTCGAAAGCAGCAAGGCGGTCGGGCATTCTTTATTTTCAATCGCTATTTTCCAGCATACCGAAGTTTCTATGGTGTCGGCGGGACGTAATGCAAGGAAACTTCTTTTTCCCTTGTGATTCTTGAGATGTTCAAGAAGCCGGATCTGGGCCTCCTGTTCCACCGGCTGATGGGTGGGACCGTCTTCACCAACCCTGAAGGCATCATGAGTCCACACATATTTTACCGGTAACTGCATAAGGGCGGCCAGCCTGACCGTTGGTTTCATAAAATCCGAAAACACAAAAAAAGTACCGCACACGGGGACTATCCCGCCGTGCAGGGCCATGCCATTGGCCAGGGCACCCATAGTCAGTTCAGAAACACCTGCCTGCAGGAAAGCGCCGGAAAAATCACCCTTTACCAGAGGCCTTGATTTTTTAAGAAAACCATCGGTATTGTCACTGTTCGACAGGTCAGCGGAAGCCACGACCATATTTTCAAATACATCGGCAAAATGAGCCAGCACGGCTTTTGAACCGGCACGTGTAGCTGCACCTGTTTTCTGTTCGATGGCTTCGAAATCTATATCCGGCACCTCAAGATCAAAGAATTTTTTTAGTTTGGCTGCCAGTTCGGGGTTTTCCTTTTCCCATTTTTCCTGTTCTTTTTTCTTTTCCCTGGCATATTCAATTTTCTTCTGGCGGATCTCATCATAATATTCTCTGACTGAAGGGAAGATCTGAAAAGGATCTTCAGGGTCTCCTCCGAGTTTTTCAACAGTTTTTGCGAAAGATCCGCCGGCCTTGGAAATGGGCATCCCATGCATGGAAACCTGCTTTTCAAAACTATCCCCGCTCTCGGTGACCGTGCCTTTCCCCATTATGGTCTTACCTATGATCAGGGTGGGTTTATCCTTTTCGTTTACCGCCTGAAAAAGTGCGTTCCTGATCTGATCCTGGTCATTTCCATTGATCATGATCACTTTCCAGCCCCAGCTTTCATATTTTTTTGTCGTATCCTCGTTGGATACCACATCTGTGGGAGTGGACAACTGGATATCGTTTGAATCATAGAACATCACCAGGTTACTCAATCCCAGGAATCCGGCAATACGCCCTGCGCCCTGTGATATTTCTTCCTGGATACCTCCATCTGAAACATAGGCATAAATGCGATGGGCCATCCATTCTCCAAAACGTTCGGTCAGGAAACGCTCGGCAATGGCAGCCCCTACGGCAAATGTATGCCCCTGCCCAAGCGGGCCGGAGGTGTTTTCAATTCCTCTTTCGGGGTCCAGTTCAGGATGGCCCGGGGTTGTACTGCCCCACTGCCTGAAATTTTCGATATCTTCCCTGGAAAATAAACCGAACATATGAAGAATGGAATAGAGCATGGGCGACATATGACCGGGATCAAGGAAAAACCGGTCCCGGTTGATCCAGGTCATATCCGAGGGATCGAAATTGAGGAATTCCGAATACAGGATATTGATAAAGTCGGCACCACCCATAGCCCCGCCGGGATGACCGGATTTTGCCTTTTCCGGCATGGCAGCGGACAGTGCCCGTATATTATTGGCAGCTCTGTTAATTAATTTAGGATTCATAAAAAAATATTTAAAACTGAGTTTGTATAAAAATAGCGGTTAGGGGCAAACTAAACAAAAATATTAGTTAATCTAAAGATATTTTGCATTTTCAAGCAGATATTTTTCAGCTTCCACCGACCATAATCCGTTATGTTTTTCGCAGATTTTTGCCAGGTTTTCAAATATGGGATCTTTACCGGCTTTGTTTTTAAAATCATCGGTAGCCGTAAGCTCCATTTTTATGTTGGTATAAATTAATTTTTTACCGCCCGGGATGTCGGGCAGATTCCGGGTTGCCTCGATCACAGCATCCAGGCCACCGATATGAGTGATCAGTATTTCTGGATGTAACAATCCTTTCGACATCATGTCCAGCGATTCGATCATGTCATTCGTATTTCCACCGCTGGTGCCCACAATATGAGTGGATAGATAATGGGCATTATAAAAATTAAATTCAGCTTTGAATTCCGGATCGGTAGGACCCGCAAAAAAATTCAGGCATCCATCCTTGCCAAGCAGGGCATCAGCCTGTTCCACCAGGGGCTTTACCGGTGCAAATACCAGCACATCGTCGTAGCCATTATCATCCACGAGGTTCTGTAAATGAGCAACCGGATCCTTTACATCGCTGGTATTGATATAGTGAAGTTCGATATTGTTTTTTTCCGCCTCTTCAACCGTTAATAAACGGGAGGCCCGGTCTAACCGTTCCTGATTGATGTCCGTGACCACAAGTCTTCCCGGTTTGCGGTCGCAATGGATGACATAATCGATAGCGGCCAGTCCCATAGGCCCCACCCCGGCCAGGATGGCCATATTGCCTCCTTCCACGATGCCCATTTCATGCACGTAAGATCCGCTTTTTGTATGATAATGCGCATGAAAAGTGCCGGCAACACATGAATAGGGCTCGGAGAGGGATGCAGGAAAAAAACCCTCGCCATTATATTCTAGCAGGCAGTTCATTTCCATGACTTCATTCGGAATAATAATATACGTGGCATCGCCGCCAATATATGAGTAGCTGTAACCGGGCGCATCGAGGCTGCCTTTGTAATTCAGGGCCGGTTGAATGGAGAATTTGCTACCGGAGCTGAACCGGTCCTTCCATTTTGAACCTACCTCAATAATTTCGCCGCTGAATTCATGTCCGATCATGACCGGGTTATCGGCTACATTATCGGGTATCCGCTTATGATCGGCCCCCTTTTTAGTGGCTTTAAACGACGACATACATAAACTGTCGGAAAAGACCCTTGCCAGTATTTCATCCTCCCTGATCTCTGGCAGCTCAAATTCCTCCAGTCTCAGGTCATTTTTTCCATATAATCTTACTGCATGTGTTTTCATATTCATAAAGATACTTATTTTAACATAACCTGTCCGCCTGTAACCGGTAAGGCCTGTCCCGTTTCATATTTCTGTTCAATTAAATAATAGATCCCTTTGACTACGTCAGCAGGTGTGCAGCCGCGCTGCATGGGTACTTTAGCTTCGTAGGCTTTTTTCACATCTTCAATTGTCTTTGCTCCCTTTACCTTTCCGGTTTTGAGGTACTGGGCGAAAAGACCATTTTCAGGATCAGACCAGAGGGGACCTTCAAAATAATTGCCCGGGCATATCGCGTTCACCTTGATTTGATGGGATACAAGTTCCAACGCAAACGATTGTGTAAGACCAAGGCCGCCAAACTTGCTTCCTGCATAGGCAAAATTTTTATTGCTGCCCTCAAGACCCGATTTCGAGTTGATCTGGATGATATCCATGAACATGCCGGGATTATATTGATGCTGTAATTTCATTACCGGGCTGCAGTATTTGGTACATATGAAAAATCCTTTATAGTTTACATCTGTTACAAAGTCAAAAGTTTTTTCTTCCAGGTCATCCAGGCTTCCGGCCTTCAGTACGCCGGCATTACTGATCAGTACATCGAGGCCTCCAAATTCTTTCACTGTTTCAAAAACAAGCTTTTTGACCGAATCGGGATCCGTTACATCGGTTTTTATAAAAAAAGCATGGTTCTTTCCTTTTTTAATATTGATCTCATCGACCGCTTTATTGCCCGTTTCCCCGTTGATATCCCCGATCATCACATAAGCCCCTTCATCGATCATTTCTTCCACAATACCTTTTCCAAAGCCCTGGGCACCCCCCGTCACGATCACCACTTTGTTGCGCACCCTGGCCCTGCTGATTTCTTTTTCCTGAAAACTCACCGTGGTGCCCTTAACGAATTGGTTGACACTGTGAAGGGCTTCATCCCATGAATTTCCTGCACCCAGTAAGCCCAGCTTTCCTATATAGATCAGGCCGGTCTTAAAACCGGTTTCTGATTGCTTTTTTCTGAAATCTTCTATTATCTGTCCGGCATTCGAACCGCTTTCGACATAAATTCCATCCTGGCCGTTCAAAGCGGATATAAAATCATTTTCCCCACCTATTTTTTTTCTCAGCCTTTTATCTTCGTAAAAAGTGATCACCGGACTCAGGCTGGAATAGGTGAGCAATGCCCGGATTGCCGGTACGATCTGAGTGATATCCATTATCTCAAAATTTAATTATTTATAAAATTACGGATTACTGCATTGCCGAGAGTAATGAAATCGTTTTGTTTTTCGATCTTCGGGAAGCCGTCTTTTGTCAGATAACCTTCCTTACCCCGGGAAATAAGATACTGATGGGCAGCAATAATGCAAGCTCCGAAATACGAAACGGATTGTAATCCTTTTTCCAGTGGTCCGTTATTTCTGGTCTTAAGAGTCAAGGGTCCCTTTTGAGGGGTATTATGTTCACTTCCCATGGTAATAATGAATCCTTTTTCACTGAAAAACTGGACAAAACGTTTTAAATGGGCCAAATCATTGCGACCGGGGATCAGTTCAATCGCATAGACCCCGCGTTTGGTCAGTTCTCTAAAAAGCTCATTATAATCCTTTTCAAATTCAGTATACTGGCCGTTTTTATCATCCAGTAGAACCGGGTAACAGGGAATGCCTTTACCATCGAGGATTATGGATTTGATATCGGTGATTGAAAGAAATGCCTTTTCATCTTCTTCCACGAAAGCAACACCGCCTTTTTTAAGTAATTTGCTCCTCAGCTCGTTATCCATTGCAACCGGCGAATCGATACCGGATTCAGGTTTTTGTCCATCAAAAAGTTTCTCCAGGAATTCTTTGAGTTGGGCCTCATTCTCACAGAATTTCAGGATCTCGGTCCGCAATGCCTTGGCAATATGCCTTTCTCTTACCATTCCTTTGGCATAATCGAGCTTGATCTGTTCAAAACTCAGCGTGAAAGGTGCATCGATATGCTGCAGCCAGGTATTGAGTTTTGCCACCATGGATTCGGTCTGGCGCTGGCCTTCATCATAAACTTGCTGTAGCAGCTCCCTGCTTTTTTCACTAAACTTTTCCGGGAAAGCCAGACCCTTTCCACAGAAATAAATCCTTCCCGGGTTGGAAGGATCGTTTATCCTTCGACCTTTTTCCTGTTCTTCCTTTATTAAACCCATGAATTCAAGGCAAAAAAGAGGAAATTTTTTATACCGGTAAGCCAGATCGTTGAATTCTACATAACCGAATGTGGTGATGAAATCATTAATGCCCAAAACCTCTACCTGCTCCTCTTCGGCCTGTTCAAAAATCTCATGAATGGTATCGAATGCACTGAATGAATAGGGTGTATGAAAATGCGCATTGGTTTTAAGAGGTTCTTCGAGATAGGGATTGTCAAATTCAGTGACCAGTTGATGTTCTCCCGGCATATCCTTAAATGTCTTCATAAATTATCTCTTTAATGGGTTAAACTGTCTAACAATTTCCTGGTTTATTTCCTTTGCCTTAAGGTATATTTCAGGATGTTCAATTTTATTTAATTTACAAACTTTTTGCAATGTTTTTTCAAGACCATCCATTTCGAAAGTTCCGGCAAATTTTTCATCCGATGGATACAGGTTGCCCTGTGCATCTTTTGATCTGAAATAAAATCCACAGATCAGTGCGTACAGGATTTTATCATAAGGTCTGTGCGCTTCCAGGGCCGCACGGATTGCACCTGCCAGCCTGTCGGATGGTCCGAGTTTACGATACAGGTCGAGGCCCACCCTGAAAACGGTATCGCCAAGCGCCCTGTTACTGAAACGCGACAGAAGATCTTCAATGTGTTCATCAAGCCCCTCCTTTGTGAATTCACCGGGATGCTTCGCCATCAGGATCCTTGCGGATTGCTGCATCGTTTCCCGGGCAAAACCTTTTACACGGTCATCCTCCAGCACTTCGTATAAGTAGCTGGCTTCCGGATGCATTAAATGTCCGTAATAGGCTGTGGCGGCATGGCCCAGGTTATGAATAAAGGCTTTTCGGTCCACCCAGGCCTTCATATTGTCCTTGGGGGCAAGCCCTTTTATATCGGGCATGGGATTTTTAAATCCTTTCCTGTCCAGTATAAGGGTATTGTAGGGTTCGGCATACACTTTCAATATGTTGTCTGCGGTATCTTCCCGGGTCATGATCGGGACCATTTTACCGATACTGGTCTCAATCAGACCTATCTTGTTTTGGACAAGGTCTTTATCCAGGTATTTTTCCAGGGATTTTTCAAAATAATCTGCAGCATCCCTTAGATTCTCGGCGATAATAATATCGAGGGGTTGGCGGTTTCCACTATTTATCCGTTTTTTTATCCCTTCGGCCATGAGAGCAATGACATCCGGTAAGTTGGAAGGACCAACCGCGGTAGCCGTAAAACTGACGGAAGATAATAATTCATGAATCTCCTCTTGCTGCCTGATCAGCAGGCCGCGGACATTCCTGACCCGGATAATCTCATCCCCGGTTTCAGATTTGATCACCACAGGATACGAATGCTGCTTATTCAATGCGCTGATTATCTTTTCGTCGATATCGACAAAAATCACTTCATAACCTCCCCGGCTGAAAAGCTGCCCGATAAAGGAACGGCCGATCTTCCCTGCACCGAATAATAAGAACCGTTCCATTTACACCCCCTTTTTAGACCGGTCGATCTCTTCCTTGCCGGTAAAATCATGACGGGGTTTATGGTCTTTCAGTGGAAGGATCTTTTCATGGATGGCATCTATGATCCAGTTTTCCTGCGGAAAAAAGTACTCTTCCATTTCGAAAGGCGGGGTGATCCAGTTCCTGGAACCCACCACCACAGGAGGTGCATCGAGATAATCGAAGGCCATTTCGGTAATATTCTGGGCAAAATCCTTTAAGATGGAACCCCGCTCACAGGCATCGCTGGTGAGCAGTATCCGGCCGGTTTTTTTTACCGATTCAATTACCGGACCATAATTGAAAGGTACAATGCTTCTGGCATCGATGATCTCGGCTTCAAGTCCATATTTTTCCTTCAGCATATCTGCTGCATTGATGGTTTTATAAAGCGTAGCTCCAATACTTAACAGGGTAATATCTTTACCCTCCCGTTTAATATCCGGTTCACCAAGGGGAATTTCATAATATCCTTCCGGAACGCCTCCTTCATGAAATAGCTCGCCGATATCGTAGACGCGCTGGCTTTCAAAGAATACCACCGGATCGGTGCCTTGGAGGGCGGCGTTCATTAATCCTTTGGCATCGTAGGGTGTTACCGGGAATGCAACTTTGATTCCCGGAATATGGGCTACGATCGAGGTCCAGTCCTGCGAATGCTGGGCGCCATATTTCGATCCTACGGAAACGCGCAGTACTACCGGCATCCTGAGGAGTCCGCCGCTCATCGCCTGCCATTTGGATAGCTGATTGAACACCTCGTCGCCGGCCCTGCCCAGGAAGTCGCAATACATTAATTCGGGGATGGCCCGTCCACCGCAAAGTCCATAACCCACTGCCGCTCCCACGATGGCTCCTTCAGAAATGGGAGAATTGAACAGACGGTGATAGGGAAGTGCTTCGGTCAGGCCGCGGTACACGGCAAAGGCACCCCCCCAGTCCCTGTTTTCTTCGCCAAAGGCAACCAGGGTCGGATCTTTGTAAAACCGGTCGAGAATAGCTTCAAAAATGCCATCACGGATGTTGAAAGCTTTGATCTTGGAAACGGGTTTGCCGTCTTTAATTCCTGCGCGTTCCTTTCGTTTGATCTGCTGAACACGAGGGTTTTCATCGTATTCATGGTTGACATCCACTTTACGGTCAGCCAGTTTATCAACCGACTGGCCTGAGAACATGAAGTGCCCGATGGCATTCGGGTCGGTATCGAGATCGAGCCGGGGTGAAATATCCATATCCCCGGCCAGGCTGAGTGCTTTTTTAATGAGCTTAACTGTATCTTTATGAATTTTGGCAAGCGTATCCTCATCCGTAATCCGGGCTTTGACCAGCCTTTCCCCGTAGGTAACGATCGAATCGGCCTTTTCCCAGGCTTCAACTTCTTCTTTTGAACGGTACGAGCTGGCGTCTGAAGGACTGTGTCCGCTTATCCTGTAAGTCAGCGTATCGAGGAGCACGGGTCCTTTTTTATCTTCAATGATCTGCTTTTTTCTCCGGAAAGCATCGATCATGCCCAGCGGATCATAACCATCCACCCGCTCGGCATGCATCTGATCCGGGTTCACACCGGCACCTATTCTGGCCAGGATATTGAATCCCATGGTTTCTCCACTGGTCTGACCACCCATCCCGTACTGGTTGTTCATGAAATTCATGATCAGGGGTAATCCGCCTTTATGATCGCCTTCCCAGAGAAGCCTGAACTGATCCATGGTGGCAAAGGAGATGGCCTCCCACACGGGACCGCATCCCATGGAAGCGTCGCCGATGTTGGCCACCACGAGGCCTTTTTCGCGATTCACCTTTTTGAATAAAGCGGCACCAACCGAAATATCGGCCGAACCGCCGACAATGGCATTATTGGGATACACACCGAAAGGGGGGAAGAAGGCATGCATCGATCCACCCATGCCTTTATTGAATCCATAGACTTTTCCAAAGATCTCGGCGAGTGTGCCGTACAATAAAAATTTTACAGCAAGATCCCTCACCGTCCCTTTGTGGTCCTTTTCCACGATCTTCAGGCAATCCCCGTCAAAATAATTTTTCATGATCTCCAGCAGCCTGTCATCCTCCATCTTTTCTATCACCGACAGACCTTTGGCCAGTATTTCACCATGGCTCCTGTGGGAACCAAAAATATAATCGTCTGCATCCAGCAGATAAGCCATGCCCACTGCCGCAGCCTCCTGCCCGATCGATAGATGGGCCGGACCGGGATGGTTGTATTCTATTCCCTGGTAATCACCCCTGGTCTTGATATCGTTCAGCATGGTTTCAAATTCCCGGATGATCACCATGTGCCGGTAAATATTCAAAAAATCCTCATTCGAATAATTTACTTTCTCTTCTTCGACCGTTTTACTATATTGATTGACCGGGATCGGTTCAAATTTTATTGTACTCTTTTTCCTGACCACTGCAGGATCGATGAATTCTGATTTTGGCATGATTTATCTTTTTTATTCTATTTCGAAATTTTCTATCTCCCGGGCTATTTCTCTGAGAAAAGCTGCTGCGGGCGCTCCGTCAATTCCCCGGTGATCAAAAGTCAGGGATAATCCAATTCTCGGAATGAATCCGAAACTGCCGTCTTCAAGAGAAGCCGGTTGCATGGTGATATTATTCACGCCAAGGATGCCGATCTGGGGCGGATTCAACACTGGCGTGAACATTTCAATTCCAAAAGCCCCCAGGTTAGTGACCGTAAATGTAGCCCCTTTCAGCAGTTCAGGATCAATCTTCCCTTCCTGGGCTTTCTGTGCGAGCTCTTTTATCTGAGCGGATAAACCTTCTATTTTAAGATGATTGGCATTTTTCACAGTGGGAACCATCAATCCACGCGAGGTGTCGACGGCAAAGCCAAGGTGCACATTCTTAAAATACCGGATCGAATCACCAAGGAAATGAGCATTCAGTTCTGCATTTTTCAAAATGGCCTGCACGGTGGCATAACAAACCATATCGTTGATGGTGACATTGGTCCCGCCCTCTTCCTCGAGCCGCTTTTTATACACTTTCCTGGCCGCTTTTATCTTTCTTGCATCCGCACTGGAATGGAGAGTGAGTTGTGCCGTGTTCTGTAGCGAAGCATGCATATTTTCCGCGATGATCTTCCGGATATTTGAGATTTTTTTCTCTTCATAATCATCGGTGAAAACCACTCCGGAGGATCTTCTCAGGTCGGCGGCAGTGATTTTGCCGCCGGCGCCGGTTCCTGCCGGGGGCATCTCCAGGTGATCTTTTGATGAGATAGCCCTTGCCAGGGGAGTGGCCCTGGGAGCATTCCGGGCATGTTCGAGGATATCTTTTTCGATTATACGGCCATAGGGACCGGAGCCTTCGATGCCTGTATAATTAAGCTTAAACTGCTCTGCTTTTTTTCTCGCCCGCGGGGATATTTTAACTGCTCCTGTATCGGCCTCCGGGCCGGTCCTTGCTGCAGTTCCTGCTCCGCGTTCAGTTTCTGTACCGGTATCGGGCCCGGTTTTGGTTTCCAATGTCTTTTCCTTTCCGCCGGCTTCTCTTGTTTTTTCTGTAGATTCCGGGGTCGCAGCCTCACTCATTTTTTCCGGTTCTCCGACCGCTGCACCTTTTTCACTTTTGCCTGGCCTGAACTCGTCAACCGGTTCCCCTTCTTTGCCTATCACGGCTATATTCTGTAGTACAGGGATCTCATCTCCGGGTTCTGCAAAGGTGGCCAGCAATGTCCCGTCTTCCGGCGCTTCTCCTTCAAAAGCTGCTTTATCGGTCTCATAGGAAAAAAGGAGATCTCCCTGTTGTACCGTATCTCCTGCTTTGGCGTGCCATTCAGTAAAAATGCAGCTTTCGACCGATTGGCCTTGCCGGGGCATGATGACGGGTGTTGCCATAGATCCAAAATTTAGCCTGGAGTAATACTAAAAAAATAATTATTATTATGTATTGTAAAGTAAATTTATTTAACTTGTAATTACAAGTTAACGCATTTGTTTTTTAGCATTTCCTTTGATCTTATGGGAAAAACGGTCACGGACAATCTACCTCAACACCGCAGATTATATGAGATCCTCCGTAAACAAATGCTCGGGGGATTGTATTCTGAAGGAAGTCTTCTTCCCTCTGAGCATGAATTATGTGCACTGCATCAGGTGACCCGGCCTACGGTGAGGCAGGCTTTGTCAAGGCTGGTCAGTGAGGGTTATATTAAAAAACAGCAGGGGAAGGGCAGCATAGTTCAGTCACCTCCACGAGGGATCGGTATATTATCTATTCAGGGAACTACTACCGGTGTAGGGTCGCATAAGCTGGAAACCATAACGATAAATAAACCTATAATAACATACTGGCCGGAGAATTTCCCTTTTAACCTGAAGAGAGAAGAGGAGGAAGCTGGTTGCATCAAACTGGAAAGAAGAAGGATAGTCGACGGGATGCCGGTGTTGTATGAGACTACCTGGTTACCCCATATTAATCTGCCGCGATTCACCCAGAAAAATTTTGAGAACCGGTCCCTGTTTGAGGTGCTGAGGAAAAGTTACCAGATTGAGGTGAGGGGTGGCAATCAGCGCATCAGAGCCCTGAAGGCAACCCCTGAGATCAGTGAATATTTATCGATACGGAAAGGGGAAGCGGTACTTTGCCTGCAAAGGCAAATTGAGACCAACCGGATTGATTTTCGGTTTTTTTCAATTATATTTTGCGATACAAGTAATTTTTTCCTCGAAGGAAGTTTTTGAAAAGTTATACGTGCAAAAAGGAAATTATTTTCTTTCGAACCGGGATCTCATTTTCTGCTTTCGGCAAAAGGCCGGATGTCGGTAGCGATCATTCCTGCCGTGCGGGCTGCCTTCAATCCCGGATCACCATCCTCAAATACCTGACAGAACCGGGGTTCCACACCCATCAGTTCGGCACATTTCAGGAAAGTATCCGGTGCCGGTTTCGGCCGGGGGACATGCTCCTTGGAAACCAGTATGTCAAAGTATTTATCCAGGCCAACTGCTTTCACGGCCTTCCAGGAACCTTCGGCCGGACTACCGGTACCTATAGCCATTGGAAGTTTCCCATGATATTTCTTTACGATCCGGATAACCGGCTCGATCATTTTAAGCTTATGGATCATGGTTTCATATAATGCTTCTTTTTTCCCGGCGAAAGCATAAGTGTCCAGTTCCCGGTCCAGGATCTCCCCGATATCGGAAAATATCTTTTCCGAAGATACACCTGCATGATCGTAGAAAAACTCTTCGGTAAAATGAAAATCGAGTTCCTTTTTGCAGATCTCTTTCCAGGCTTCGTAATGTAAGGGCATGGAATCCAGCAGGGTGCCGTCAAGATCAAAAATCAAAGCTTTGGCGGATGGATGTACGGTTAATTCACTCATGGAATATTTCAAGCGGTTAATGGCATTACCGACTCTCTTTTTTTAAGTTCGGTATGTAAAAAAATCGTTTCCTTTTTAATTTCCTCACCCCCGATCATGTCCAGCAGGATCCTTGCCCCTTCAGCGCTCATATCCTCAATCGGCCTGCGAACCGAAGAAAGCGAGGGATTAAGGTACATGGCAAAAATACTGTCATCGAATCCAATTAACGAAATATCTTCAGGGATTTTTAATTTTTTTTCATAAGCAGCTTTCATAGCCCCCACGGCCATATCGTCGTTGAGACAGAAGACAGCGGTAGGAGGCAGATTCTGGCCTAGCAATACATGCATGCCTGTATAGCCACTTTCGATATCGAAATTGCCTTTTGCCGAGTACTTGGGATTGAACCTTAGGTTATGGTCCTTCAGGGCGTTCATAAATCCTTCTTTTCGCCGGTAAGTAGTCCGGAATTCCGGTTTACCTTCAATGATACCGATCCGATCATGACCGTTATTGATCAGATGCTCTGTGGCTATGTATGCTCCGGTAGTATCATCAGCAAGAATGGACATGACCCGGCTGACGTGGGTTTCCCGGTTAAGAAGTACAAAAGGTATCCCTGCTTTTTCCACATGTTTGATGAACCTGTCGTCGTCAGTGCTTTGGCTCATCAGCAGGATCCCGTCAAAAAAGGAGGATGAGATCTTGGAAAAATCCTTAAAATCATCCAGACCTTCCACGGATAGATTGAACATATCCTTCACCACCCTGTTCACCCCCCTGACCGAGTCAAGAAAAAAGTTGGGGGAAGTTCCCCGGTTAATGGTGGAGAAAAAAAGTCCTATGGTATAGGTTTTAGCCAGTACCAGGCTTCTGGCCCTGACATTGGGCCGGTAATTGTACTTTTCGGCTATTCTGCGAACCTTTTCCTTGGTGGTGTTACTGATCAGGGGGCTGTCATTCAGGGCCCTTGACACCGTAGTATGCGAAACATTGATGATCCGTGCGATATCTTTAATGGTAACGCTCATACTTCGTTAAGTCTGATCATCTACAGGCCATCTTTTTTCTATTATTTATACCTGGCCTGAACATATGATCTATACCTGATAAGCGGTAGAAGCTGTTTTTCCTCCTTCACCCGTCCAGTTTGTATGGAAATACTCGCCTCTTGGCTTATCCACCCTCTCATACTGATGGGCACCGAAATAATCCCTTTGAGCCTGCAGCATATTGGCCGGCAACCGTTCATTTCGGTATCCGTCAAAATATGAAAGCGCACTCGAGAAGGCCGGGACCGGGATACCGTTAGTGATGGAAGTGGCCACCACTCTCCGCCAGGCTTCCTGGGAGGATACCACTTTGTCCCTGAAGTAGGGATCGAGCAACAGATTCGTCAGTTCAGGATCATTGTCAAAAGCTTCTTTAATCTTTTCAAGGAATACGGACCGGATAATGCATCCACCGCGCCACATCATGGCTATACCGCCATAATTTAAATCCCATTTATATTCTCCGGCAGCTGCGCGCAATAAGGTGAATCCCTGTGCATAGGAAATTATTTTTGAAGCATATAAAGCTTTTCGCAGATCTTCAACGAATGCTTTTCTATCACCCCTGAATTCAGGCGAGGGCCCCGAGAGGATCCCGGAAGCCTTTTCCCTTTCGTCCTTCAGCGCTGAAAGACACCGGGCAAACACAGACTCCACGATCAATGTAAGTGGTATGCCCTGGTGCAGGGCTGAAATACCGGTCCATTTACCTGTTCCTTTCTGGCCGGCCTTATCCAGTATCTTTTCAAGTATTGGTTCACCATCCTCATCTTTAAAGGCCAGAATGTTGGAGGTGATTTCAATCAGGTAGCTGTCGAGCTCTCCCTGATTCCATACCCTGAAGACCTGATGCATTTCTTCTTCGGTCATGCCCAGCAGGTTTTTCATCAGGTAATAAGCCTCCGATATCAGCTGCATATCACCGTATTCGATTCCGTTATGCACCATTTTTACAAAATGACCGGCGCCGTTCCTTCCGACCCAGTCACAACAGGGCGTTCCGTTCACTTTGGCGGCTATAGACTGAAAGATAGGTTTTATATATTCCCAGGCCTCAGGGGAACCGCCCGGCATGATCGAGGGTCCCTTGAGAGCCCCTTCTTCTCCTCCGGAAACCCCGGTACCGATATAAAGAAGCCCTTTATTTTCCACAGCTTCCGTACGCCGGATGGTATCTTCATAATTTGAGTTTCCGCCGTCAATAATAATATCGCCTTTTCCCAGCAAGGGGATTAACATATCGATCAATCCATCCACCGGCGTTCCCGCCTTGATCATCATCATTATCTTGCGCGGTTTTTCCAGGTTTTTAACCAGGTCTTCAAGGGTAGTGGAACCGATAAAATTTTTACCGGCACCCCGGCCACTGATAAAGTTTTCCACAATGCCTTCTTCCACACCGGGAACGGTCCGGTTATAAACCGCTACCGTGAAACCTTTGCTTTCCATGTTCAGGGCAAGGTTCTCGCCCATAACAGCCAGTCCGATTATGCCTATATCCGCTAATTTTTTCATAGTCCTTATGTATTGATTTTATCTTTGAATTTTTCTTTCCATGACCAGAGACCAAGCGCCGGATTGGATATGAAGTAGATCTTTTCGCCATCTATTACATTAAACCCGTCATTCAGCTTTGCAGGATTGTATTTTTTCAGCATTTTTTCAAGATCACTGTATTGATAATTGACGCTGTTGATCTCCTCCTTGCTTAAATTGCCCGGACAGTAGGTAATGTTGAACCTGTTTTCAGAAGATCCATGGATCAGATGAGCGGCAGCTGACAAATTATCCTGCAGATCTTTATTGTTCCGGGTATATTCGAGCACCTCTTCAGAAGTACGATAACCGTATTTTCTGATCAGTTTGTCAATTTCCCTGTCCTCGCCAAATTCCTTCAAACCCGGAGCAAGCACCACCAGTTCGCCTCCATCGGCAATGGCCATCCGGGTCCGGTAGACGCTTTTATTGCCGAGCCAGGTGCTTTTGAATTCATCCGGGTCGAGATAAACCACGATTTTTTCAAGCGGCTTGTCCAGCATTTCAAAATTGACCTTAAGGGACAGGTCGGCAGCCTTGAGAAAACATTCGGGATCATCCCCGACAAACAATCCTTTAACACCCAGTTTGTTTTCTTCGGACCTGCCCACCACCGTCTGAATATAAACAATGGGGAGATCACCGGCAAAATGGTCCGAGGCATAATTAAGTACTTTTCTTACCGGGTTCATGGCCCTTCCCATGATCCTTTCCATGCCATACACGGCACCCAGAAAATGACTTTTATTGATGCCCTCTGAACCGCCGGTGCCGACGAAAATATTCTTGTTATAATTGGCCATGCCGATCACTTCGTGGGGCACTACCTGTCCGATGGAAAGAATGAGATCGTAATCGTTCTTAACCATGATCTCATTAACCTGGGCAGGCCAGGAATAATTTACTTTTCCTTCCGAAACTTTTTCCACGAATTCTCCGGGTACTTCACCCAGGGTAGCCAGGTCATTGCGCCAGTTGTGCACACGAAAAAGAGCATGGGGCACCTCACCGAACATGGTGTTGATCTGGAGCTCGCTCATGGGCGAATGGGTGCCCAGGGCAGGAAGTATATCCGTTAAGCCGGCTCGGTAATATTCCCAGGCATACTGAGTGATATCTCCGGCAAACGAATGAAACCTTGTAAAGTCGGGTGGCACGGCTATTACCCTCTTCCTTTTGCCCAGCTTCTCCAGGGCCTGTACCACTCCGGCTTTCAATTCACCGGCCGTCATGATCCCTTTTTCCTGTATGTGCTGATAATAGATCATCGTGTCATTTTTTCCAGGGGGGTGTCTCCGGCAGATAAGATTGGAACTCGGCAATCAGCTCGTTTTCGTATGCATCGGCATACTTCCCTTCAAAGAATCTATCGAGTGCCTCATTATAGAATCTTTCCCAGGAATCCTCCTCATGTCCCGGGTTGATGGGGTAGAACAGGACGCCGTTGGCTTTCGCCGCTTTCATATCACCGGGTGCATCCCCGATCATCAATATTTTATTATCGTCATATTTTCCTTTTGCACCCAGGGCGAGGTGTTCTTTTTTCGAACCGTGTTCTTGACCGGCAATGATCCGTACGTGCTTGTCCATATCATTTTCTGTCCATTCCCGTTCCAGGGCTTCTACAGGGGTGGAAGAAACCACCATGGCGTCGGCCCTGCTGCTGATCTTTTCGAGCGACTCCCGCATAAAGGGATAAGGGGGGATGTCGTGGACCATGTCAGAAACCGTGGCATTAATGGATTTGGACCATTTCAGTGCATTATCGATTACCGGGTTATTGGCTTCCTTTGCATATTTTTCAAGGGCCGGATTACCCAGCTTCGATTCTTTTTTTGTCCAATCGATCACGGGAGAAAGGTCCGGCAGCCGGGCATTCCTGGCCTGGACTTCCTTGCGGTCACGGAGCAGGCCGATCACCTCGATCAGGGCCAGAAAACGGTTCACGCCTCTTGATTTGGAGTACAGGTTCACGAATTCCCAGGCCTCGCGGGCATATTTAGATACTACCTGCAGGTTCCAGTGAAGGATCGTATTCGGACAGAAACATTCCTTATGTTTGATCTCCATGGTATCGAAGGCGCAGCCATCCGAATCGATGCCTATAAAAAACTCCTTTCCGGGTTTTAATTCTTTCAATAATCGGTGTGGATCTTGGGTCATAGGTTATATTCTTTATGATTTATAAGCTTCCGGTACATAGTCCGGCAATTTTTTCTCGGCAAATGCAGGTTTAAACCGGGTGAATCTCTGCCGGCCATTGATCACCGGCACGGATACCCAGTCTTCGCCAACCAGGGGCCTGGCATATTCCAGGAATTCATCGGTGACATCGGTTTTGCCGGGGGCTATCCATTTTTGGGGGAAGGCTCTTTCGGATAAGGCCACTTTTTCCAACGGTACTTTATCATATTTCACATTGTATATAAATCCGGGTTCGCGCAAAATAGTGGCCATCCATCCGTTCCCTTCATTATTTGCGATCTCGACAGCCTTCTGTCCCACCTTATAGGCTTCATCCAGGTCAACAATAGAGGCATAGATCATCGTATCACGCTGGTCGGTGCCCATAACCTGGCCTCTTGCCTTTCCGGTTACGTTAAAGCCTTTTTTATTCAGGTAATTCACCACCGATTGGTAAACCGACATCTGGCTGGCCCCAAATTCGGTATGTCCGAATGAATCCTTTAACTGTCCGATATCACCTACATCGAATCCTTCACTGATCACGATGATGCATCGCCCGTCCTTTTTGAGCTGATTATTCACGTTGTCGCTGAGCTCTTCCATGGTGAGCTTCGATTCGGCCATATAGATCTGCAGGGGCATTTGCCTTCCCGGATCAGCAAGCCGCGAGGCAGCCGGTATGAAGCCGATCTTCCTACCCATGGCCTGGATGACCAGTACCGGATCGGCGGGAGAAGAGCCCATGTTTTCTTCATTGGCATTCTGGATGATATGCGACCAGTAACGGGCCACACTGCCATATCCCGGGGTATGATCGATCAACTTGAATTCACTGTCCCCTACGTCATTATCAATGGTTTTGGGCACGCCGGTACCGATCACTTCAAGTCCTCTTTCCTGGGCCACCTGGCTCACTCTGAATGCGGTATGCTGGGAGTCGTTGCCCCCGATATAAAAGAAATAACCGATATCATGAGCCTTAAAAACTTCCATGATCCGGTCCATGTCTTTTTCCTGATGGTCCTTTAGTTTATATCTGCAGGTACCGATGCTTCCGGCAGCAGGTGTGGTCCGCAGCAAGGCAATCTCTTCGTGGTCCTGTGCCGTCAGATCGAGTAATTCTTCTTTCAGCACTCCTTCAATCCCATGCCATCCCCCATATACTTTTCCGAAAGTTTCGGGAAACCGCCGGCAGGTATCTATAATACCCCTCAGTGAGTTATTGATCACGGGGGAAGGACCTCCCGATTGTGCGACAATTACATTTTTAGCCATTATAAAAAAAATTTATTTTGATTTTTCATTAACTAACCAGGTGTTTTCTTGTATTCTCAAACGCCGGAATAGGCATTGAATCCTCCATCCACTGGTATAGTTACGCCTGTTACAAATTTTGAAGCATCGGAAAGCAGGTAAAGCACGGTACCCTGAAGATCTTCAGGATCTCCGAATTTACCCATGGGCGTATTTTTCAGGATCTTTCTGCCCCGTTCAGTGAGCTCCCCGCTTTTTTTATCCTTCAACAGGAATTCATTCTGTTTGGTCAGAAAAAATCCCGGGGCTATTCCATTCACCCGAACACCTGTTTTGCCAAAGTGAACGGCGAGCCATTCGGTAAAATTATTGATGGAAGCTTTGGCTGCAGAATAGGCCGGGATCTTGGTCAGCGGCCTGTATGAATTCATGGAGGAAATATTCAATATGGCTCCCTTTTTATCTTCAATCATGTCTTTGGCAAAGATCATGGTAGGCAGAAGCGTGCCCATAAAGTTCAGATCGAATACATGACGGAAACCTTCGATGTTCAATCCGAAAAATGTATCGTTCAGTTGGTGCAGGTTTTCAGGATTTATGAACTCCTCCTGAGTGGTAGCAGTCGGATGGTTACCACCGGCTCCATTGATCAATACATGGATCCTGCCCAAACCGGTGTTGATTTCATCCTTCGCTTGGAGAAGGGACATTTTATCCAGTACATCCGAAGCTATTCCCACGCATTTCACTCCGTATTTTTTGTTTACTTCCCTGGCTACCTCATCGGCCGAATCTTTTAAAAGATCGACCAGGGCAATTTTTGCGCCTACCGCACCCAGTCCCAGCGCCAGGGTCCTGCCGATCACACCTCCTCCTCCGGTTATTACACAGGTTTTATTTTTTAAATCAATAAAGTTCAGCGGAGCCATAAGATAAAAAATAATTACGATTGACCTTCTTTAACAAATATAACAAAAATTATGCACACGTGAACATTGCATTCGTGAAAATATTATGTCTGAGGAATAATTGCACTTGCGGAAAACCAATGCGAAAGGAAACGCTGACTTTTTATGCAGATTGACTTTACTGGAATTCTGTATTAGCGAAAATCCGGTCTAACTGGGAAAATTTATTTGAGATAAAACTTTTTATCAGGGAATTATCTTCACCATAAAAATAATTTTCACATAAATGAAGATGAGGAAGAAACCTTGGTAAATCAGTTATCGGGAGTCAACATATATTTTTCACCCGGTTCGGTCTCTATCTCAAGGATCTCGCCACGGATGGGTTCTTCATTGATTAAAACGGTTTCACCCAGACCATGAGCCAGACGTATGGTGCCCCCATACTGACTGATAACGGAAACTTCGTTTCTTCTGCCGTCCTTAATGGCGGCGGAAACCAGGAAACCTCCCGGGGCAAGTATTTTACTGAAAGACAGATCCTTCCATTGAAAGGGTACCTCGGGCAATATATAGACGACGCCGTCCCTCTCCTGCACCAGCATTTCATAAACAGCGGTTAAAGCGCCAAAACCTGCATCAAGCTGCATGATCTCGTTATGGTCGCGGCCGGGAACATAGCGACTGAAATCAGGGGAGCTTATCAGGCTGGTTCCTCTGAAAGCTGCATTATGCAAGGTGCCCCGGCCTTCGTTGGTGAAGTTTTTCTCCCACCAGTGCAACCATTCGATCGAAGCCCGAATTTTACCAGTGCGTGAGTTGATTATCGAAGCCCAGGGTACACACCATCCACTCCAAAGGCCCGGCCCCTTCAATACCCAGTTTTCGAGTGAGTTACCCACAATGGCAGCATGAGTCTCACTCATCGGGTCATAACTCATGAAGGGCCATATACCAGCCAGGTGGGAGTGGTGCCGGTGACTTTCAAACAGGTCCATTCCTTCCCATAAGGCTATCCGTTCCACCACGTTTTCAGGCCATTCGAGGGTGCGGGGATTCTTTATGGTGGTATACGGAGGCAGTTTATCCCGGACCTGCTGCCACCGGGGGTCTTTTTCTTTTCCCAGTATGTCAGCTGCCTTTTGAAGATTAGTGGCTACCATATGAAGTGCGGCCAACTGAAAGGAAGCATCGCGG
The DNA here is from genome assembly GCA_964543195.1 of uncultured Roseivirgaceae bacterium. Classification (GTDB taxonomy): domain Bacteria; phylum Bacteroidota; class Bacteroidia; order Cytophagales; family Cyclobacteriaceae; genus JAGTVG01. Next base: position 163,676 of record CAZIXF010000002.1, read on the forward strand.
CCCCATGCATCCATACGTGATCCTTTAAATTCAGGTGAGACTGATACCGGGAGGCTTAAAAGGGTTTTACCATCGGGAGTGCTCATTTCTTCCAGCATGGCCCAGTAACCTTCAAAAGCCCCCACCAGAAGTGGCCAGGCCATTTCCTCGAGGATGGTCTCATTCATACCGTACCGGTAATGCATCCAGGCCAGCTGGGCCATCCATGCCGTACAGGCATGGTCAATGGTTCCCGTCCAGAATGTACCGACTACATTGCACCGGTCATCTACCGCATGGGGTAACATCACAGCCCCTTTTCGACCGAAGAATTTCTCGCCGTTGGCGCTCAATTGAGGCCACCATGATTGCAACAAATCCCAGACCGGATTCAAATGATCGAGGCGGTTGGATGCCAGTACCGGCCAGTAGATCATTTCGATGTTGATATTAAAATGATAATCATTGCTCCAGGGGGGAAGTTGATATTCTTCATTGAAAGGACCCTGCAGGCTGCAGGCAATGCCCTGAGGAGGTGTGGCACAGGCCAGTTTGTACTGTCCGTAATCCACAATTTCCTGAAGCACGGGATCCGGAAGTTCCAATTCGGGTACATCATTCCAGAATTGATCCCACCATTCATTGGTCTCATTTCTTAAATCATCTACGCTAAAAGCATTATTGGCCTCTATCACTTCCGTTCTGGCGTTCTCATTCAATGTCGAGGATATGGTTATGAATTGCCCGGATTTTTTATAGGCAATGGCAAGAGGCAGATCTTCCGGCAGGTTTTGCTGGAAACCTTCGGAGACCTTATCTTCCCAGCGTTCAGGAGGCTCTACGCCATATGGTTCGAGGTCCTTTTTTACAAAATCCCATGATGGAATGAGTTTGAGGTCCACTGAATCGATCATGCCTGCAGGCAGATTAACCCAGGAGGTTTCACTGAGCATACTTTGCCGTATTCTTATAATTTTTGAAATTCCCGTATTGTTGGCAACCTCGATCAATGCCGTTCCATTGTCCAGGACCAGGGTGCCTTTCTGTATCGAATAGTCTTCAGGAAGTGATATCTCAAGTCTGCCACCCCCTATTTGTTGGGGCCGTGGAGGATCATTTTCGTTCTTTTCAGGTATGGCAAATGCCTTTCGCAGCCCTTCTTCATCATCGGCATATAATAGTTGTTTAACTTCTCTGTAGGTAGTCCTTGAGGCAAAATCATTTCCCCCGCGGTGATCCCAGAAACCGGCCCTGCCAATGGTAATGTTGATTTGATTTTCATACCCCCAGACCATTAATCCCTGCACCCCATTACCGATCAGCATTCCGGTATGGGTTCTTTTTAACGGAAAGTCCCACTCGAGAGAACGCTTAGCTGCGATTTCCTGCAGTTCCATTTCTTTACACTGATTTAAGACAATTAGGATCGCGGCGGTTAAAAAAATTGTTAAAAGTCGTCGATTCATCAGATTATCTTGATTAAATTATGATATGATATAAGTGAGAGAAAACAGTTACCGTTTATAATTTTCCTTAAAGGTGATAAAAACAAAAGACGGATACAATAAGTTAGGATTTTTATAAATGAATATCATCGTTTTTTGTTTCATTTTGTCCGATATATCATAGCTTTGCGTTTTTAAACCAATCAAAATCTATCCAATATGGGTGTATTAAAGCAGGTACAGGAAAAACTTGGCAAACCCTATCATGATCTGGAGTTTATTCTGGAATGTCTGCGGGAAACCCTAACTGAAAATGGTGAGGGCGAACTGGCCGGTTATATTCCCTGGATAAATGACAATGAGGATCTTGATCCAAACGAACTCACCGACCGGCATATACAGCTTTATTCACTGGTATTTCAACTCATCAATATGGTGGAGGTTAACGGAGCTGTACAGAACAGAAGGAGATTGGAAGATCAGCATTCAATGGCTGCTGTAAATGGTTTATGGGCCAAAAATTTACTTACATTGAAGGAAAATGGAATCGATGAAAAAGAAATTGTCGAACATCTTCCGGATATCCGGGTAGAACCTGTACTTACCGCTCATCCTACCGAAGCCAAAAGAGCCACCGTGCTGGAGCACCACAGGGACCTGTACCTGTTGATAGTGAAAAGGGAAAATCAGATGTACACCGCAAAAGAACAGAATGAGATCCGTCGGGACATAAAACTGGAGCTTTACCGCTTATGGAAAACCGGTGAGATATACATGGAGAAACCGGATGTGCCTTCAGAATTACGTAATGTGCTGCATTACATGACCAGTGTATTCCCTGAGGTCCTGCCCATTCTTGACAGACGGCTGTATCTTGCCTGGGAGGAAGCCGGCTTGGACACCTCTTACCTGGAAACCTTCAGGAATTATCCGATGGTATCTTTTGGAAACTGGATTGGTGGCGACCGGGATGGCCATCCGCTGGTCACCGCGGAAGTAACGCGTGACACCCTAAAGACATTAAGACTGAATGCTTTTATTATCATCCGGCGTGAGTTGCTGAAACTGGTTAAAAACTTAAGTTTTTCCCTCGAATATGAGGATGCGGACCGTAAGTTAAGGGAACGGATAACCGGAATAGTAAAAGAACTTGGCCCTGAAGGCCAGATAGCTTTCGACCGGAACAAAAACGAGGCATTCAGGCAGATGATTAATCTGATCATTACTAAACTTCCCTTAGATATCAAACGGGAGCATGCCACAGCCCTGCATGAACATCCGGGTTCATACCGGTATGCTGAAGAACTCAAGCAGGATTTAATTATTCTTCAGGATTCCCTATTGAAATTCGGGGCAGAGTCTATTGCCAAGGCAGATCTGAATCATATGATCAGGTTGGTAGAAACCTTCGGATTTCATCTGGCACATCTGGATGTGCGGCAGAACAGTGCTTTTCACGAGCAGGCTATTGCTCAACTGATGAATGCCGCTGCACTGGATGGTGACTGGTATCTGAATGCGTCGGAACAGGAAAGAATCGAGTTTATCAACCGGGAATTGAAATCCAACCGGCCCTTTACGCATCCGGGGATGGAGCTGGAAGAGAATGCCGCAGCAGTTACATCATGCTATGATGTTCTTGTGGACCATATCAACAAGTACGGAACCCGGGCTCTCGGTTCATTGATCGTGAGTATGACCAGAAGTCTTTCTGATCTTCTTGCTGTTTATATACTGGCCCGTGAATCCGGGCTGACCAAACAAACTGAAGAAGGGATTGTCTGCATGTTGCCAGTAGTACCCTTGCTGGAAACCATTGAAGATCTTCAGAACGGACCTGAGATTCTTCGTCAATTTCTGTCTCATCCGTTTACGCAGCGAAGTCTGCGGCACATTAAAAAAATCAATAAGCAGAAGAGACTGGTACAACAGGTGATGGTGGGATACAGTGACAGTAATAAGGATGGAGGTATACTGGCAAGTCAATGGGGACTTTTCGAAGCCCAGACGAAACTGGCCAGGGTGGGTGAGGAGATGGATGTGATGATCCGGTTTTTCCATGGCAAGGGAGGATCGATCAGCCGGGGTGCAGGTCCTACACACTGGTTTATCAAGGCTTTGCCTCCCAAAACGGTACATGGTGATATCCGGCTTACCGAACAGGGCGAAACTATTGCCCAGAAATATGCCAATAAGATCAATGCGAGCTATAATCTTGAATTACTGCAGGCCGGTACGACTACGACAACCATTCTGAACCGGCTGGCCAAAAATGAGGATTACCAGTTTGCTGACCTTATGACCAAACTTGCAGCAGAAAGCAAGCAGCATTATTCGAAATTGATTCAGCATAAACATTTTCTGCATTTTTTCAGTGAAGCCACCCCGATCGATGCGATTGAATCCAGTAAGATCGGATCCCGGCCGGCAAGGAGAACAGGAAAAAGAAGCCTCGAAGACCTCAGGGCCATACCGTGGGTATTCAGTTGGAGCCAATCCCGGTTCAATATGACGAGCTGGTACGGTATCGGTACTACTTTTTTTCATTTGAAGGAAAAACAACCGGATGTTTTCGACCAGTTCAAGGAAGCCGTGGTGTATGATCCCTTTATACGCTATGTATTGACCAATGTGGATACCAGCCTGGCTGCCACTGATGAAGAGATCATGCAGGCATACGCTTCATTGGTAAAAGATGATAATGTAAGGAACACGATCCTCAGGATGATGCTGGATGAATTGAAAAAAACCAGGGAGGCCTTTGGGATCATACTTGAAAAACCGATCAGCGAACGCAGGAAGAATCACTGGTACAGTAATGTGATCAGGGCTACCGCCATGTATGATCTTCATATGAAACAGATCAATTTGCTGAGGGAATGGCGTAACTTTAAAAAGGAAGGGGATTCAAAACGGGCTGAAGTTGCGTTGACCAGTCTTTTACTTACAATCAATGCGATTGCAAGTGCCCTCAGAAATACCGGGTAGCCTCAGGCCCGGATTTAACGCTATTGGTTTTACCAGTGGTTCGGCTTAACGACCCTCGCTTTCCGTGGAAATTGAAAGTTTTTATTCATATAATAAAAAATCGACCTGCTGCGGCCCTTTCAAGCTTGAGAACGGTTACAACACCTACAGATCCCTGAAAAGCCGGGCCTGATCCCAGGGAATCCTGGATAACATCAGTACGAGTGCCAGAAGAAAATAGATGGTACTGTTCTTGAATTTATTTTTATCGGCATGTGATTTTTTAATCTGGATCCTTCCAATCTGAGCGATCACAATGGAAAGCAGCATGATAAAGATGTGCTCCACGGCCCAATATCTCATTTGACTGTCTTTCATGGCTGCTCCGAAATCCTGGAAAGCACCCGTAGTGATCGGGCTTAGAAAAAGATAGAGGATCAATCCGATAACCAACTGGATGTGAAACAATGCTACCAGAGAAATGGATGAAATATTATCCCATTTTTGAAAATCCCGGTTTCCTGTCCACCCATAAATGGATCGAACAATAACGATAAGCAAGCCTATTAATAAAAACCACCTGAGCCAGGAATGAATAAAGAGAGTTGTATAATACATTTTTATAATCTTTTTCTGTTAGGTGCCTGCAAATTTAATTTTTATGAGCCTAACAAACTATAAAAAAACATCTTTAATACCTCCGGATATGATAATTATCGGCATTAAACAATGCCAAATTGACAAAAAAAAAGAATTTTTTATGTCAATATTACCGGATCCGGGCTCCATGATCCATACAGCCATACTGGTACATTCTTTGTTTCTTTATGAATGTAAAAGAAAGGAGAAAGCACATGAAATTTGGAGGATTTAATTTACCAAAAGAATTGTTGTTATCGACAGATGTGATGAACACCATCAATGGTGGAATGAGTCAACCCCAGATCCGGGTTGAAAAAATCGATGAAGGCTACCGGGTGAATACAAAGATCACCGGAGTAGCACCGGAGAATATGCAGGTTGATATTAAAAATAATAAGCTTTTTATTTTTCATCATATACATGTCGATAATGAAGATCTGTACAATGAAATAAAAACTATTCCATATATGGTTGGTTTTTTCAATATACCTTTTGATGTAGATATTAAAGGCATCAATGCAAGTTATGAAGACAATCATTTGAAAATAAATATGCCATTTAATGAGATGGCGGACGGATATCATAAAACCATAGATATTAAAAGGGGTTGATGGTTCATTCCATTGGCCTTTTTATTTAAGATAACACTGCAATTTTATTTTTTTCTATCCCCGGGTGTATTTTATTATCTTCTGACCGGGATTAACCACCGAAATTAAATTAATGCCTTTATTGGTTTTTAACTGCGAAACCAATAATTTACGTCCTGCCTTTATCGGTTTACTCATGGCTGTTGAAAAAAGAAAACGGGTTACGGTATTTTTCAGCGATATTGTGGGTTACAATATCATGATGGAAAGGAATGAGGACGAGGCCCTTTCGTTACTTGATGAGGCAAGGCATTATCAGAAACCGGTTATTGTAAAAAATGAGGGAGAGATCATTAAGGAAATGGGGGATGGGATTTTCGCTGTTTTTAATCAAGTCGATGAGGCTGTCCGGTGTGCGGTTGAAATCCAACAGCAGCTCAACCGGTCTGGAAAATATAAATTGAGAATTGGAATTCATACAGGGGAAGTGATTTTCAAGGGCATTGATATGTATGGGGATGGAGTTAACCTGACAGCTGGTCTTGCAAAATTTACCTCCTCCGGTTCCATTATCCTATCAGGATCTGCGTTTAAAAATCTGGGCCAAATCAACGAGGTAAAACCAGTTTTTTTGGGCGAAAAAAAAATATCACCCTTCAGGAAACTACAAAGGATTTATGTAATACTGGGCGAATTTCTTGAAGTTCCTGAAGGAATAGAGCTTGTCAGGGAGACCGGGTCTGCAATAAAACTTCCCTTTGAATTGACCAACTTCATTGGCCGTCAGACTGAAATTGAGATGATCAGGAATCTGGTCCGGTCGAACCGGTTGGTTACCTTGACCGGATCGGGTGGTGTAGGCAAAACCAGGCTGGCCCTGACGGTTCTTGCCGAACTGGATGATCATTTCAGGGACGGTGTGAGATTTATTGAGATGGTGGGTATAAAACACCGGGAATTGGCTGTGAAAGCCATTGCCAATGCATTGAAAATTCATGAAATACAGGATTCAGAACTGACAGAACTTATAGTCAATAAAATCAAAGACAAGCATATGTTGCTGGTGCTTGATCATTGTGATACCACGGTGGAAGCCTGTGCAGAGATCATTGATTATTTGTTTAAACAGACCACGGGGTTGCGCATTCTTGCTACCAGCCGGATCTCCCTTGGCTTGCCCGGTGAATTGGCCTGGAGAGTTCCCTCGATGACGTATCCCGGTGAAAATTCACATGAATACGGACTCCTGGGAAATTTTGAGTCGGTCAGTCTGTTTATTGAAAAGGCGAAAAGAATAAAACCTGATCTCAAATTGGATGCTCATAGAGCCGTATCGATTGCCAGTATATGCAGGAATCTGGCAGGTATACCCCTGGCGATAGAACTGGCCGCAGCAAAATTAAGAAATCTTGATCCGAACGCATTATCACAGAAAATAAAGGAACGATTCAGGATAACTCGTGAAAATAACGAGAAGATCAGGGATAGAGAGGGTATTATAAAGGAATCCCTGTCGTGGTCACTTGAGATGCTCGAAGAAGATGCCAGGGAATTATTCTTCAGGCTATCCATGTTCCCCGGAATTTTTGATCAGGATTCAGTCAGGGCAATTTGTTCATATGATCCTTTGAGCCCGGGGAATATAGAGGAGCTTCTGAATGAACTCGATCATGAAAATCTGATAAAAAAAACGGGATCTGAAGATAACAGATCCCGGTATATCATGTTGCCTGTGATCAGGGATTTTGCAAAGGAACGGTCTGGTTATACCCATGAAAAAAACCATTTGACACAAAGTTATTATTCCTATTTTAAAAGACAGATTATCAACGCATACAACCAACGGTTTGAAAATGAAACATACTGGCTTAACTGGCTTGAGGTTAATTTGCCCAATATCAATCTGGTTTATGATTATCAATGGATCAGCCGGGAACAGCATTTGGAATATGCAGGATTTTTAGGCTGGTTTTATTACAGTCAATCACATATTTGGGAAGGCATAAAAAGGCTGGAATCCACACTTGCGGATTATAGCAAAATGAATCCGCCAAAAGCCAGGGGCAACCAGTATCTTGGATTATTATATGGATTGCGTGGTGATTTCATTGAAGCTTCTAAACTATTGTACGAAAGCGTGAAGATATGGAAAAAGCTGGATGATAAACACGAATACGCACTTGCATTAATGCATGCGGGACTTTATACCACTTTTTTCGATACAAAGTCTGGCCTGAAATACCTGAAGGAAAGTGAAGAATATTCACACGAGCTTGAAGATCCCGTACTTGATCTCATGATCAGAACCAAAATAGCTTTCGCCTATATTTCGGATCATCAACCCTACAAGGCAGAACCGATAATTGATGAAAATATCCGAAAGGCCGGTGAGTTGGATTTACCCTCCGAGCTTTTGGCCAATGCCCATTATTATGCGGATTGTGCCCTGCTGTCTGATAAAATGGATCAAGCGGAAAAACGATACCTGGATTCTTTAAAAATGGCTCTGGATAAAGAGGATGGCGTCCAGGTTACCTGGGAATTACAGGGTCTTATAATGACTTTGATTGGAAAAGGAGAATATGAAAAAGCGTTTAAATTGAACGGCGCCCTTAAATTTCGTCATAATGAACTGGGCATTAAAAAATTACCGATTCCCTACTGGGAAAACAAACTGCATGCTCTTTTTTCAAAAGCTGAAAAGGAATTGGGGAAAAATAAGATCCTTGAATATGAGGACCTGGGAGAGAAAATGAACTTTGAGAAAGCAGTTAATTATGCACTTACGATTGAATAGAAAAAGCGCTGAGATCTGATAAAGAAAGATAATATGCTCCCGAAAGGAGCAAATGATAAGAAACTCCCTAAAGCAATCGTGTCCTGAATATCAGTTTTCGGTAATACTGAATGATTTTTGCGAAAAAACTGAACCAGATTCTATTAAACACCTCGTTGCTGAATACGTACTTATCGAAATAATAACCACGTAAGCTTCTTATCATTCAACCCTGATCCGGAAGCGCTGATCGGCCTTGTTTCACACGGGTTACTCGTTTATTGTAAGAGCACATCAGGTCTTTTCCTGAATATTATTTTTTTTATTTCAATACCGGTTTTGCCGGATCATTTAATATCGAGAACCTCAATTTCAAATACCAGATCCTGTCCGGCCAGTGGATGATTCGCATCTATTGTTATGGCTTCGTCTTTTACATCCACCACTTTAACTACCTGTTCCTGACCTTCTTTTGTACGTGAAACCAGTTCCATTCCTACTTCAGGGTTGATATTTTCCGGCAATTGTTTTTTGCTGACATCCTGGATCAGTTCATCATGGCGGTCACCATAGGCTTCCTTATGTGGGATAGTCACTGTTTTTGATTCTTTTTCCTGCATTCCCACCACCGCATCTTCAAATCCGGGGATCAGCCGGCCTTCTCCCACTTTAAATTGCAGGGGTTCACGTTCTGTTGAACTGTCAAAAACTCTGCCATCGGGCAATTTGCCAGTATAATGGACTTTTACTACATCATTTTCTTTTACACTAGTCATAATTATAATTTTTTAAATATGAGTGATTATATTTAAATTTTTTTTAGCTGAATTTTGATTCAATATTTGCTGGATGAATGTTATTAATATATTTATTATACACATGTAAATTATAAATTAACTAATCAGAATGACTAATGTCAAATAATCATACAAGTATATGATATGATCACATTGGTTTGATTACAGTATCAAGCACGGTAAAACTGGTTTGAACTTTTCACTTAAATTTGAGTTAAATAATAAAAAAAATATAATGACAGATTACGAAAAAATATTCGAGAATAACAGAAAATGGATTGAAGCAAAAACCAGGGACGACCGGGAATATTTTGAGCGGCTGGCAAAAGGTCAGAATCCCGATTTTTTATACATTGGCTGCGCCGACAGCCGGGTACCGGCCAATGAGATCATGGGACTCGAGCCCGGTGAAGTTTTCGTCCATCGAAACATTGCCAACATGGTTGTGAATACCGACCTGAATGCAATGTCGGTAATTAATTATGCTGTAGAGCATTTGAAGGTAAAACACATTATTGTATGCGGGCATTATAATTGCGGAGGTGTAAAGGCCGCGATGGAACCCATGGATCTGGGCATTCTCAATCCCTGGCTGCGAAACATCAGGGATGTATACAGGTTGCACCATCAGGAACTTGATAAGATCGCGGATGAGCGTGATCGTTATAACCGCCTGATCGAGCTAAATGTGATCGAACAATGCATCAATGTGATTAAAACAGCCGAAGTGCAGAAAAGTTATATCAAATCCGGGTATCCGAAAGTGGCCGGGTGGGTATTTGATCTGAAAAACGGCAAGCTGGTCGATCTGAAAGTTAATTTTGAAGAAAGGCTGGAGAATATCCGGGCAATCTATGATCTGTTCGGTGGAGATTCTCCAGAGAAATAACCCGGAATTACTTATGGCCGTATTAGGTGCGTGAATGAAGGGCGATACGATTTCCTTCCGAATCCAGAAAAACACACATAAAGCCGTGTTCCTCTGTTCAATTCCCTTTTCCCGCAACAATTCTTTTCACATCCCTTTTTAAAAAAAATTCTTATCATTATTTTCAGCCTTTGTATTTACATTGATCATAATTTTGAAGATGAAGATTAGAAACAAGTTATTTAATTGGTCTTACTGCTTGGTTTTTCTTCTGTTTTTATCACCGCTTATGGCACAGGTCCGGGAATATTCAGGATATGCCGTTGATGGAAAGTCGTATCTTACTATCAAGGTAAAGAATGATAAAATAATCGATGTTCAGCAGGTCGACAAGTCAGCCGGTCCCGATGAAAAGATCTATATTTCCCCCGGACTTATCGACACCCAGATCAATGGATATGCCTCTATAAGCTTCAATGAAGAAGGATTGACAAGGGAGAAGGTGAAAGAATTTGCAGAAGCTTTATGGAAGGAGGGGGTTACTACTTTTTTTCCTACCCTCATCACCAATTCCCCCCAGTTGATCCTCAAAAATTTTCAGGTATTGTCATCCAGTCTTTCAGATCCTCTACTGGCCCATTCAATTCCCGGTTTTTTTCTTGAGGGACCTTATATCTCACCACACGATGGCTTCCGGGGTGCCCATGCGAGGGAGTGGGTAAGAGATCCTGACTGGCAGGAATTCATGGATTTTTACAAAGCAGCGGACGGCAGGATCATCCAGGTGGGTCTGGCTCCCGAGCTTGATGGAGCAATGGAATTTATTGCTAACTGCAGAAAAATGGATATATTCGTTTCTCTTGCTCATCATAACGGAACAGCGGAACAGATCAACAATGCGGTTTCGCTTGGAGCCCGTGTTTCCACCCATCTTGGCAATGGATGTGCAAATTATATTCACCGGCACGATAATCCACTCTGGCCGCAACTGGCCAATGACCAAATAACGGCTACCATCATCGCCGACGGACATCATCTTCGTCCCGAAGAACTCAAGGTGTTTTATAAAGTCAAAGGGCCCGATAAACTGGTCCTTGTCTCCGATGCCACCAAGCTGGCAGGAATGCCTCCGGGAGAATATAACTGGAATGGAAAAACCGTGGTCATGACCGGTAGCGGGATGCTTCAGTATCCGGAACAGAATGTACTGGCGGGTGCTTCCTTTCCTGTAAGAACAGGTGTGGCCAACATGGTAAAACTGGCAGGTTGCAGCCTGGGAAACGCCATAATAATGGCAACCCGGACACCAGCCCGGCTCTATAATCTGTCAGACAGAGGCCGTCTTGAACCGGGTATGAAAGCCGATCTGATCCGGTTTATTTTTGATGATGACCAGATTGAAATAAAAACCACCTTGGTAGGAGGTGAAGAGGTCTACAATAAGAATTGATATGAAAAATAAACTCCTATCAAAGATTCTTATTGCGCTTTCTGCCGTTGGCCCCGGCCTTTTCCTCATCGGTTATAATATTGGCACCGGCAGCGTAACCACCATGGCCAAAGCCGGTGCGGAATACGGCATGACACTTTTCTGGGCGCTGGTTTTATCGGCTGCGTTTACCTATGTGCTGATGGTGGCCTATGGTAAGGTCACATTGGTAACCGGTCAGACTGCTTTATATAATATAAAAAATCATTTCTCGATGGGTCCTGTGCTGGCTATTTATATCCTGATTGCCCTTATAGTGGGTGAATTAATGGCCATCATGGGCGTTATGGGAATCGTTACGGATCTACTAGCGGAAGGCTGGCGACTTTTGGGTCTCGGCGCCGCCAGCACTTTCTGGATCACTTTTGTTTTGGTCATTTTGTTGTATTTCCTCTTGTGGTTTGGTGAATACAAACGTTTTGAAAGCATCCTGACGTTTTTTGTGATCCTGATGGGGCTGTGTTTTATCCTGGTTTTTTTTCTTGTACGCCCTGATTTCAGTGTTATTCTTAAAGGAATGGTACCCAGCGTGCCTGATCAGGAGGGTGCTTTTCAGTTGGTAGCTGCTATGGCAGGTACTACCTGTTCAGCTGCTGTTTTTATTGTCCGGAGTACAGTTGTTGCAGAAAAAGGATGGACGATCCATGACCTGAAAGGTGAAAAAAAGGACGCTTTTGTTTCAGCCACCATGATGCTGATCCTGAGCGGGATCATCATGGCTGTATCAGCCGGAACGCTTCACGTGATGGGCCTGAAACTGGACGATACCATTGAAATGATCCAGTTGTTCGAACCACTGGGAGGGGAGGTAGCAGCCTTTATCCTGATCCTTGGTATTGCCGGAGCCGGTTTGTCCACGGTATTTCCAATCATTTTGATCGCACCGTGGTTGATAGCCGACATTACGGGCACAAAAAGGGATATTAAATCTCCTCTATTCAGGGTTTTGGGGGGAGCGGGGTTGTTGTTTGCCTTCGGCCTTCAGATCCTGGAACAAAGACCTCCAGCAATGATGGTCATTTCACAGGCTTTTCAGGCCATGATCTTGCCGGCAGTGGCTATACCTGTATTTTTACTTATCATCAATAAACGCCTGATGGGTATTCATATGGCCAAATGGAAAATGAAATGGGGCCTGATTGCGGTGATCATCTTTTCATTGGTCACCGCATATTTTGCATTAATTGATTTTTTTTAATGAAATAACCAAAAATATGTCAAATTCCGATTACACCCAGACTAAGGTCGATAATCTGACCGTAAATATTTATCCTGATAAGGTAGAAATGGGCAAGGCTGCCGCCGATCTTGTTGAAGACCGGATACGCGCAGTGATAGGTGAAAAAGGGGAAGCCAATATTATTATCGCCACAGGCGCATCCCAATTTACCTTTTATGAGGCTCTACGGGAAAAGAAAACCCTGCCCTGGAATAAGGTGAGGATATTTCACCTGGATGAATATGTGGGTATGTCGGATCAGCATCCGGCAAGTTTCAGAAAATACCTTAAAGAGAGAATCATACAGTATATCAAACCGAAAGAGGTGCATTTTTTACAGGGGGATGCCGATAACCTCGAAGCGGAATCGGAAAGGTATGAAATATTACTTGGTCAGGTGACGATTGACCTGGCCTGTATTGGAATTGGTGAAAACGGGCATATTGCATTTAATGATCCGCCGGTGGCTGATTTTAATGATAAACGACTGGTTAAGGTGGTGGAACTGGATGAGGATTGCCGGAAACAACAACTTGGAGAAGGGTGGTTTCCCAGCCTGGATGATGTGCCTACCCATGCTTTGAGCCTGACTATTCCGGGCATCATGCGGGCAAAATCTATCAGTTGTGTGGTGCCTGATGAAAGGAAAGCCCAGGCGGTGCGGGAAACGCTAAAGGGTCCCATATCCGAGAGATGCCCGGCATCTGTGCTTCGTACACATCAGGATTGTGTTCTTTTTCTGGATAAAGATTCGGCTGAAAAACTTTAGTTTTACAGCATGATCGGGACTATCCCTGAATCAGGTAATTGATCGATTTAAATTACTTTCTAATGTACGAATAAAGATCAGAAGGAAAAAGGGATCCCTGAATCTGCTTCGGATCCCCAGTCTCCGCTTCAAGAATTTGATACCTGGATTCACGTTCCAGGGTCGTTCTATCTGGAAAATAATACAAATCCGAGCCTGAGATTGACCAGCGGATCGAGTTCAGTATGGTCACTCCCCAGAACTACGCCATAACCGAGGTTCAAACCCAGACTGAAATGGCTCTTATAGTTCCGCTGAATCCCCCACATGGGTGCAATAAATACTTCACCCCAGTCACTATCCGGGTTTTCCTTTACCTTATTACGTCAATTTAACCGGTCAGTTTAACCGGGAATTTTAAATTTGACAATTGGTGAATAGATTATAAAGACGGTTAAAAAATTATTTGGAAACCACCCTGAAATTAAATAAAAAAGTAAAGCGGGGGAAGAGATATATTTCAATCAGAATACAACAAATTCATAATCATACTCAAGGAAAAGGTAAAATGACAATGACTATAGGGCAGGTCGGGTAACCGGGAAATAAAAAAAAGCTGCCCGTGGGAAGCACTACCCTATTAAATTAAACGTACAGTTTAATATTAAAACCACGGGACAGCTTAGAATATATAAGGATTGGAGGAAGTTACTTTTCCATAAATCAATTTTTATTCATTGACAATTCTTTCGAACTTGATTTTTCTATATAGTTCTGCATGTTTTCAATTCGTTTCATTTGCCCTTTAAACATGCCCGTATGTTTGGTAATGAAATTCCGGATCTGCTTATCCTTGCCTTCTTCCAGGTAATCATCGGATTTAATTGTCATTGAGTCCAGTAAATTTTCCATTTCAGCCAGATAATGGATATCGAATGTTTTTTTATCCTCAATCTTATGTAATTTTCTATAGATCTCCTGTTTTTCCACGCTGATTGCATCCGGAAGTTTTATCCCTTTTTTGAAGGCAAGGATCTCCATCCTGAACTGAAATTTTTTGTGATCCTTTTCTGCCATTTCGGCAAATTCAAACAAATCTTTGCTGTATGCTTTTTCCTGTGCCACACCTGATAGGTCTTCCGCCAGTTGTGAAAGATCTTTCAACTCGACCAGCAGGATAGCCTCCTGTTCCTTTTCTCCATAGAATTTATCCTGGTTGGAATGTACTGCATTCTGGTAGGATATACTCTTGCAGGAGACTGCAAACATCAACAAGATCATGTATACCGTTATTCGCTTCATTTCTTCTGTTTTTTTATCTTAAAAGGATGGTTAATTATCCGCTCTTTTTCTTTTTTAAAAGGATCAGGCCTCTGTATTTTCATACAGAGTACCTGATCCCGTATCACCACCCGTTATCTTGTAACCATTACCAGGCATTTCGATGATGACCAGAACCTGTCCGGATCCAGGATTACCAGTTTGTCGACAACATTTTCTTTATTGTCCACAATCAAATCATAGGAATCCTTCGGATGGTCGGTCACCAATTCCGCCTTGCGGCTATGCACCGGAATGGAAAATGTATTTCGAATATCTATATGCTCAAGCTTTTCAAAATTCAGATTCTCGTTAAGCTGTTCAATCGATCCTATTCCCAGCAAACCACCCTTTTTAAGAATTATTTCTTTATCCAATAATTCATTTTTCGAACCACTGGCATAATAGGCTGTATGCAGCCGATCATCCAGCCTGTCGATCCTTTCATTTTGTTTATGTATGGTTTCCTCTTTTGTATTGTTTTCGGCAAATAGGGAATCCACCCTTATTTTAAGCATCTGGTTTTCATCCAGGAGATAGGCCAGTTGTTTATTGAGTTTTTCAATCTCTATTTCCTTCAGATCCACGCGTTGTTCAAGCTGTTGTACAAGAGAATTAAGCTGGCGGATCTGTGATATTGAACCATGTAGATTCGTGTTGAGCATATCGATTTTATCTTTATTTTCTTTCATCAGAGAGTTGATCGTCTTTAGATCCCGGATAATCTGATCTTTTGGCTCTTGGTTTCCGGCCTGGAATTCTTCTTCCCTTAATGAGATCATGGCCTCGCGCTCTCTGATCTCATTGAGATTTTTTTCTACCTCGGTAATAAACCCGAGATAGTCAGCCAGGATAGAATCCCTTTTCTCCAGATTTAGTACAGTTTTATTGAGTTCTTTTTCCAGCAACATTACCTTCTTTTTATCTTCGCAAGCTACAAGTGAAACAATGATCAACGTGAATGAAAAAATCTTTTTCATTTTCTGTAATCTTAACTTCTGCAGGAAGATGCCAAAATCAGGGCCAGAAATTTAAATGCCTGAAAATGAGTGTTTTATTAGAATAGCACTATGAGAAAATTGCCAAAATGACAATTTTATTATTGATCTGAAAAATCAGGTTCCCTTTTTTCCTCTTTAAGCATACGGTAAATGGTTGAAAAACCGATATCGAGTTTTCTGGCGGCCTCTTTTACATTACCATCATATTTTTTAAGATAGGCCTTTATTATTCTGTGATTATGTTCCCGCAAGGTCAGTTCCTTATTGATCAATCCGGGATCGGTATCATCTTCGCTGAATGTGATATCATCCGGTTCGATCGAGTTATTGTTTGACATAACCACAGACAGTTCGATTACCGACTTCAATTCTCTTATATTGCCGGGATAGGTATAGGTCATCAGTTTTTTCTGTGCTTCCCTTGTAAGGATCTTTTCGGGAATTTTATTTTCACTGCAATAATCTTTTATAAAATGTTTGGCAAGAAGGAGTATGTCATTATCTCTTTCTCTGAGAGGCGGCATTTGAATATTTATTCCAAAAAGCCGGTAATAAAGGTCGTCCCTGAATTCCCCTTCCTTTACCTTTTTGATCAGGTTTTTATTGGTAGCGACAATAATCCTGCAGTTTATTTTAACAGGCTGGTTGTTTCCTATTCTGGTGATCTCTTTTTCCTGAAGTGCTCTCAATAGCTTGGCCTGGATCGACATATCCATTTCTCCAATCTCATCAAGGAACAATGTGCCTCCGTCTGCCTCTTCAAATTTGCCTTTCCTCATGACATGAGCTCCCGTAAAGGAGCCTTTTTCATGACCAAATAATTCACTTTCCAGTAAATTTTCAGGAATAGCGGCCATATTGATGGGAATGAAAGGTTTTTTGCTCCGGTTCGAGTTATAATGAATGGCCTTGGCTACCATTTCTTTCCCGGTTCCGGTTTCACCGGAAACGATTACGCTGATATTTGATTTTATGGCTTTTTCAATGAGGTTGAATACATTTTTAAGCGGTTTGCTTTGGCCGATTATCTTTTTTTCAAAATCATATTTTTTTTCTACTTCTTCCTGAAGGAAATTGAGCCTTTTTTTCAGTGAAATCTGGTTTTTAAGATTCCTGATCGTATTCAGCAGCCTTTCACGTATATCTTTGGTTTTAACGATATAATCATAAGCCCCGATCTTCAATAGATCTACGGCCACTTCGATCTTTTCCTGTTCTGAAATGATTATGATCTCGGTTTCAGGATTCTGATCTTTTACTCTTTTCATGAGTTCCTCTCCGCTCAGATCGGGAAGGCGGTAATCTATGGTGATTATATCCGGCCGTTTATTCAGATGATCAAGACATTCACCTGCAGTCATGAATTTTTCAACCTGAATATCCTTATCCAGTTCCAGGTTATATCCCAGGAATTCCGAAAACCATTCATCATCTTCGACCACGAACACTTTATAAACAGCCATTTTACTTGATATAGAATGAAAATTTTGGAATAAAAATCAGCTAACCTGCTCCATTACCTTATTTAAACTCTTTCTGGTGGAGCGGGCTATCTGAAGTGTTTCATATATTAACTCCTCAGCTCCGGCTTTATTATTTTTTATTTCTAGATCCTCCAGGGCCTTCAGTTTCCCTGCCAGGTCATCAAAACCCATATGACGGGTGGAGGGCAGAATCTTGTGAGCCGTATATTTCACCTTTTCAAATTCATCCGCTGCATTATTACTTTCGAGTTCTTTAATGGCGTTATCCAGGTTTTTAATATAAATATGGATCATCCTTTCCATAAACCCTGTGTCATCTTCCATCATTTTCCCGGCCAGACCGCTCCCCGGCCGATCACCGTCTTTTTCCTGGCCGGCAGACAGGATATTGCCGATTATCTTTATCAGATGAGATTCATCAAATGGTTTGGCCAGTACGGTTTCGAATCCGATTTTATTACATTTTTCGATTATTTCATCCGTCACATAAGCTGAAAAGGCAATTACCGGTGATTGAATATTTCCGGCCTTCATTTTTTGCGCAACACGGAATCCATCCAGGTCAGGCATTTGAAGATCCAGGATGATCAGATCAAAGTTATTCTTTCCGGCCTCGGTCAAGGCCTCTTTTCCACCTGTAACTTTAGTCACGATTGCGTTGTTTTTTACCAGCGTCTTTTCCAGAAGGAGCAGATTATATTCATCATCGTCAGCAATAAGTATGCTATGCCGGCCCAGGTTTAGTTTTTTTGTTTCAGGTTTATCTTCCTGCCCATCCGATCCCGGTGAAACCACCCGGACCGGGATGGTTACAATGAAGGTGCTTCCCTTGTTTTCCCGGCTGGCGAGTGAGATGTTGCCGCCCATTAATTCAACCAATTTTTTTACGATGGCCAGACCTAATCCTGTGCCTCCAAACCGGCGGGTCGTACTGGTGTCAGCCTGTGTGAATTTATCAAAAATAAACTCTTTTTTATCTTCAGGTATGCCTATGCCGGTATCACTTACCCTGAGTTTCAGGTTTTGATCCTGGGTTAATGAAGCGGTTACGGTAACGCTGCCTTTGGAAGTAAATTTGATCGCATTACTAATCAGATTGGTAATAATTTGTCTTAAACGGAAAGGATCACTCCGGAGCCGGTATTTTTCCAGCTTTTTACTGATCTTAATATTGAACTTCAGTTTTTTATTCTTTGCTTCCTTGTTGAAGGAATCATGAATTTCCTCTAATACCTCGGCTGCATTGAAAACCGTATTTTCGATTTTCAGTTGATCGGCTTCCAATTTGGAGTAATCAAGGATTTCATTGATGATATTTAATAAATGAGAAGAGGAATTCCGGATTATCTTCAAATGTTTTCTGTCTTCTTCTGATAATTTTTTGTCATCCATATGGTTGGCAAAGCCGGAAATGGCGTTAAGAGGCGTGCGGATTTCATGGCTCATACTGGCAAGAAATTCCTCCTTAACCTTGGCCAGCCGGTCGGTCCTTTTCTTTTCTTCCTCTATTTTTCTTTTCGTACTCAGGATAACCTGAAAATCTCTCATAATAATAAATATCATTATGAGAAACAACATGGAGGCAATTGTTCCGATTATGGTAATATACCGGTTAGTGCGTTTAAAAAGACCCTGTGCTTCCGAGGCCTTCTCGATAGCCTGTTGTTCAAGATATTCGGAAACCTCATCGATAACCCGTGCTACCTTAGCCGTAATCATATCGTCCTGCCTGCTGAGTTCCAGTTCCTTCTGAGCAACCTGACGTTGAATATATTTTTCCCTGCTTCTTAGCCGGTTCATTTTACGTTCAATGGCAGAACTGAGTTGAACGGGCTTTTTGACCTGAACGGAAATGGTATCCACCGTTTTAATAGTATCCACTGAGACCATGGTTTGTGGCTCCTGATCCTGATCGTCCTGATTTTTGTTAATCCCGAATAAGCGTGCGAAAAATCCACGTTTTTTTTCTTTGTTTTCTAAGGTATCGGGGGGAGTATCTTTTCTTATTTCTTTTCTTACCAGGCTGTCTCTTATTTCAATAATGGTAGTATCCGATTGATTCAGTTCCGATTCAAGAAAATTGATTTCCGCCAGTACCTCACCATAAATATCCGGCATTTTCACTCCTTGTTTTAAAAGGATCAGTTCTTCCTGAACATAGATTTTTTTTTGCACAAGGTTAAAAATTGAATCAAGACTGGACATGATCACTGTATCTCCCTCGGATTCCTCATATAATTCAATGATATGGCTTTCCAGATTATTAAGGGTATGGTCATAGGGTTCCAGATAGGCATCATCTTCGGTGATGGTGAACATCCTGATATTATTTTCAGCTTCCGTAATGAGCGTGAGTATCTGTTCAAATTTTTCATGCCGCTCGTCTGGTTGCAAAGCCGATTGAAGCGTGTTCATTAACTGGGTCAATCCCTGATAGGAGATATAGCCCACAAGCGCCAGCGCCGATACGACCAGAAGATAAACGGTGATAAGTTTTAAACGCATTGAGACTTTATGGCTGACAATTTAACTGAATTAAATTAAGCTATACGGATAACGAATAGAAAGTCCGCCCGGATACAAAGTTAAACGTTTTTTTATGTAAATGATCATTGCTAAAATGATCATGTCATTCTCATTTTGACAAACACAGTCATTGACATTGTGAATTTTATCCACTCATATTGGTTCTTAATGGGTTATAAAATAGCATCTTATGTGTCCTTCATCTTATCAGTATTAGCTTTGGCATAGTTCTTATGATCACATAATCCTGATAACCAAGCATTATTAAAAAGTTATTATGAATGGTCTGATATATATAGTAGCAATTACTTTTATTCTGGCCTGGTTGATAGGTTTTTTCCTTCTTGGAGCCGGAGAAGGTATTCATGTCCTGCTGGTGATATCGATCGGGATCGTCTTATTCAAAATTTATCAGGAAGAACAGATTTATAAATAGATAAAAAGGAGTTGATAAGATGAAAAGTTTGGGATTAAATACCGGAATGGGTGTGTTAATCATGTCGTTGTTTATTCTGGCAACAATTGTGTCGTCGTGTAATAATGATGACGAGAATCCATTGAACGGCAGATTAAGTGTATTGCTTACAGACAGGCCATTTTCATTTGATATGGTGGCCGATGCAACAGTAACTATAACAAAAATCGAATTGCGGAAGGAAAGACCTGACCAAACGGACAATGAAAACGGGAGTGAGGAAGCAGGTGGTAAAGATGAAAATGGTTCTCCGTATCAGTCCGTATGGGAGGGTGAAGAAGTTTATCATCTTACCGACCTGCAAAACGGGGTAACCGAAGAAATTGCGGAAATCGAGTTACCGGCAGGCAGTTACGATCTTGTCAGGGTATATATCAACGACGCCTCCATTGAATTGATGAACGGGAATGTGTATGACCTGAAGATTCCCAGTGCAGCCGTTTCAGGGTTGAAGATATTCATCGATCCCGCACTGGTTATCGAAGGGGGATTATCTGCGGAATTATTGCTTGACTTTGATCTTAGCCGCTCCCTTATTGCTAAAGGACCCATGGAGGATTTGAGAGGTTTTAATTTCAAACCGGTGATCAGGGCGGTCAATAATTCCACTACGGGAAGAATAGGAGGTCTCGTTACGGATGATTCCAGCGATGATCCGCTTGGCGATGTAGAGGTATGGATTGAAGCTGCTGATACCGTGGTCACGTCAACTCTGTCGGAAGAAGATGGATTCTATGCCCTGATTGGTATACCGGAGGGTTTGTATACGCTTTATGCTGATAAGGAAGGATATGAACTATGGCAGGCTGATGATAAACAGGTTATTGCCGGTAATCAGTCGACGGTTGATATTGCTCTGACACCCGTTGAATAGATTTTGAAATCGTATAGGTGTAGCTGGAAAACTGCAGATTAATATGGCAGTAACCGGAAGAATGTTTTTCTTCCGGTTTTTTTTGTTCAAATAAGCAGGATATCCGGTTCTTAATCTTTCTTACGTACACTGCCACCGGAATTGGAATCGGCAAATACTTTTTTTCATAACTAAAGATTTAAATGATCAATCTTATTCTATAGATAAAATAAAATACCAGGGGTTGCATCCACAGAAGATTTTATTTTAAAAACTCCCATGGAAGGTTTATCCTTTACAATTACTGGCTACCCTGAGCATAATATATTACCGGCTGGCCAAATGCAGTGATTTTTGGCGGTTTCTTGTCTTTGTTTGAGCAGTATGAAATGCCAGTACTTCAGGAGACAGGACATATTTTATCCGGTATTAAGAGAATACCCATGCGACAAATAGTATGAGGGCAATAATAACAAATATTTACTGGCCGGGACCACCGGGACCGGGCAGGAGTGACTTTGGGATGATTAAAGATCCGTGCAAGAATTATATCGAGGTATATCCCCGCAGAACCGGAATGAAAAATGAGTAGTATTGAGAGACCGGTCAGGATTTTTTAAACCCACCTGACCGATCTCTGTTTCCTGTTAATTTTATCCTTTGAAATTAACAGGATTAAACATCATTTTTGAATAATGCGGTAAAGCGGTCGGACCACCGATACAGGGCAGGAATTCATCAATAAATTCCTGTGTCGGTCCATTCATATCATTGATATAATGATATTCTACCGATCGCTCCTTCCTGGCAATATTACTCAGATCGGTCAGCCCAGCCTCAAATTTACCGTTGCCCGACTTCTTAATGACCACCGAGGTCCGTGTTACGCCAGTTGCCAGGGCCTCAACACTTTTGAATCCGACCATGTAGGCTTCCGAGGCATCCGGAAGGGATGTACTGTGACTTCGCTGAATATGCTGAGGAACAAGAACGGCTTCTTTTACCTGGGCTACGGCTTCAACCTTGAGTTCTTTTACCGCTAACTGGGCAAGAAATACTCCGGGGGCGAAACTGGTAGCCCTTCCATGCTGAATATTGCCATGCGGATCCAGTTCCGGTTCACCAAAGACCTCTGCAATGGATTTTTTTGATTTGGCTTCGGTCAGATCTTCCTGAACCACCACCACGGCCTCACCATATTTTGTAATGGTATCACTCAGTTCACTTAAATATTTCTCTTTGTCGAAAAGCACTTCTTTTGAAAGAATAATATGGGGTGCTCTATCAGGATCCATCAAGCCCATAGGATCAACCCTTGCAAAAGCTGTGGCCTGAGCAAGCCATCCCGCCTTACGTCCCATCACCTGGTAAACCACAACCGGGGCATTCAATACACCTACCTTTCCGTCATCAAAGGTTCCTTTTACCTTGTATGAGCTGAAATCATTATGCACATTTTTCAGGGCTGTTGCATTATAAAGAGCGGCTGAACCAAATCCGGGGCAATGATGCGTGGCCGGAAGATCGTTATCCACGGTCTTTATGGCGTGGATGGCCCTGATATCCGACTCTTCGGTTAATCCTTTGAGCTGGTCGGCAGAATCATTGCCTCCGATATAGATGATCCCGTCAACCCCTAATTTTTTCAGGTTCTGACCGATTTTCTGGTACTGTTCCTTCTTAGGTTTGATCCGCGTGGTTTTCAAGCCTGCACCCGGTCCATTGTAAATAAACTGTGTAGGATCGGTTTTAGACAGATCCACTATATTTCCAGTTACATCGGCATGAAGGACCCCTTCCAGTCCATTGATCGCCCCATAAACCTCATATCCGTACTTACGGGCACCGGCAAGCATTCCCGCTACTTCCCAGTCAATTACGGGAGTTGGGCCTCCGGATTGTCCGATTATTATCCGTTTGATTTTTTTTGCCATCATCGAAATTTTTTTAATTAAACCATGTATATATGAAAAAAATAATTCTGATTTAAGAAGTTGACTAAACCACATAAAAATCTTCGCAATATTACTCAATAATATTCTTCACAGAAAAGGATTTTGCATCAATGCATAAATACATACTAAAAATTTGTTTTCTATTAACCTGTAAAGAAGGTTAGGTCCCGGTTTTGCAAATTTCACAACCGGATTTAAGCATTTAGCGGCATGAAATTTTTTTTATAATTGCGGACGGGCAGTTCGCTGAATAAATCCCCCAGCTTTATAATTCTGAGCCCGGTGAGGGTCCTGGCAGCCGCCTCCTGCTTTCTGAATTTCCTGTTTGGCGGTCGGTGTATCCGGATCCTAAAATATACCATGAAGCCTGGTTTCGCGAAGCAGGCGCTCCTTATCCACAGGCACAACTCCAAGCTGCTCACAGACCAGGCCGCCGGCCAGGTTACAGAGCGCAGCCATGAATTTAGGAGGCAGGTCAAGGCTCATGCATAAAGCCGCAATAGCAGTAACCGTATCTCCCGCTCCGGATACATCCGATATGGATCGAATATGGGAAGGAATATGAAAATCCCCGTCATGGGAGGAACAGTACACTCCGAGTTCAGACAGGGTCACGAGTATGTTTCCAATGGCCAGTATCTGTTTAAGACGGCCGACGGCTTTCTTTAATCCTTCTAAATCATGTTTTTCGAGATCGATCTTAAGTCCTTCCCTGATCTCTTTGAGATTGGGTTTAAAAAGGGTGGCTTCGCGATAGGTCAGGAAGTTCTTTCTTTTAGGGTCAACTACGGTAGGGATGTTCATTTCCTTGGCGAGGTCAATGGTGAACTTTATGATATCACCATCGAGTAATCCTTTATTATAATCCTCAAAAACAACGGCATGAACCATGGGAAGCAGATCCTGTATATTCTTTTTAAGTGCAGATCGTTCTTTTTCAGAAAGCTCATGGTCCTGTTCTTCATCCACTCTCAGAAGATGTTGTGATCCTGATAAAAACCGTTCCTTTGTAGTGGTTTTCCTGGAATCGCTCTTAATTATTCCATCCTCCGGCATATATTGTTGTTTTAACAGATTTATAAAATGATCCCCTTCAGGATCTTGGCCAATAATGGAACAGAGGATGGGTTCTGATCCCATTGAATTGATGTTTCTTGCCACGTTACCGGCACCTCCCAGTCTCCTTTCTCTCTTTTTCACATGGACAACCGGCACGGGAGCTTCAGGAGAGATCCGATCGACCTGTCCCCAGACATAGGAATCAACCATTACATCGCCAATGATCAGGATCCGTTGGTGATTGAATGCTTCGAAAATTTCTGCGGCCGAGGAGTACTTCATCTATCTGAGATTTACAAATACCTCCCTGATGCGTTTGATGGCTTCTTTCAATTCATTTTCCGATGCCGCATAGGATATCCGGATGCAGTCAGGTGCACCGAATGCCTCTCCCGTAACCGTGGATACCTGCGCTTCATTCAACAGATAGAGGCTGAGGTCACTTGCAGCGTTTATTGTAATATTTCCATCAGATTTTCCGAAGTATGCACTTACATCAGGGAAAATGTAAAAGGCACCTTCTGGTACCGGGGTCTTCAGTCCCGGGATCTCTTTGATCAGATCGATCACCATATCCCGTCGCTTCAGGTAGGTTTCTGCCATTCTTTTGGTTGGGGCCATCTCTCCGGTAATCGCCACCAATGCGGCACGCTGGGTAATGCCACAGATTCCAGAAGTAAACTGGCCTTGTATTTTGCTGCATGCCCTGGCAATCCATTGCGGAGCGGATATATAGCCTATCCGCCAGCCCGTCATGGCATACCCTTTCGAGAATCCATTTACGGTAGCCGTATTATCCTTCATTTCGGAGAATGATCCCATGCTTACATGTTCGCCTGAAAAGTTAATATATTCATAGATCTCATCGGCGATCACAAAGACGTCTTTTCTTACGGATAACACGTCCGCTATGGATTGAAGTTCTTCGCGGCTGAACACAGCACCTGTCGGGTTACAGGGAGATGAATAAATTACCGCTTTTGTTTTATCGGTAAGCGCATCTTTTACTTGCTGTGCTGTCACTTTGAATCCGTTTTCAAGCGCACCGTTTATAATTACCGGTACACCCTCCGCCAGTTTGATGATCTCGACATAGGATACCCAGTATGGAGCGAACACGATTACTTCGTCACCGGGATTAAGCAGGCACATGAACAGGTTGGCTATGGAGTGTTTTGCCCCGTTGGAAACCACAATATTATCCGGCGATGTATCGAGTTTATTTTCCCTGTTGAGTTTTTCAGCAATGGCCTTTTTTAATTCAGGATAACCCGGTACCGGAGGATAAGAGAAGTATTTTTCCTCGTCAATCGCTTTTTTAGCCGCTTCCTGTATGTGTTTCGGGGTTTTGAAATCAGGTTCTCCCAGGCTCAAACTGATAATATCCTTACCTTGGGCCTTTAATTCACGGGCTTTCTGCGCCATGGCTATCGTGGCGGATTCGGCCAAAGCGTTGATACGGTTTGATAGATTTGTATTCATTTTACCAGATGTCGTTGATCAGGGGTTGTCGGTTTCAAAATTATCAATATTGATTGAAGGGAAACAATAATTTAAAAAAATTTCTTCAGGAATAATGACCCCTGCGGGTTGAATTTTTTTTCTACGCAAATGATTGGAATGAGCATTTATGAAAAGTATTGATTTTAATTTTCGGTTTTTATTAATGGCCCGGGAGTAAGTGTTGATACACAAAAGGATCAGCTTTTTTCTCCATTTATTTTCTGTGCATTGGACAAGAATTTCCAGGATTTTGTAATTTGGCGGAAAAAGATCATGCGAAGAAATATACTGCTTATCTTCCTGATAGTCTTTTCAGGTTCCGGCCAGGTGGTGGCACAATTCGATTCTGCATTTCATATCACCGCCGGTGTGGACGTATATTATGGGTATGATTTTAACAGGCCTCTTAACCGGAACAGGCAATATGTTACGGTGGCGGCCAGGCATAACGAATTCAATTTGAACTGGGGATTTATTAAGGCCAATTACGATGATAACCGGATAAGGGCCAATATGGCACTTCATACCGGTACTTATCCGGTATTTAATTATGCAAATGAACCTTCCGATCTTCTGAAACTCATTGCAGAGGCCAATGCCGGCATCAGGATCAGTGATATGCTATGGGTTGACGTGGGCATCATGCCCTCACATATCGGTTATGAAAATACATTCTCATTTCACAATGAGATGTATACCCATTCTTTCATGGCTGAACATACACCTTATTTTTCCACGGGCATTCAGTTCACTGCAGCCCTGAGTGAATCTTTTGATTTCCGGTTCGTTGTACTGAATGGCTGGCAGAATATCGCAGAGACCAACTCGGGCAAATCGGTGGGCATTCAATTGAACTATCGTCCGGCACCGGATCTTGAACTCAACTATTCCAATTACCTGGGGAATGAAAGTCCGGTAAGAGACGATATCAAACTCCGGTTTTACAATCATTTTTACGCCAAATATTTTATACAGGACAACTGGCATATCGTGGGATCCTTTGATTACGGAAGGCAGGAATTGCTTAACAGTGAGGAAACCGGTAACCTATTTGCCTTCCTGGCCATTACCCAGTACGACATAAACGAACATTTCAACATAGCAGCCCGGCTTGAACATTTTAATGACCAGGAAGAGATCCTTGTGGGTACGGGCACACCCAATGGTTTTACCAACAGCAATCTGGGCATTGCCCTGAATTACTTTCCAGTGTCTTTTGCAAAACTCCGTATTGAAGGCCGCAGCTATACTTCACCAGATGATATTTACGATGCCGGGGAAAATGACAGCCAGAATACTTTCCTGCTGGTAGGAAGTTTAGCGGTGAATTTGAAATAGATTTAACTCCACAACTCTCCAACTCCACAACTCCCACAACTCTCCAACTCCCCAACTCCCCAACTCCACAACTATACAATCTTTGCATCTATCCCCGCGTCGGTGATCCCTTCACGCATGGGCTTCAGTTTTCTGTAGGTGCCGGTTTTTACCGTACATTTACCACGGTAATGGATCAGCCAGGTACATTGTTCGGCCTGATGGTAGGTGTGTTTGCACACTCTTACCAGGGTGTTGATCACATGATCGAAGGTATTGTAGTCGTCATTATATACCACCAGATGCTTTGGATCCTCATCATCCTGATCTTCCAAAACCTCTATCAATTCTTCTTCCTGGTATTGCAAACTCATAACAATTGTTGAAATTAGGCCTTTCAGATGTATACAAAATTAAAAAAATATATACAAATTTGGCACCTTAATATCAATAAATGAGTCCGGTTTTAATCATAATCATCATTGGTGCCTATTTTGGCGTATTACTTCTGATAGGGCGTTTTACCTCCAGGGAAGCCACCAATGAAGTATTTTTTACTGCGGGCCGGCAATCACCCTGGTACCTGGTGGCCTTTGGAATGATCGGGGCCACTCTTTCAGGGGTTACTTTCATATCGGTCCCCGGCGAAGTCGGGAATAGTAATTTTTATTATTTCCAGTTGGTGCTGGGATATCTTCTCGGTTATTACGTGGTGGCTAACGTACTGATGCCTTTATATTACCGGATGAACCTGGTATCGATCTATACGTACCTGGAAAAACGATTTGGATTCTGGGCATATAAATCCGGCGCCTTTTATTTTCTGCTTTCCCGGAGCATAGGTGCGGCTTTCCGGCTTTTTCTTGTGGCGGGTGTGCTTCAGATTGCCATATTCAATGCCTGGAATGTGCCTTTCTGGATAACCGTAATGGTCACTATTGTATTGATATGGATCTATACTTATAGGGGAGGAATCAAAACCATCGTGGTGACCGATACCCTTCAGACTTTTTTTATGCTTATGGCGGTGGGGATCGGCATCTTTCTGATCAAATCCGAACTGGACACCACATGGGCCGGCCTGATAGCGGAAGTGAAGGATAGCCGGTACAGCAGGATCTTTAACTGGGACTGGCAAAGTAAAACCAATTTTTTCAAACAATTTTTTTCAGGTGCCTTTATTACCATTGTGATGACCGGCCTCGACCAGGATATGATGCAGAAAAACCTTACCTGTAAAAATATCGGGGAGGCCAAGAAAAACATGTTCTGGTTCAGTATTACCCTGGTCATTGCCAATTTCTTTTTCCTCTTCCTGGGAGCTTTGTTGTATATCTATGCCAATTCAAAGGGCATTGCACTACCTGAACGCACGGATAATCTTTTTCCTTTGCTTGCCGTTAATCATTTTGCTGCGATTGCCGGAGTAGCCTTCATCCTGGGTATAACCGCAGCTGCCTATTCCAGTGCCGATTCTGCATTGACAGCCCTTACCACTTCCTTTTGTGTCGATTTTCTTGGTTTTGAAAGACACGAGGAGGAAAGGTATAAAAAAATAAGGATGAAGGTACACATGTCTTTTTCCGTGTTGATATTCGGGGTGATCCTGGTGTTTAAGATTATCAATGATGAAAGTGTGATCAATGCACTTTTCCTTGCGGCAGGGTATACTTACGGGCCGCTTTTAGGACTATTCAGTTTCGGCCTTTTCACCAACTATGGTGTTAAAGATAAATATGTACCCATAATTGTCGTTTTTGCCCCGTTGTTGAGCTTTCTTTTAAGTGCTCATTCGGAACAATTGTTATATGGGTATAAATTCGGTTTTGAACTGCTTATCGTCAACGGCCTTTTTACTTTTATCGGATTATGGTTAATACGAAGCGGACGCACTAGGGCAATTCAAGTGCAGGATCCCAAAAATGCTTCCTGAGGTCTTTTACCTGATCATTCTCGATCTTAACCCCTTCTGATTCGAGAAGCCCTTTCATTCTGTCCGGATCTCCAAAATACCGTTTGCCGGTAAGTAATCCATTACGGTTCACTACCCTGTGAGCCGGAATGCCTTTTCCTATGGAGCTGTTCAGGGCCCACCCCACCATTCTGGCACTGCTTCCCGTTCCAAGATACCGAGCGATAGCTCCATAGGAAGTGACCCGGCCCTTTGGAATGAGGATTACCACCTCAAATACATCCTGAAAAAAAGAAGACTTATCCATAATGAAGGAAATATCGGTCAGCCAATCTCCGATTTTTAAAATTAAGTGATTTAAAACCCATATTGTTAATGATAAGTAAATAAATTTAAGGTAAAAAAGAGGCTGGATCATGACAGATAACAGATCGATCATTTTTTTTACATTTATTTTCTTCACAGGGTTAATCCTGGCCGGTTGCAGCAGAACCCCTGAAAAAACTTCACAGGACTGGGAACCTTTGAAAAATGTAGTGGTGATCGTGGGTGATGATCATGCCAATCATGTGCTGGGAAGCCTGGGCAATGAACTTATAAGGACCCCCCATCTTGACCAGTTGGCTTCGGAAGGCGTATTATTTTCCAATGCGTTTGCCAATTCTCCTCTTTGCAGTGCATCGAGACAAAGCCTTCTTACCGGAAGGTATCCGCATGCCACGGGAGTTACCCTGCTCACAACCTCATTTCCGGAAGAGCAGGTAACGCTGGCCGATCATCTTAAAAAGTTCGATTTCAATACAGCTATTATTGGCAAAAATCATTTTAATAATGAGTTGAATCATGGATTCGATATGAAGATTGAACGATCTGATTATTTTGATTTTATATCTGAAAATCCTCCCCGACCTGTTCCCGATACCATGGAGACCCGCCCTCCCTGGAAACCTTTCAAGGATCCGTCAAGGATATGGCTTAACGCGGAAACACTTCCTTCGGGTTATTACGACGGGGATGATATAGGTACATGGTATGCGGAAATGGCTGCTGAATATATCAATAAGAATAAAAACAACCGGTTCTGCCTATGGCTTGGATTTCATGAACCCCACTCTCCATTCAATTTTCCGATAGAATATACAGGGAAATATGATCCTATGGAAATGCCACTGCCTACCGGATCCCCCGAAGATGATGAATTTATCCCGCTTGTTTTTAAAAACCTCACGGAGGAAGAAAAAAGAGGTATCATTGCAGCTTATTATACCTCGGTTGAGTATCTTGATAAAAACATTGGAATGGTCCTGCGGGCTCTTGAAGAGGCAGATCTCTCAGATAATACCCTGGTCGTTTACCTTGGTGATCATGGATATCTTCTGAATCATCATAAAAGGTTTGAAAAACATATGATGTGGGAAGAAGCTGTGAAGGCTCCCCTGATCATCCGTCCCGGTGACCGTGAACCTTTGGTACATGTTCAGGAGGAAATGGTTGAGCTTGTGGATGTAACTCCCACAATTGTAGATTTTCTTGGTGTGGAGCCACTCGAAGAAGCCCAGGGAAGGTCATTGATGCCATTTTTCTTCAGGGAAGAGGTGGAATTCAGGGAGATGGTCTTTTCAGAATTTCTGGCCGACAACAAGGCTATGGTGAGGACGGAGAACTGGAAATATATCTTTACTGCCGGCAGACATGACCTGGCCCAGGGATATGCTACAGGTAACCCTCCCACAGGTATCAGGCACCGGCTTTATAACCTGAAAGAAGATCCTTACGAACATCATGATGTAGCCAGAATGTCTGCCAATAAAGATGTATTACTCAACCTTCAGAAAAAAATGCTTGAAAAATTCAAGGAAACCCATCCGGATGCCGGTCAGTTGTCTGATGGACTGAGTATTGAAGAACAGCTGGCATGGTTCTGCGAACCGCCTGATAAAAACGCCGATCTAAAGGCTCAATAGTACAGGGTAATGATTCTCATAGCTGATAGCGGATCGACAAAGACTGACTGGAAATGCACGGATGGTGTGGGACGGGTGGCCAGGGCAAATACGGAAGGTATTAATCCTTATTATCTGGAATATGCGGATATTGATAAGGAAATTTTAAAAGCCAGGGAGCAGCTTCAGGGTATAGAGATTAAACATATTTTCTTTTATGGGGCAGGATGTTCCTCTCCGGATAAAAAAGAAATTGTACAGAAGGCATTGTTGAAATATTTTCCATTTAGTGAAGTGGAGGTAAACAATGATATGCTGGGTGCAGCCAGGGCTTTGTGTGGTACACAACCCGGTGTGGTTTGTATACTGGGTACCGGCTCGGGATCATGCGTGTATGATGGCGAAAGGATATCAAAATCAGTGCCCTCCCTGGGTTTTATCCTGGGTGATGAGGGCAGCGGGGCCTATCTGGGAAAACAGCTGGTCAAGGATTATCTGAGGGAAGAAATGCCCGGGGAGATTATCGATAAGATCAATCATGATCTGGGTATCACCAAAGATATTATATTGGATAATGTAAACCGTAAACCCATGCCCAGTCGTTATCTGGCAGGCTTTGCACGTTTTATTGGTGAGAATGTAAATAATGATTATGTAAAGGAGCTTGTGTCACGTTCATTCAGGGACTTTACAAGGCATTATATTATCCGTTATGAAGAATCCTTAAAATATAATATACATTTTGTTGGATCAATTGCCCTTATTTTCCGTA
This sequence comes from uncultured Roseivirgaceae bacterium, assembly GCA_964543195.1. Classification (GTDB taxonomy): domain Bacteria; phylum Bacteroidota; class Bacteroidia; order Cytophagales; family Cyclobacteriaceae; genus JAGTVG01. The sequence goes on from CAZIXF010000002.1 coordinate 195,316, forward strand.
AATCATTGAAAGAGGTTCTTGAAAATTACCAGCTTAAGCTGGGACGGATTGAAGAAGCTCCTGTTGATGGATTAATCGAATATCACCTGCAAGTTTATTCTTAAAAAAATGAGCATTACCGAATCTCCTTCGAATTACAGCGACCTGGAAAAGATGAGCATTTATGATCTTCTGATCAATATTAACAGGGAAGACATGACGGTACCTCATGCGGTCAGGGAATCAATCCCACAGATGAAAAAACTGATACCAAAGATCGTGGACAAAATGATGGAAGGAGGGAGGTTGTTTTATGTTGGAGCGGGAACAAGTGGACGACTGGGTATTGTAGATGCTTCCGAATGTCCGCCAACCTATGGCGTGCCACACGGTATGGTAATAGGCATTATGGCCGGAGGTGACCAGGCGATCAGAAAGGCGGTTGAATTTGCGGAAGATGATCCTGAGCTGGGTTGGAATGACCTTCAGGAATACGAGATCAATAAACTTGATGTGGTAATCGGTATAGCCGCCAGTGGGCGTACCCCCTATGTGATCGGCGCTGTTCAACGAGCAAGAGACGAAGGCTTGGTTACAGGATGTATAACCTGCAATAAGGATACCCGCCTTGCTGAGGCAGCGGAATACCCGATCGAAGTGATCGTCGGTCCTGAATTTGTTACAGGAAGTACCAGGATGAAGGCGGGAACCGCCCAGAAACTGGTGCTCAATATGATCTCTACCTCCATTATGATAAAACTGGGAAGGGTTAAAGGGAATAAAATGGTGGATATGCAGTTGTCCAACACCAAACTTATCGAACGGGGTATACGAATGATCATGGAGGAACTCGGAATAGATGATAAGGATGAGGCCCTGAAGCTGCTGAAAGAACACGGCTCTGTCAGGAAAGCAGTCGACGCCGCCGGCAATAAGTAAAAAATAAGTAAAGCCATCCATCGGTCTGATTTGTCTGACGAAGAAAGGTGTATCGTATTATGGGTGATCCCGCCTTCAGTGCCATCCTCAATCTGATTGTCCTGCCTTACAATTACATCTCCCGGTCTGAGTGTTCTGCCGCAGGCAGGCAGTATCGAAGACTAAAGTCTCCTGCCTTCAATAACATCTTCCGGTCTGGCTGTCCAGCATATGATTATATCTCCGGTCTGATTGTCCTGCCGCAGGCAGGCAGTATCGCTTGCCCAGTTGATAAGCAGGGAAGACCGGCTTTGAAACCTACAAATCCATTTTTTTCATCAGATCAAGATTTTTACGGATCAGATCCACTCTTTGTTTAACACAATCAGCGGAGAATCTCCCATCCTCAGGTGTATTCAGTACATAATCGATCAGCCTGTCCCTGGTCGTAGTGGCTACATGGGATCGCGTATCCGAAGAAGCATAATAAATGAATACGGTGCCATCGGGCCTTTCTGCCCAACCGTTGGAAAATACCACGTTGGACACATCGCCTACCCGTTCTTCATATTCAGGTGCCATAAAATAACCCCCCGGTTTTTTGATGATTCGCCAGGGTTCCTGCAAATCGGTCAGGAACATGTAAAGTACATACCTGAGTCCTGCTGCCGTAGTGCGTACTCCATGGGCCAGGTGAAGCCATCCCTTATCGGTTTTCAGCGGAGCCGGTCCCTGTCCGTTCTTCAGTTCATTGACCGTATGATACTGCTTGGGGTCCATAATGATCTCTTTTTTGATCACGGCATTTTCGATGTCGTCGCATACGCCCCATCCAATACCACCGCCTTTACCGGTCTGGATAAAACCCTCCTGTGGACGGGTATAAAACGCATACTTCCCTTCTGCAAACTCAGGGTGTAATACACAATTTCGTTGCTGGGGAGAGGGGGTGATCAGATCCGGCAGCCTTTCCCATTTTTTCAGATCCTTGGTCCGTATTATCCCGCATTGAGCCACCGCCGAATGTTCGTCTCCCACCGGGGCATTGGGATCTTTTCTTTCGGTACAGAAAAGACCGTAGATCCAACCATCCTCATGCTGGACGAGACGGATGTCATAGACGTTGGTATCCGGCTCCGATGTCTGGGGTAATTCCACGGGAATATCCCAAAACCTGAAGTTGTCAGTGCCGGTTTCACTTTCTGCAATTGCGAAGAATGATTTCCGGTCCCAGCCTTCCGTACGTAAGGCCAGGTATATATTGTCGCCCAGGTAAATTGCCCCGGGGTTGAATGTGGCATTGATGCCCATCCTTTCCATCAGGAAGGGATTCGTTTTGGGGTCCAGGTCGTATCGCCAGAAAACCGGAGTATGTTTATCGGTAACTACGGGATTTTCATATTTATCATAAATCCCATAACTGTAATCCCTCTTTTTATTTTTTCTTGTGATCAGCTTCTCATGTTCGGTAAAAAGTTGTTTTACCTTTTTATTAAATTGGCCTGGTTTCATATCATATAATTATTGTTAATGTAAAATGCGTTCTCTTCAAAGTAAAGTACAGCTTCCTGGAAAACCCAGCCACGGTAAAGATGGCAAACTGGATTTTATATTTATATTATACCGCCAGCCTGAGCTTAGTGCTGATAAATAATCTGTTTTGTGATAATAAAAATAATGTTTTATAGAAATTTGGATCAGACTGTTTGTTCTCTGTATTTTAACACAAAACATATAAGGGTTACCCCTCAGTCGCAATCTGACCAGCCAGTAAATGCCTATAATTTCTGAAGACCGTTCCGTCTTCTGATACCATTAAAATTAATCATTATTCCCTGAAACAAAGCCTCCCGGTATTCCTTTTTCCTGCCTTTGATGTTTCTTTTCTCAGAGTACGACAATTTTAAACCAGGCCCTCTCATAGATAGAGCTTTGATTTTTTAGCTATTTATAATTTCTATCATTATTTTTAATGCATTCTCAAATATTTTTTAGACATGAAACCTGTACTGTATCTTTTAACCGTATTATCGTTTTTTCTGACTTCATTTTCAAAGGCTGATGTAACCCTGCCTTATCTTTTCAGCTCCGGTATGGTGTTACAACGAAATATGGAGATCCCGGTCTGGGGATGGGCCGATCCCGGAGAACGGATCAGAGTGACCATCGGAGCGAATACCGAAAGCGTAAAAACCAGCAGGGAAGGGGTCTGGACATTGAATATGCCCGCCATGGAAGTAGGAGGCCCTCATACGCTCTTGATAAAAGGTAAAAATGAGATCGTGTTGGACAATATCCTGATCGGGGATGTATGGATCTGTTCCGGTCAGTCCAACATGGAATGGCCTGTTTCAAGGTCAATGAATGCGGAAGAGGAAATCGCCAATGCGAATTATCCGGACATCAGGCTGTTTACGGTACCGCGTAAAATAAGTGCTCAACCGCTTAACAACACAGAACCCGCAGAATGGAAATTATGTACCCCTGAAAATATACCCTCTTTTTCAGCGGTTGGCTACTTTTTCGGAAGGAAAGTGCATGAAAAACTTGATATCCCGATCGGTTTGATCAATACCACCTGGGGTGGAACAGTGGCAGAATCCTGGACCAGTGCTGAGGCAATCAGCAAAGACCAGGACTTCAAGGACAGGTTGATCGAACTCCGGGACCTTGACATCAACAAGACCAATGAAGAACGTGAAAAGGAAATGGAAAACTGGTTAAACGACCTGAAGGCGCTGGATGCGGGATATAAGAACGGAGAATTTGTCTGGAAAGATCCGGGAACGGATCTTTCGGGATGGGAAACCATGGAGCTGCCTTCCATGTGGGAAAACCAGGGCCTCGAAGGTGTGGACGGTGTAGTCTGGTTTGCCCGTATCGTTGAACTGCCGGCCACTGTTGCCCGGTCGGGTTTGGAGATCAATCTCGGGCCCATCGATGACACGGACAAAACCTGGATGAATGGGAACCCGGTTGGAGGGATCTTTAACCAGCATAGCTGGAACAGGAAATACAAGGTGGAGCCGGCCAATCTCAAAAGCGGTGAAAATGTGATTGTGGTGAGGGTGGAGGATTATCGTGGAGGTGGTGGTATTTACGGAGATCCTCAGCAGCTTTATATAAATACGGAAGATGGATTTCACAAGTCACTGGCCGGAGAATGGTATTATAAAGTCGGTACCAGAGAGTTGCCCTCAGATCCACCTCAGACTAGTTTTGGTCCCAACAGCTATCCAACGCTTCTGTTCAACGGCATGATCAATCCGGTTATTCCCTTTGCCGTAAAGGGAGCTATTTGGTACCAGGGAGAATCCAATGCCGGCAGGGCCTACCAGTACCGGAGGATCTTCCCACAGATGATCGAAGACTGGCGCGCACACTGGGGACAGGGCGATTTTCCGTTCCTCTATGTACAGCTTGCCAATTTTATGGAACCGAAGGAACAACCCGGAGAAAGTGCCTGGGCAGAACTCAGGGAAGCACAGACTATGACACTGGCTTTACCTAATGCAGGAATGGCTTCGGCCATCGATATTGGCGAGGCGGATGATATTCATCCCAGAAACAAGCAGGAAGTGGGACGCCGGCTGGCCCTTTCTGCCTTTGAGGTTGCCTATGATATGGATGTGGTCCATTCGGGACCTTTGTTCGAATCCATGCGCATTGAGGAAGACAAGGTCTATATCGACTTTACCAATACGGGATCCGGATTGACGGTCAGGGATCCATACGGTTATCTGAAAGGTTTTACCATTGCCGGGGCCGACAGGAAATTTCATTGGGCTAAGGCTGATATTGTGGATGAAAATACCGTAGTGGTGTATTCTGTAGAAGAGCCTCAACCGGTGGCCGTCCGGTACGGATGGGCAGATAATCCATTCGATATTAACTTATATAATAAGGAAGGACTTCCGGCAAATCCCTTCCGGACCGATGCGTGGCCCGGTGTTACACAAAAATAAATTTGGAGAACATATTGATTAGATTTTTATGAAACATATTTCACTTTTATGCGGATTTATAATTTCCGCCTTTTTGTTTTCATGTGAACCCGTTGAGGACACCTTACCCGGGAAAGCAATTATCTATACCGGTGATTCGCTGCGGAATATTGCTGTTCCGGTGGGAGGCATTGGCACCGGTGATATCCTCATCGGGGGAAGAGGAAACATCAAAGCCATTGAGGTCTTTAACCGGGCGGCGGCCAACGATCAGCCATATATGACCTTTTTTTCACTTTGGACGAAGCAGGGGGATGCACCGTCGCGGGTCAGGGTAATGGAAGGAATTTTACCCGATAATTCACCCGGCCCTTATGGAGTATCCCGAAGACAGCTGAGTGGCCTGACCCGGTTCGACAAGGCTGAATTTTCATCCCATTTTCCATTTATTCATATCGATCTGGAAGACGATGACATACCCCTGAAAATCAATGGTGAATTTTTTAATCCGCTTATACCGCTTGATGTTGAGAACAGCAGCTTTCCTGTGGCAACCTTTCGCTGGACATTGGAAAACACCGGCAATGAGGAGGTCCGGTTTGCGGTAGCAGCCAATATCGGGAATCCCTTATCGAACCGGACTGCTTCCGGTACGACAACTACCCTGGGTAATACCAATGAATATTTTGAGAACGGACCCCTTAAGGGGATAGTCTTTAAAAACCAGGAAGCCGGGAATTCACCCCGTTTTGGTAATCTGGTCATGGCCTCAGATTTCGACCGCCTGGATGTACAGACCGCCTGGTATGAAGGAGCCTGGTGGGATGATGCCACGATTTTCTGGGATGATTTTTCGGTTGACGGCAGGTTGAACGAGCGGAAAGAAAAGGTGACCTGGCAGGGAAGTAACTGGTATGGCAGTGCGAGCCAGACTACGGTGGGAAGCCTGTCGGCTTATTCCACGCTGAAGCCGGGTGAAAAAATTACGATACCTTTTTATCTCAGTTGGTATGTGCCCAACCGAATACTGGAAAGCACACAGGCATTCGGGAATGAGGCAGTAGAGAATTACCAGATCAAAAATCATTATGCCACCCGGTTTGCTTCTTCGGTTGATGCACTCCTGCAGTTCAGGGAAAAAGAAGATGAACTGTATGAACAGAGCCGGAAATTTGTGGATTTTCTCTTCAACACCACGCTCCCGGATTATGTGATCGATGCCGTATCGGCCAATACGGCTGCCTTGAAAACGAACCTGTTGATGCGAACCGAAGAAGGATGGGTTCATGGTTTCGAAGGCCTTGGCGAAAGTTCGGGGTGTTGTCCGGGCAATTGTACGCATGTATGGAATTATGCCCAGACCATGGCTGCCCTTTTTCCGGAACTCGAACAGAAAGTACGGGAAGTGTCATTCCTCCATGATACATTTGACAACGGATACCAGTGCTTCCGTACGGTATTCCCCCTTGGCGATTACTGGTTCAAAAACGTAGCGGCTGACGGGCAGATGGGTAATATCATCCGGGTTTACCGGGAATGGAGAAATACGGGCGATACCGAATGGCTTAAAAGATTATGGCCAAAGGTGAAGGCAGCACTCGAATTTGCCTGGAAGGGATCGGGTGAGGTATCCGGAAAATACAGTTGGCAGGAGCATGCCCGCATTCCCTGGGATCCGGATAAAGAAGGCGTGATGCGGGGTGACCAGCATAACACGTATGACATTAATTTTTTCGGTCCCAATATGATGACCGGGTCACTTTACCTGGGTGCCCTGAAGGCCTGCAGCGAAATGGCTGCTCATCTTGGCGAAGATGATAAAGCAAAGGAATACATCAGCCTCTACAGGAACGGACTCGATACTTATACTGAGCTCCTCTGGAATGGAGAATATTTTATTCAGGACGTGGAGGTGATAGAAGGCATTGAAATTCCCGAACGACTGAAGTCGCCCCCCGATGAGGAAGGCAGGGTGATACCCAAATACCAGTATGCAGACGGATGCCTGACCGACCAACTGCTGGGGCAATACTTATCTTTTAATGCAGGTCTTGGTTTTATCATTGATAAAGACCTGGTAAAAAATGCCATGTCCTCTGTTTATGATTATAATTTTATCCGGGATTTTTCGGCGTTCGATAATGTTCAGCGAGTTTTTGCCCTCAATGATGAAGCCGGTATTGTTATCTGTTCCTGGCCGCAAGGCGATCGCCCAAGGCTGCCCTTCGTCTATTCCGATGAAGTATGGACAGGGATTGAATACGGGGCTGCCACGAATATGATCCATGCCGGGCTTGTGGATGAAGCACTCGAGGTGATTGAAGCGGTGCGGAACCGGTACAGGGGATATAACCGGAATCCCTGGGGTGAAATTGAATCCGGTATGTTTTATGCCAGGTCGCTGGCCGGCTGGTCTGTTCTGCCGGCCTTGTCAGGGTTCGAATTCGATGGTGTAAAGAATTATATGGCTTTTGACCCGAAAATTTATACGAAGGACTTCCGCGCGTTCTGGTCCTGTGGAACGGCCTGGGGTAATTTCAGCCAGAACGACAACCAAGCCACCATCAAAGTGGGTTGGGGTACATTGACCTTATCCTCATTAAAACTACCCCGCGAAAAGGTGGGTTCAGTGCTATTGAATGGATCAGAAATTGATTTTGATATGAATGAAGATAATATCCTTTCGTTTATTGAAGAGCGGATAATAGATGAGGGCGACAGCCTGGTTGTAAATTACAATGAGTGATTTATTATTATTTGGTGATTTGGCGATTTGGCGATTTGGTGATGTGGTGATGTGTGAACCATTGAACAGGCAGTAGGCGGTAGGATCGGAGACCGGGGACCGGGGACGGAGGACCGGGTGTAAGGTGTAGGGAATCAAGACTAGTCCTGAGTTGCCTGACGAAGGAAGGCAGTATCGAAGGGACGGGCTTCAGGATTTGGTAATTTTGTGATTTGCGGAGTTGTGGAATCGTACATGTTGCCTGTGCTCTATTAAGTGCTGCCATCCGGACCAGGAAGGAAGTGATCAATCAGACTCAGGAGCGATGGGACAGGGTAGAAGGATATGTCTTCGGACCCGGGCTGGAAGGAGAATCCCGTTTGACGGACCACTGGAAAAAACATAATCCCATTCAGATTGTTAATACAGGTGATCTTGAGAAAATAAGGAGCATACGATATTATATCGATTGCGGGGATGATGATTTTCTTTATAAAGGCAATTCTGAATTCCATATATTGTTGAAAGATAAAGAAATCCCTCATGAATACAGGGTTCGCGATGGCTCCCATAGCTGGGAATATTGGCGTACCGGCATAGTGGATGGTTTGAAATTTATCGGTCAGAGCTTTCACCGTTAAGACATTCCCGTTTTTTGTTCTCAATAAATTTTGAATTTTTCCCGATATAATACATTTTAAAGGGAAAACAATGATGATATATGAGTGAATTTAATGCGGATGTATACCTGAAAAAATTCCGGAGGATCCGGAACCAGACAGTCGATCTTTGCAAACCCCTGGCAGTGGAGGATTTTGTGGTGCAACCTGTTACTGATGTAAGCCCTCCAAAATGGCACCTGGGTCATACCACCTGGTTCTATGAGGCGATCATCCTGATGAATCACGATGACGACTATAAGGAGTTCAATAAATTTTATAGTTTTCTGTTCAACAGCTATTATGAAAGCGTGGGTAACCGTGTGCAACGGCCTGACCGGGGATTTATGACCCGGCCGACTGTGGAAGAGGTCATTCACTATCGTGAATATGTGGATGAGGCCCTGCAGAGATTTGTTAAAAAGAATGCTGCGGATTTTGACCGTGAAATGAGCTATATCCTTGAACTGGGACTTCAGCATGAACAGCAGCACCAGGAATTGCTGGTCACTGATATTAAATTTATCCTGCATCAGAGCCCGGTTTTCCCTGTTTACAAAGATTATGTAACGGATGAAGAAACCATTAACCGGGACCTCACGGAAAACTTTGTGGAAATGGATGAGGGAATATATGAGATCGGGTATAATGGACAGGGTTTTAGTTATGATAATGAACATGAATTACATAAAGTATACCTGCATCCGTTCCGTTTTCAGAACCGGTTGATCACCAATGAAGAATATATCCGTTTTATCGAAGACGGAGGATATAAACGTTTTAACTTCTGGTTGTCGGAAGGCTGGGAATGGGTGAAAGCCAACAAGATCCAGGCTCCGCTGTATTGGCATCGTATAAATGAGAAATGGTTTGTGTATACCATGTCGGGGCTGGAGGAGGTAAACCCGGAAGAACCCGTTATCCACATCAGTTATTATGAGGCAGATGCCTATGCCACCTGGAGAGGAAAGCGGTTGCTGACAGAGTTTGAATGGGAAGCGGCCTGTCTTAAACACGAACCGGAGATACTGGAGAGTTCCAATTTTGTAGAAAAAGAGAACTTCAGGGCTATACCGCCTCCTGAAAACTCCATGCAGTTTTTTGGCGATGCCTGGGAATGGACGGCCAGCGCGTATCTTCCTTATCCCGGATTCAGGGCAGCGGAAGGTGCCGTGGGTGAATATAACGGGAAATTTATGATTAACCAGATGGTATTGCGGGGAGGATCCTGTGCCACACCTTCCGATCATATCCGGCATACCTATCGAAATTTTTTCCATCCGCATCTGAGATGGCAATTTACAGGTATCCGGCTGGCCGAATCAATGATTTAAATTTTAATAATGAACATTAATGGATAATCAGTTTGCCGATGATGTAAGGGAGGGACTTTCTTCGGAACCAAAATTCCTTCACTCCAAATATTTTTATAATAAAAAAGGAGATGAAATTTTTCAGCAGATCATGGCCATGAAGGAATATTACCTGACGGATTGCGAATATGAAATATTCGATGCGCAGAAGGATCAGATTTTGGATAGTTTTACCAAAGGAAAGAAAAAATTTGATCTGATTGAGTTTGGCGCCGGAGACGGATATAAGACCAAAGTATTGATCGAATATTTTTTATATAAAAAGGTCGACTTCACCTATATGCCGGTTGATATTTCCTGTAGTGTGCTGAACCTGCTGGAGGGAGCGCTGAAAAAAGAATTCAATGACCTTGAGATCAAACCCATCTGCGATGAATATTTCCATGCCCTGGAAGGGTTGAACCAAGTTGACCTGGATGATAAGGTGATCCTTTTCCTGGGTTCCAACATCGGGAATTTCCGTGGTGACAATGCCATTCCATTCCTGAAGCATATCGGGGCCTGCATGAAGCCCGGTGATAAACTATTGATCGGCCTTGATCTGAAGAAGGATCCGGAGGTAATATTAAGGGCCTACAATGATCCGGGGGGAATTACCCGTGCATTCAATTTTAACCTTCTTGACCGGATTAATGAGGAACTGGGGGCCGATTTCGATAAAAATAAATTCAAGCATTACCCCAGCTATAATGCTCAAACGGGAGAAACCATTAGCAGCCTGATCAGTCTCGAAACGCATTATGTATACATCAAGTCCTTAAATCAACGATTTCATTTTCAACAGTGGGAGCCTCTGTTTATGGAAATCTCGCAGAAATACGATCTTCATGATATTGAGCGAATGGCCGAACGGTCCGGGTTCCGGGTAGAAAAGAATTTTTTTGATTCAAGGAATTATTTCACCGATTCATTATGGGTTTTGAAATAATTCCGGCCCAACCGTCACTCCGATTTATCCTCCGAAATGAAATGAAGGAAGAGGCGAAGCCGTTGGAGCCCCCAATCAGTACCGTCACTCCGATTTATCCACTAAAATGAAAAGAAGGAGGAGGCGAAACCGCGGGAGTCTCCTGGTCAAGTATTCCGTTACCTCAGCAGAAGATTCCCACATCGCCGTCTCCGGCTCTTCCACTGAATGTTTTTTTTCATCCTTAATGACGGATTTGGGATAAAATAATGAATAGAGACCCTTATATATAGATTATCGGTCTATTGGTTCAATAATTGAGAAGAATTCCAATAAAAATGAAAAAAACTTTCCGATTGTATTTAACTCGGATTATTTTTTACTATATATTCAATAACTTGATATGCTTTCAGACATTCCTCAAAACATTGATTTACGTAAACTGAGAAAGAAAGGGAAACCCTTCAACATAAAGGCGTGGTTACGGAAAAAGTTGAACTGGATCAATTTTCCATTCATAAGTGCTTACAGGGGATTTGGCGATGAAAAGATACTTCATGTATACGGACATGTATTCAAATCCATGTATTGGATATCCGAAAGGCAGCGGAAAAACATTATCGTAAATGGTTTACGTATGCTGAAACGCTTTCTCATGAAACCCATGCCGGATGCCGAAGTGGAACTCCAGGTAGGTAATAATAGATACACCACGACCTCTGATTCACGGGGATATTATACTTTCGAGGTTCCCAATCCGGGATTCGGATATGGATGGCATGATTACCGGGTAAAACTGATTAATCTCCCTGAGGCATATGAAGATGAGGAGATCAAGGTTGTGGAAGAGATCCTTATACCCCAAAGGTCTGAATATGCCTTCATTTCTGATATTGATGATACCTTTGTGGTTTCTCACAGCACCAAATTTTTTAGAAAGATCTATAACCTGCTTACCAAGAATGTGGAAGCCAGAAAAACTTTTAAAGGGGTGGTGGATCATTATCGACGGCTTATGGAAGGCCTGGATCCGAAGATGCCCAATCCCTTCTTTTATGTTTCGAGTAGTGAGTGGAATCTTTATGACTTCATTGTTGAATTCTGTGAGATCAACAAATTGCCAAAAGGGGTTTTCTTACTCCAGGATCTTAAAGCGGGACTCAGGGAACTCATGAAACAATCCGGGGGTGATCACCGGCATAAAGAAATTAAGATCAAAAAGATCATACAAACATTTCCGGAACATAAATTTGTTTTGCTGGGAGACAGCGGACAACGTGATCCTGAGATTTATTATAATGTAGCCAGGGAATTTCCGGATAAGATTGTGGCTGTATATATCCGGAGTGTGAGCAAGAGAAAAAGTAAACGTTTAAAAAGAATAGGAAATGAGATGAAGAAGAAAAATATTGATTTTGTGTGTTTTAAGGATAGTCACGATGCACTGGAACATTCGGAGCTGATCCTTTTTAAAGAGAGGGATAAAATACACTGAAATAACTATATTTTCTTATAGTATTTTCCTGTCAATCCTGATTACCCAGCGTTCGCCGATCGTATCTTTTTTATAAACATGTGGATTTTTTTCCACAAATGAGTAAGTTATTGACCGGAGTCAGCAAATTATCCAATTGTATTGCTGATTTAGAGCTGGAATGGTTCTCGCATATGAGTTATTGCGTTTATTGGATGGAATTATGCTTAAAAGATTAAAAAAAAGAATTCGACGGATAGTTATAATAATGCTTACCATCCAGGTGTTAACATTTCTGGTAACATTGATTATTCTGCTGTTTGTTCTAAATACCCATTGATAAGGTGGTAAAAATTAAATCAGAAAATATAGTTATACGGTTTTTTATCAGACCGGCCATCTGGATAATTGGGATTGTTTTCAGTCTGGTTTTGCTTGCGCTTATCCTGGTTAATTTCACTTCGATTCAAAACAAAATAGTCGACAGGGTGGAACGAGAGCTGCAAGGCCGGACCGGGGCCCAGGTTCGGATAGAGAGGTTTGCTATGTACATGCCTCACGCAGTTTCTTTGAAAGGAGTATATGCGGAAGATGCCAAGAGCGATACCTTAATTTATATCGGTCGGTTGCATGTCAGCACCAACCTGTTTGACCTTCTTCACAGGACCATCACGCTGAACAGGGTAGGTATAGCCAATGCCAGGCTTAACTTGAGGCGGCAAGAGAATTCGGAAAATTATAATTATCAGTTTATCATCGATTCATTATCCGGGGAGGCTAAAAAACCTGAGACAAAAGCACCATGGAATTTTACCATCAACCGGGTCAGGCTGAATGATGTCCATTTTGTTTATGACGACCGGTTGAAAAAGCAATATGGGAATTTCATTATTGGTGATTTGGGAGTTTCCATGAACCGGCTCGATCTGACCCGGCTGGATCTGGATGCGGCTGAAATTAATCTTGATAATAGTGATATTTTTTACAGCCGGTACGGACCATCTGAGAGCACGGATGACGATTTCATGGAAAATAAAGACAAATCCCCCAAATTCAATATCGAGGTTGATGAAATCAGTTTGTCAAAGAATATGGTTGAATATCATGACTCTGTTTCCAATATGATGCTCAGTCTCAGCATGGGCAATCTTTCTCTTTCGGAAGGGAAGTTAAACCTCGACGAACAGCTGATCGATGCTTCGGAATTCCTGTTGAATGAAAGCAACGTTATCTATGAGAAATATCCATCAGCAGAAAAGAACAGCCAAATGGAAGATGCCACCAGGAATGAATCTTCAGAATGGCGTTTCCGTCTGAAAGATCTTCAGCTTGACCATAACTCCATCCGGTATGATGACAACCGGTTTGGCCGGGCGGCCAGGGGAATGGATATGAATCACTTCGAAGTGAAAATTGTAAGGTCCGGTATACAGAACATCAGGTTTGATTCGCTCCTAGTGGCTGACATAACCGAATTCAGCATCATTGAAAAGGATGGGATCCATGTCGAGGAACTCAGCGGTAATTTATCCTATTCGAAAGACAGGATCGAAGTGAGCGATTTTTATTTCAAAACACCTGCTTCCCGTATCGAAGCTGAAAAAGTAACAGCCGGCAATTTCAGTACCATCGGGAAAATGGATGCGGTTATAAACCTGACCGGATCAGTTAACACGAATGACCTGACTTATATCATTCCCTCGATCCGGAAACACCTTCATGGAATCAAAAATGTCAGCCTTAACGCCGCGGCTTCCAAGACCGACCAATTGATTTCTTTGAAAAAGTTGGATCTGAATACAGGAGGACTCCGGATAAATGCCCGCGGAACAGTTTCAGAATGGACGGATCTTAAGAAGCTGAAAGCCGATTCGGTTCAGATAAAGCTTCGCACAGGCAGATCAGCCCTGATCTCATTAATGCCCCCGGAAATATTACCGGAAGGATTAACGTATCCTGAAGATATTTCCCTGAACCTCAATGTGTCAGGTAAAATAGACAGCCTGGAAGGAATTATGGAGCTCAATACCTCCCTGGGTGGGATCGATTCCAGGTTCACACAGGGCAGTTCCGTGCCGGGTGATTCGATACAGTTGCGTGGTCATGTAAGTATTAAAGAAGTACGGTTGGATACAATCCTGGGAAATCCGGATCTGGGAGAAGTCACGGCCGGTTTTGATGTTTCGGCCAGGGGCAATTCCATAAAGGATCTTTCCTATCAGGTTGATGGAGCCATTCAAAGTTTTGGATACAGGGATTTTATATATAAAGATCTTGAATTGAGTTCGGATATTGAATATCCCCATGTTAAACTCCGCCTCTCGGCAGATCAACCTGAAATTGTATTTAATTTTGATGGTGAGGCACATATCATGGATTCCTTCCCATCGGTAGCCTTTCGTCTGGATCTGGAGAAAGCCGATTTTGATGCATTGAATATCGGTCCTTCAAATTTATTTGTACAAGGACTGGTGGATGCCGATATCGATTCTATTCAAATCGGTCGGTTGAACGGTACGCTTGACATTAAAGATGTGGCTATACTGAAAGGGGAGGAGTTATATGAGGTCGATTCGCTGTTGCTGATATCGGTCGATCAGCAGGATGAATCCCGCATCAGTATTGAATCCGACATTTTAAGTTTTCAGTTGAATGGAAATGTACCTGTGTTAAAAATACCTTCGGTAATGACAGGTTTTGCCAATCGCTATCTCGATAAAACCGGAGCAAAGCAGGCATCGGATACCTCCTACTGGTTAAATTTCAATCTTGATCTCCACCGGCATGATATCTTAACGGACGTGCTCATTCCTCCCTTACAACGGTTGGATATAGAAAGATTTGAAGGGAATTTCGATGAGTCGGAGGATCTGTTGCGTATTGATATAGATGTGCCTGAGGTTCAGTATGGATCTATCACCCTTAATTCATTGACAGCAAGGGTGGAATCGGGACCGGACCGGATCGACGGTCAGTTACTGCTGAATGAACTGAGGAGGGGTGATGTTTCTGTTTCCGGAATAAAAATGAAGGTGGCAACAATAGAAAGCAGGGTCAGGACCTCATTTGAGATACCCAGGGATGATACGACCTTTCTACTTCTTACTACGGACTTCTTCAGGGAAGATGAACGGCTTTCGCTTCATGTGGTTGAAGACAGCCTTTATCTCAATGGCAGGCACTGGAGAGTAAATCCGGATAACCGGTTACGGTTTGGCACACCTCTACTGGCTGAAAATTTTGAATTTTCCTATTCTGATCAGACAATCGGGATCAGGAATGCTCAAAACGACAACAGGGATTCAGTGGTCGTGATAGAGATCAGTAATTTTAGGCTGGCTGCCCTCGGCGATATTTTTGATCTGAAAAATCCACTTTTTAACGGATTGCTCAATCTGGCGTTTACCTTTGAACCCGGGGTTGAATATCCTTCAGGTAACCTTGGCATCAGCAATTTAACCTATAAAGGCACCAGGCTGGGAGATCTTTCCTCCGGATTCAGGAAGATTGATTACGGTATTAATCTGGATATGGAATTAAGCGCCGGGGAAGGGTTACTGACCGTTAAAGGTGATTTTTTACCAGAATCCGGCAACGAACTCGATCTTACGGCTGATTTCCGGAATTTCAATCTGACTGCGCTGAAGCCCATAACAGATCCGGTGATGAAATCCTTTAAAGGACAGGTTGATGGAGGCCTTATCATCACAGGAAACACATCATATCCAGGGATAAATGGCGATCTTCAATTGAATGATATTGAGGCTTTTCCCTTTTATTTGAATACAGGGCTTTATATTAATAATGAAACCGTTCGATTCAGGGGAGATGAGATCCGGTTTGATAGTTTCAGGATTCTTGATGCCAATGAAAGTGAAGCACTCCTGGGCGGGGTGGTGAATACTGATAATTTCAGTGGCATTGATCTGGACCTGACGTTTAACTCAAATAATTTCCGGGTATTTGATACCGAAGAAGCCGGTGATAATATTTTTTATGGTAAGGTGATCGTTTCGAGTGACCTGTTGATCAGGGGATCGCCGCAATTATTGCAGGTAGAAGGTAATTCTACATTAAATAACGGCAGCGAGGTGAATATCGTGGTACCGGGAGCTACAGGAGAGGTCATAGAACGGGAAGGATTGGTAAATTTTATTGACCGGAGCGAGTCGGCCGATCCTTTTTTCGAGGAAGTAGAAAAAATTTCCCGCGATACTGCACAGCAGACAATCGAAGGACTTGATATCCAGGCAAACGTGGAAATAAATCAAAACACGAAGTTAACCCTGATAATTGATAAGCGAACAGGAGACCATCTTAGTTTGCAGGGTACGGGTAATTTTTCATTTCGGCTCAGGCCCGGAGGGAATGTGAACCTTACCGGAAGATATAACATAAATGATGGTCAGTATTCACTTAATTTTCACCAGGTGGTTAAACGCAGGTTCAGTATTCTCAGTGGTAGTTTTATTCAGTGGACGGGGAATCCGACCACGGCGCGACTTGAGATTGATGCTCAATACGCGCTAGAGACTCAGGTGCCGGTAACAGATGTCCGTGAACGATTGCCTTTTAATGTAAATCTCAACATCGGGGGCGAACTCCTTTCACCGGAACTGAATTTCAGCATCCGGATGCCGGAGGATGCACGGCAACAACACGGTCAGGTGGCGGCATATATTAATGATATCAACCGGAATGAATCGGAACTCAACAAGCAGGTCATGTCACTGATCTTGTTCAAGAGCTTTTGGGCCGGACAGAAGGCATCGGATGACAGGGGATTGGGTCTGACCTCTACTGCCCGGACCAGCCTGAGCCGGTTTTTAACCCAGCAACTTAACCGGTTGTCGACCGGCGTGGAAGGTTTAAACATAAATCTCAATCTCGAATCCTATGAAAGACAGACTGAAGAACAGACAAGAGAAGCGGTAACGAACCTGGAAGTGGGATTGTCCCAGTCACTGTTCAATGAAAGAATGACGATCAAGGTTTCCGGAGATGTTTATCTGGAAAGAGCCCAGTCACGGTCCCGCGATATGCTCGACTATGCCGATGACGTATCCATTGAATATAAATTGACCCCGGGTGGCAATCTGCAACTGGTCGGGTTCAGGGAAAATGAATTTGATGGACTTTCACAGGGTGAAATTACCCGGACCGGGATCGGGGTCATTTATGTTGAGGATTATGATAATCTCCGGGAGTTATTCCGGAAAGCAAAGGAAAATAAAAAGAAGAAAGAGGATTAGATGGCATGAAATGGAGTTATCACTATATCAGCCTGATGATTCTGGCCGTTCTCTTTTTCAGTTGTACGGGCACCAAGCGGCTTCCTGATGATAAAAGACTGTATACCGGGGCCAAAATCGAATTCGAGGATAAATCAATAGAAGATTACAATAAAGTTAAAAATTCATTGAAGGGATTGCTTGTGCCGGAACCCAATGCCGCAATTTTCGGTCAACGACCCAGATTGTGGATTTATAATCTGATGGGTGAGGTGAAAAAGGAAAAGGGGATAAAGCACTGGTTGAAAAACAAGATTGGTGAACCTCCCGTGTATTTTGAAGATGTAAAACCGGAAACTATATCCGAACAGTTGAATTACCGGCTTGTCAACAAAGGATATTTCAACGGAGATGTATCTTCCCGGCTGAAAGAAAAAAAGAAAAAGATTTCTGTGATTTACCAAATCCGGCCGGGCGAAGTTTCTGTGATCCGGAACTTAGTCTATCCTGACAGCACAAATCGCTTGAATAAGATAATTGCCTTTCAGAAGCCCTACAGCCTGGTGAAACCCGGTCACCGGTTCGATCTGGAGGTAATGGAAAATGAACGTCAGCGATTAGAAAAGGTAGTGCAGGATAGCGGGTACTATTTTTTCTATAACCGCCTGCTTACATTTGATGCGGATACCACGGTCGGGGACCATGAAGTGGATCTAATACTACGGAAAAAGGATGGTCTGCCACCAATGGCCTTGAAACGGCATAAGATCAGTGAGATAGAAATTCTTTCGGGGTATTCTTCCAGGGTCAAAACAGATCGTGATCCGGTATTGATCGACAGCATGCAATATTATCTCGATCCTGAGGAGATTCGGGCCCGGCCGGTAGTAAATGCCATTAAATTCAAGGTAGGGAGATATTATTCGAGGGAGGATGAAAATGTGACGCTTAACCGGTTGGCCGGGATGGGTGTTTTCAGATATATTAATATTAATTTTGATGAGGATACGGTAAACCGGTATCTTCGGGCCCGGATCAACCTGGCTCCATATAAAAGAAAATCCATCCGGGCTCAGTTAAATGCCGTTTCTAAATCCAATAATTTTGTAGGACCGTTTTTAACACTCTCGTTTTTGAACAGAAATTTTCTGGGAGGTGCCGAACAGTTCCGGGTATCTTTAAATTCCGGGATCGAAACCCAGATAAATGCACTGCAGCAGCAACCCCTGAACTCTTATGAAATTGGTTTGAATACATCGTTGGTGGTTCCCAGATTTATCGTACCCTTTGAGGTGAATGAACAGGAAAGCAGTTTTGATCTCGAGACCCGGTTCATGGTGGGTGGCCGGTCTCAAAAACGAGTAGGTTTTTTCAACCTGCTATCTCTCGACCTGAGGACAGGCTATCATGCCAACAGGCGGTTGATCCACAGGTATGAACTCTATCCCGTGAACATAAATTTTTTAAAACTGATCAATACATCCCCTGAATTTGAAGAACGCCTTGAAAACAGCCGTTTGCTTCGCAATGCCTATCAGGAGCAGTTTATTATGGGAGGGCGCTATTCCTTTTATTATAATTCCAGGCATGTAGAAAAACAGTTTACCGATCTTAACAATTCATATTTCAACGTGAATTTAAATACATCGGGCAACCTGATCCGGTTGACCCAACAAACGCTGCATAATGTAGGCAAAGAAGGGGTCCCGGCTGTATATAAGATAGGAGAGTTGCCCTATGCCCAGTTTGTCAAGGTGGATTTCGATTACCGGTATTACAGGAGGATCGACATCAGGAACCGGCTGGCAACCCGGTTAATCATCGGTGCAGGATATGCCTATGGAAATTCGGAAAGCCTTCCCTATACCCATCAGTTTGCCGTAGGCGGAACGAATAGTCTGCGGGCATTCAGGCCCAGGTCGGTAGGACCGGGTGAATATATTATTCCTGATTCTGTGCTGCAAAGCAATGCCTTTCTGGATCAGACGGCTGATATCAAGCTGGAAATGAACATCGAATACAGGTTCGACCTGTATAAAAAACTCAAAGGAGCTGTTTTTGTGGATGCAGGCAATATCTGGACGATTCGTGAGGATGAAAGCCGTCCGGGTGGCCGGTTTCATTTAAATGAATTTTATAAACAGATTGCCCTCGGGACCGGGCTGGGTATCCGGTATGATCTCGATTTCCTTATTCTCCGGCTCGATGTGGCCACTCCTCTAAGGATACCTTATGGTCCGGAAGACGAGCGCTGGGTGATCGATGAGATCGCCATTGATAAAAAGAGCTGGAGGCAGCAGCGTTTGATCTGGAATGTGGCGATTGGTTATCCTTTCTGATGAACTGGCGGGCATTTCGGGGACTTATGCAAAGTAAAATCACTATAAGGGGTGGCTGTGAAAGTCCAATTATAAGGATCATGTAATTCCAATGAGGATGTCTCATTTTATGACTTAAGATCAGGGATCTGTCTCGATCTAACTCATCGTAGAAAAACAAACTCACCGTATGACTTGAAGTCTGAAACTCACTGTTTGACTTGAAGTCTGAAACTCATCATATAACTCGAAGTCATACGATGAGTACGGGTAAATCATCCGATGAGTGCTGATAATGAGTATTGATAATCGCAACTTCATTCCTTTTTAAAAAGGGACCTCACCTGAATGAAGGTTACACCGTGCAAAGCTTCCCTTGACTTAATGCTCCGGGCCCTATCAGGAACCCTGCCCATGATCTTTTCTGACAGATATCATGTTTCGAATTATTCCAAATGATTATTTTTGACCGGTATCCAGTTAATATTACGGTGGAAATCTCAAAATCATCAATACAGTGTACGGATTGCCGGATGAAGTCAAAGGCCGTAAGCATCCTTGATCCCGGTCAGCTGGAAATGCTGCAAAGCCATTGTTTGGAAGCCACCCTAAGCAAGGGAGAAACAGTCTTCAGGGAAGGGGCCAGGCCGGAAAAGATCGTTTTTCTGAGGGAAGGTTTTGCCAAACTTCATAAAAAAGGCATCAGAGGCAGGGATCAGATCCTCAAGATCGCCCGTCCCGGGTCCTATATTGGACTACAGTCTGTATTGGGTGGAAATCCGGGCCATTATTCTGCATCCGCGTTAACTGTTATCTCAACCTGCCTGATCGATATCGATGTATTCAAGGAGCTGATCCTGAAAAACGGCGGGTTCGCCACCGAAATACTGAATTTTATCTCGAATGAGGAACTGGGATATTTTCAGCGGTTTATTGATCTGAACCAGAAGCAACTTCCCGGCAGGCTCGCCGATGCGTTGATCTGTTTATCGGATGAGATTTTTCACAGCACCCGTTTTGAACTGCCCTTTACCAAAAACGACCTGGCCGCGCTCATCGGTTCCACCAGGGAAAGCGTTACAAGAACATTGAAAGATTTTAATGATGATGGTATTCTGGAAGTTTCCGGCCGGAATATTCGTATCCTGAATGTAGAAAAACTCCATAAAATAAGCCGGACCGGATAGATCCCGTTCATTAGCTCTTTTTTGCGGTTTATTCCCGTACCATACCATTTGCCTTCACCCCTATACACACGTTCCGAATACCTGCCATTTGCATATATCATTTATCCTTGGATTTCAAAGAAAAGCAAATTAAATTTGCGGTCCTGATGGTCATTGATATGCATTGATGGTATGTGGGCATGACAAAATTAATTCTATCAGCGTACATGGCGGAACACGCATTCATTCGCCTACGTTTTGCTTCAGGGAAGTTTCGGCGGGCAAGTCGATAGACGGCAGGAACGTAATATTGATTATTGCTTTACAAGTTGTTCTTTTTATATTGCGCACGTGGCGGAACTGGTAGACGCGCCAGGTTGAGGGCCTGGTGGGAGTTAAATCCCGTGGAAGTTCGATTCTTCTCGTGCGCACCAAATTATTTGGTGATTTGGCGATTTGGTGATTTAGTGATTTAGTGATTTGGCGATTTGGTGTCTCGTGATGAAAAAAACCCCGAATCGCAAGTCGAAAATCCGACTTACGGCTTCTTGCCACCGAACACCAACCCCTGCACCCTACACCCTACACCCTACACCCTACACCCTAAACCCTTTGATTACTAATCCAGCAGCTTTTTTATCTTATGAAATATATCTGAATTTTTATAGATCCCTGAGAATTCTTCCGCTCCGGGCCCGTATGCAAAAACAGGGATCAGTGTGGCGGAATGACCTCCGGTGGCAAAAAGCGACTCTAGCTGATTATAGTCGGCACTCATCCCTTCGGCCTGGGCCGCTCCCAGGGTATATCCGCCGGTTTCATGATCCGAAGTGACGACAACCAGGGTTTCTTCATTCTCTGCAGCAAAATCCAGTGCTTTTCCAATGACCTGGTCAAAATCCAGCATTTCGGCAATCACATAATCACCCTCATTGGCATGTCCTCCCCAGTCGATCTGTGAACTTTCCACCATCAGGAAAAACCCTTCAGGGTTTTCCGAAAGATAGTTTATCGATTTTTCTGTGGTCCGGGACAGGAAATCACCCCTTCCCTGATGAGCCGGAGGCAGGGCTCCCTCCGCAGCCAGCACGGCATATTTCTCTTCCGCATTCAGGCTGCCCAAATCGTCTAAAGAGTTAAACACCTTAAACCCATGTTGTCTCAGCGAGTCGGTATAATTCAGGTTATCCTCACGATTTTCAAAGAAATCACGTCCTCCACCCATGAAAATATCAATTTCCGAGCGGGTTAACTGGGCCGCAATGGTTTCTTCCATTCCCCTTGACTTCACATGGGCATAAAATGAAGCCGGTGTGGCATGGGTTATGGAAGAGGTGGCTACAACCCCGCTTTTATAACCACGGCGGCTCAGGATCTCGACAATATTTTCAATTTCAGTGGTATCGGTGTTGACCCCGATCGCACCGTTATAGGTACGCTCTCCACAGGAAAAAGCAGTACCCCCGGCGGCTGAATCGGTGATCTTATGACTGGTGGACGAGGTATTGATCAAGCCGATATGTTTGAATCTTTCGAAATTTGTGGCATCACCGTTGAAATAAAAAGCAGAAGACACCTGGGAAACGCCCATTCCGTCGCCGATCAACAGGATTATGTTAAGCGGTTTCGCTGTTTCAAAGGCTTGTTCAACTGTTTTGGTCTGTTTTTGATCACAACCGGATAATTGCAGTATGGCAAGTGTTAAGAAAATAATTATAATTCGTTTCATGGATTATCCTGTATTTTTAATGAATAAAATTGAAGTTAGTTCGGTATTAATGACATTTATAAATGCTAATTAAACATTTTTCAGATTAAAAAATGGCTACAAGTGAAAAAATAACGGTCAAACACCGGTAGGGTTTAAACCTGTTATCCAAATCATAAACAACCGATAAGATGATCACAACGGTCGAACACCTTTAGAATTTAAGCCACAATAACCGCAGAAAATGGCATTGCCACCCGGGAATAACGGTCGAACACCGGTAGGATTTAAATCCGGATTGATCAGATAACAGCCTTATATTTCCTGTTCGTTTCATGAGGTAATATTTTTTGTTCACGAAAGTTGATCGAAACTCTCTTATAATCTAAAGTAAATCCGCTAGCAACCCTGCTGAAATTTACTGATCCATTTTTTTCAGAAATCCTGTTTACATTAAAAAGATCTCCTGGTCATAATTCACTGAAATATTTCCTGGCTGCTTTTTTAACTTTCGGCGCCAGCAGGAGGGCTGATATCATGGTCGGGATAGCCATCAGGGCAAATATACCATCCACGAGGTTGATCACCACGTTCAGGCTGGTCACGGATGACAGAAAGATCCCAAGCAGATAGATATAATCATAGATATGCTTATTCCTGGCTCTGAAGACAAAGGTAAAGCATTTGGCTCCGTAATAGGGATAGGCAAATAACGAAGTCAGGGCAAAGGAAAGAACACATACCATCAACAGGTTGATACCCGTTCCTGAGAGCACCTCACCAAATGCTGTGGCCGTGAGGGTGATGCCGTCGTCACCGGATGTTTTCCAGACCCCGCTGACGATAATGGCCAGTGCAGTTAGTGTACATACAATCAGTGTATCGATTGCCGGTCCGAGCATGGCTACCAGGCCTTCCCTTATGGGTTCATTGGTCTTTGCCGCACTGTGGGCCATGGGAGCCGTACCGAGACCGGCTTCATTGGAGAATGTGCCTCTTTTTACACCGGTAATGATCAGTTGCCCCAGGGCGCCTCCCAGGACGGCGTTTCCACTGAAGGCATCGGTAAAAATGAGTCCAAAGGCAGGCAGGATGTATTCAGACTTAATGACAAGGATAATGATCACTGCCAAAAAATAAACTGCAACCATAAAGGGCACGAGCCTGCCGGCTACACTTCCAATCCTTTTAATACCCCCGAATATTACAATGCCCGATATCAACGTTAAAATCACCCCCATTGTTATATTGATCAGAATGGGATGATCGATCCCTGCCGGAATAAGATAAAGGTCACGGACGGCCTGGGTAAGCTGGTTGGCCTGAAACAGGGGTAACACCCCGATCATTCCGGCCAGGGAAAAGAAGATGGCCAGCGGTCTCCAGTTCTTCCCGAGCCCCTCAGTGATTACGTACATGGGGCCGCCCTGCAGATCCCCTTTTTCATCTTTTTTCCTGTACATTACCGCCAGCGAACAGGTGAAAAATTTGGTGGCCATTCCCACAAAGGCACTTACCCACATCCAGAACACGGCACCGGGACCTCCGGTGGTTATGGCTACCGCAACACCACTTATATTGCCCATTCCTACCGTTGAAGCCAGCGCCGTGGATAAGGCCTGGAAGTGATTGATATCACCGGGATCGGTGGATTTATCGTATTTGCCGGACAAAACATTCAATGCATGTCCGAAATACCGGAACGGAACAAGACCCGAATAAGCGAAAAAGAACAGCCCTCCACCCACAAGAAGTATCAGGAGGGGCATGCCCCACATTAATTCGCTGAATTCAATAATATATCCGCCGATTTCGTTAATTTAGTTGTAAGCTTAGCCCTGTTAAATTATTCGTATTAAACAACAGCCGATTTTGGCCAAATTAACACATTCTAATTTTCTTATAAAAACTTGCATTATAAGTATTTTTTATATTTTTGATAATTAATTTCCAAGGGTTTATCAGGGAGCTAACATGAAAATCAGTTACATAGACACAATAGTTTTTATTGTCCTCATTTTAATTGGCTGTAAAAACCGTTATTCAGACGATCCAAGAGACCTATCAATATTTGAACGCATTACCCATGAGCGTACGGACAATGATGAGATGGAAGATTTTATCGATAGTCTTCTTCTTCGTATGACCCTGACCGAAAAGATCGGTCAGATGACCCAATTGAATGAAGCTTTTTTCGGAGTGGATGAAGCTATGGTTGAAGGTACCGGTGGTCAGGCTGCAGTTATAGATTCGGCCAGGCTGGCTTCGGTAATTCAGAAATATCAGATCGGTTCCTTTCTTACCGGGGGGGCGAGAACACCCGAAGAATGGTATGCCATAGGAAGTCGTTTGCAGGAGATCAATCTGGCCCACACTTCACATAAAATCCCCATGATTTTCGGGATCGACCATGTGCATGGCACGAATTATATCTATGGCGGTACCATTTTCCCTCATGAGATCAACATTGGTGCTACATTCAATCCTGAATTTGCCCGTATGATGGGTGAATATACGGTGAAGGAAGCTGCCCACCTGGGTCATCACTGGAATTTTGCTCCCGTGCTGGGTATAGGCACCAATAAACTCTGGCCCAGGTTATATGAAACGTTCGGTGAAGATACACACCTGGCCACCATTATGGGCAGGGAATATGTTAGGGGACTTCAGGAAACTTCTGTCGGTGATTACAGGATGGCTGCCTGTGCAAAACATTTTCTGGGCTACTCACTTCCCAATACCGGATGGGACCGGACACCGGCAGATATAGCTCCTCAACGATTACAGGAACAACTCATTCCTCCTTTTCAGGCTGCTATTGATGCCGGAGTGTATACCGTAATGGCCAATTCGGCTGAGATCAATGGCAAACCGGTGCATGGTTCCTATTATTTTCTCACTACCCTTCTCCGGGACCAGTTGAGGTTCGAAGGCGTGGTGATCACGGATTATGAAGATATTATCAAACTGCACAGGGAACACCGGGTAACTGAAAACGAAAAGGAATCGACTTACAAGGCGGTGATGGCCGGCATCGATATGGCCATGACCCCCACCACCACCGATTTCTGCGATTATCTGAAAGAACTGGTACGGGAAGACCGGATCCCGGAAGAAAGGATCGATCTGTCCGTGCTGCGGACCCTCAGGCTAAAATACCGATTGGGTTTGTTTGACAATCCCTATCCCACGGAGCGGTATTTCGATGAGGTGGGATCGGCAGAAGCTCATAAAGCAGCAAGGGATGCAGCCGCCGAATCAATCGTCCTTTTGAAAAACGAACGGAACCTGCTGCCCCTGATCCGTCCCGGAAAACTGGTGGTAGTAGGTAAAAATGCGGATTCCGGGATGGCCTTGTGCGGGGGGTGGACTTATTCCTGGCAGGGTAACGATGAAACCCTATATCCGGATTCCATAAAAACCGTGGTGCAGGCGCTGGAAGAGGAGTATGACAATACGAGGATCGTATTAACGGATCAGCGGTCGCTTAACTGGCATGCCAGGACCGCGGATGCTATTGTGGTGGTTACGGGTGAAAGTCCCTACGCTGAAGGATGGGGGAATATTGATAACCTTGAGCTTCCCGAAGAAGAAATAGACCTGATTGAAACAGCGGTCAATACCGGGAAGCCCGTTATATTGATCCTGCTGGAAGGTCGTCCCCGTATTATTGAAACACTGTTTGATGAGTGTGAATCCGTGATCTTCGCCGGTCTTCCCGGCATGTTCGGAGGTGAGGCCCTGGCCGGCATATTGAAAGGCAGGATCAATCCCAGTGGTAAAATGTCCATAACCTATCCCTTCAGAACGGGTCATATCATACCGTATAATCATAAGCATATGGTATTTTCAAATCTTAATGTGTATAATGAGGATGTTCAACGATATACCATTGGTGAATTCGGAACCGGTATGAGTTACACAAGGTATGAATATGCTGATCTTACCCTGAGTGATACGCTGATATACGAAAACGAAAATATCGAGGTGTCGGTGGTGGTCAGGAATACCGGTCAAAGGGAGGGCAAAGAAGCCGTGTTGTGGTATATATCCGATGAAGTGGGCACGTTTACCCGGCCTGTCAGGGAGCTGGTTCATTTTCAAAAGCAGTTCCTGCTTCCCGGTGAGAAGAAAGAATATAAATTCAAAATTGATCCTCAGCAGCATCTAAGCTTCCCGGATGAAAGAGGCGAACTACAGCTTGAACCCGGTTATTTCACTCTGCAGGTGGGTGATCTGACGGCCCGGTTCAAGCTTGAAGAAAAGGACTGAGGACCTTACCACTGTCGATTTGAACAATCTTCTCAGGAAACCAATTCAATTATGTCCTTACACTGAGATTCCCGAAGTGTCTGAAACCCCTCAGGAATGATCTAAAGATCATTCGGGGGCCTCAGGATAGGGAATCAAAAAGCGCGACCGAATTCCCCCGGAAACTCATTTCCGTATAACCAAATAAGCAAACCGTTCATTTATGAACACAAATTCATTGCTAAAATCATATGCAACATTCAGATTACCAGGATAATACAAATTCTGGCACAGGCTTGGCAATAACATATCATGAAACCAAAGAAAATATGCCATGAATACAATAATGACAATTCTCCTTACGGTTCTGGTTGCTTCAACAGCCTCTACCAATCCCTTCGACAGTTCGAAAAAAGCTGCGATATCGTCGGGTACGGCAGAGGAAGAATTTATTCGGGGATGTATCGACAGTCAATTCGGTAATACAAACCTGACGATCGATCTCTATTGCCCCGAGGTGATTGTGATTGACCGGGAATTGAACAGGGTGGTTTCCGGAAATGAGGAAAACGACCGTGTTTCACAACTGATCCGGCAATCCGGCTACCTGACCACGGTACACGATACAAAATACTTCCTGCTGGACTATACCGAGCCGGTTCATGAGCAGAGTCTTACGGGAATTGCTGATTAAGAAATCTCATTGCAGGGAGTCACCCTGACTGATCAGAGCCTCGTTGCAGGGAACCCCGAATTCGGGTTGAAAGGTAGTATGATGAATATTATAGTTTTTGTCTAAATATTTTCTCATTTTCTCCATGATCGAACAGGCTTCCCTGATGGTGATGTTTTCCTCGAAGGCCACATGGGCTTCGAACATAATGGTGTTTTCATTCAATTGCCAGGCATGTGCATGATGGATGTTGTTTATCTCATTGAAGCCCGTAAGCTTTTCTGCGATTTCCTCGATATCAATACCTTTTGGAGTAAACTGCATCAATACTTTTAAACTCTGGCTTACCAGCCTCCATCCGAAGATGATCAGGTAAATAGCAATAAAGACAGATAATATCGGGTCGATGATGGTAATGCCGAAAAAATAAATGGCCGCCCCCCCGGCAAGCACCGCAATGGATGACAACATATCCGTGAAAAGATGCAGGTAGGCCGATTTGATGTTGATATTGGACCTCGAATCCTTATAGATCACCAGCACGCTCAGGCCGTTCATTACAATACTGAAACCGGCCAGCGCCATGACAAGCACCGAATCGATCCCGGTCTCCGGCGAAAAAAATATGCGGTCGACCGACTCATAGATAATATAAGCAGCCACCACAAGAAGAAAGGAAGAGTTTACAAAAGCGGCAATGATCTCAGCCCGTTTATAACCGAATGTCTGTTGCTTGGTGGATTGTTTTTTGGTTAGCTTGTTGGCTATATAACTGATGAGAAGGGAGGAGGTATCGGTGAAGTTGTGAAAAGCATCCGAAAGCAGGGCCAGTGAATTGGCAAAAATGGCTCCGACAATCTGGGCCACCGTGATCAGCAGATTCAGCACGATGGTTATGATCAGGTTCCTGCCCCTGAGGTTTATTTCATCATGCGAATGGTCCGAATGGGTATGCATCGCCTGCGTTTGTCCTCCTGAAGCAAAAATAAGGCTTTATTCTTTAATTTTAGAAACCTGGTAAAGAATAGCCTTATCAAAGGGCGACCAGACACAGGTGCGGATACCGGTTTTTTTCATTCCCCGATTGGTCCATATATTACAGGTATTGAACAAGTGAAATTGATAAACCGATTCAAAAAAGAGATCGTCCGGGCCGTAACCGGGATGATCGATCCGTACCGGCCGACCCCCGCTATTAAGCAAGAAGGAGTTTCTAATATACGCGTTTAACCGTATATATTCCTTTCTGCTCAGTCTGACTTTTTTAGTCAGTTCATCCTCCACAGGCTTTCCCCACAGGGTGACGTGCATGGCCGATCCACTTGGCGTGAAAACGGCTACTACAGCAGTTTTAAAAGTAAGATCTTTCCATTCCGGAGTGTTCAGATAAAATCCTTTATCTCCCCATCCAAAAGCGATATAGGGAGCCTGGTCCAGGACCGGGCCGAAATTTTGACCTTGAAAGAAAGCCCGCCAGTTGATCCCTGCCGTATTTATGGGTACCACGAAGTCGGTATGCACACCATTTGAGGATATAAAGATCTCGATGCCTTCTTCCGATGGCCTGAAATCCCGGTTCACCGGTATCCAGCCAAGAAGAAGGGAGTAATAAAGATACAGCAGGATTTTAACGAAAAGGTTAATCAAACCGGATTTACTTAATGCCGAAAAACGTCGTCACCGACCTGGAGGGGACTTCATAGGTAAGACTCCCGTCTTTTCCTAAAATCAGCCCGATGATCTCCTTCCCCCCTTTTTCATCCAGCAGGCTGAAGCCCCCGTATTCCTGCGGGTCTTCCTCGTAATTCATGGTCTGGGCTGTTTCCACATAGTTGAATCCGAACCCATCCCAGTCTCTCAGGGTTTCGTCAAAATAGACTTCCGTCCGTATGGACCTGAAATCATCGGTCTGGCCCAGGGCCTGAAAACTGATGACCAGGGCAAAAAGTAAAAGCAAAGGGTTGTGTAAATAATTAAAAATCCTGGTGTTGTTCATGATATCATTATATTGTGTTTACAGAAATTTGAGATCGGTGAGCTTAAAATATAAATTTTTGAAATTGTTTAATAATTATTTAACTATTTTAACTTTTTACCTCGCCCGGTGATATGATTTTATTGACCCATCGGTTACCGGGTATCTCTTTCCTCAAAAAACTTTTTAGAGCGATTTG
Source organism: uncultured Roseivirgaceae bacterium (assembly GCA_964543195.1). GTDB lineage: Bacteria > Bacteroidota > Bacteroidia > Cytophagales > Cyclobacteriaceae > JAGTVG01. Next base: position 224,816 of record CAZIXF010000002.1, read on the forward strand.
AACACATAATTTCCATCATTGAAAAAACCCGGCCTGAAAATTTTAATACAGATTATTCATTAGAGCATAAATTCCTGATTATTAACCCCGATTATTCATAAAC